>NZ_CP072642.1:107500-424034 GCF_018304765.1 Chloracidobacterium sp. N
GTCAAGACGACGTATGGGGGCTGACGCCTGCCCAATGCTGGAAGGTTAAAAGGAGGGGTGAGATCATATCAGGCCCTGAATTGAAGCCCCAGTGAATGGCGGCCGTAACTATAACGGTCCTAAGGTAGCGAAATTCCTTGTCGGGTAAGTTCCGACCCGCACGAATGGCGTAACGATCTGATGACTGTCTTAACGAGTGGCACAGCGAATTTGTAGTACCGGTGAAGATGCCGGTTTCCCGCATCTAGACGGAAAGACCCCGTGCACCTTTACTACAGCCTGATATTGAACTGAAAAGTTTTTTGCGCAGGATAGGTGGGAGACTGTGAAGCTGGGCTTCTGGGCTCAGTGGAGTCACCGGTGAGATACCACCCTGAAAGCTTTTGAGTTCTAATCTGCCCGCAAGGGAGTGACAGTGTCAGGTGGGTAGTTTGACTGGGGCGGTCGCCTCCTAAAGAGTAACGGAGGCTCCCAAAGGTTGGCTCAAGGTGTTTGGAAATCACCTGTAGAGTGTAAAGGCATAAGCCAGCTTGACTGTGAGACAGACAAGTCGAACAGAGACGAAAGTCGGGCTTAGTGATCCGGCGGTTCCGAATGGAAGGGCCGTCGCTCAAAGGATAAAAGGTACGCCGGGGATAACAGGCTGATCGCCGCCAAGAGTCCACATCGACGCGGCGGTTTGGCACCTCGATGTCGGCTCATCGCATCCTGGGGCTGAAGAAGGTCCCAAGGGTTCGGCTGTTCGCCGATTAAAGCGGTACGTGAGCTGGGTTTAGAACGTCGCGAGACAGTTCGGTCCCTATCTGGTGTGGGCGTTGGAAGTTTGACGGAGGCTGACCCTAGTACGAGAGGACCGGGTTGGACCAACCTCTGGTGTACCTGTTGTTGCGCCTAGCAGCACCGCAGGGTAGCTAAGTTGGGTATAGATAAGCGCTGAAAGCATATAAGTGCGAAGCTAGTCCGAAGATAAGACTTCCCAATCAGGTTGGTAGAAGACTACTACGTTGATAGGCGAGAGGTGTAAGTGCAGTAATGCATTGAGCTGACTCGTACTAATAACCGATCGGCTTAACCACAAAATTTGTCGAATACGAGCTAACCCTTCGGGGTAACGAGTTTCGGTGGCCATATCGCGGAGGACACACCCGTTCCCATTCCGAACACGGAAGTTAAGCTCCGTAGAGTTGATGATACTGCGCGGGCAACTGCGTGGGAAAGTAGATAGCTGCCGGAAACATAGGGCAAGGTTGCGAAACCTTGCCCTTCCACATTTAAAGACTTTTTCCCTCCCTCCGGTCGCCCACCGTGGCTTTGCTCCGAAAACTTGACCTGCACACGCATATTCTGCCACCGCGCTGGGAAGACCTGCATGCCAAGTACGGCTATCCAGGTTTCCCCCGGCTGGAACATGTTAGCGCACGCTGTGCGCGCATCATGATTGATGACCGCTTCTTCCGTGAGGTGCAGGAAAACTGCTGGCACCCGGAAGCGCGCATCCGGGACTGCCACGCTCATGGCGTCACCACGCAGGTGCTATCCACCGTGCCGGTGATGTTCAGTTACTGGGCCAAGCCACACGATGCCTACGATTTGGCGCGCTTTCTGAACGATCACATTGCTGAGGTCGTTGCGCGCCATCCAGCATATTTCGTTGGTCTGGGAACGCTCCCGATGCAATCGCCTGAGCTGGCTGCCCGTGAGCTTGAGCGCTGTGTCCGTGACCTGGGCCTGGCCGGCGTGGAAATCGGCACCCATATCAATGACTGGAATCTCGATGCCCCGGAGCTGTTTCCCTTCTTTCAGCGCGCGGCTGAGCTTGGCGCGGCGGTTTTCGTTCACCCTTGGGAAATGGTCGGGCGGGAACGCATGCCCAACTACTTTCTACCGTGGCTCGTGGGGATGCCGGCCGAAACGTCCCTGGCCATCTGTTCAATGATTTTTGGAGGGGTGCTGGAGCGCCTGCCCCGTTTGCGCTGCTGCTTTGCACACGGGGGTGGCGCCTTTCCGTTCACGCTTGGGCGCATCACGAAGGGGTGGGCCGCCCGTCCAGACCTCTGCCAGGTGCATATCAGCCAGCCTCCACGCACGTATCTGCCGCAAATTTACGTGGACTCCCTCGTTCACGATGCCGATGCCCTGCGCTACGTCGTGAAAGTCTTCGGGATGACGCGCGTCGTCCTGGGGAGCGACTACCCTTTCCCTCTCGGCGAGGATGAACCGGGAAAGCTCATTTGCGCGATAGAGGAATTCTCTGACGCCGACCGGGAGCGCCTGCTGTGGAAAAACGCCGTCGAATTCCTGGGGCTGGATGACCAGCGGTTGGGTCTGCCGTCCGAAACGGGATGGCCAACCTGTACGGAGAGTGAAGCAGGTGCCGCAGGGATGTCAGATGAGAGAGTACCGGGCGAACCCACCTAGTGGGCCTCCTGTGATGGTTCCGCCCGGCTATCGCAAGTGTACAGGACTTATGCCGTTGCCTGTCCCAGACCCAGCCAGTCCTGCGGGGTGAAATAGGTCATCGCTTCGGCTTCGCGCGAACCGGGCGCCGGACGATAGTCATAGAGCCACTTGGCCAGGGGGGGGAGCGACATCAGAATGGACTCCGTGCGTCCGCGGGTTTCAAGGCCAAAAACGGTGCCACGGTCATAGACGAGGTTGAATTCGACATACCGCCCCCGGCGAATGAGTTGAAACTCCCGTTCGGCTTCCCCATAGGGCTCATGCTGACGGCGCTCAACGATGGGCAGGTAGGCCGGAAGAAAAGCCCGCCCGGCCGTCTGCACAAAGGCAAAAATGGCTTCCAGGTTGGTGTGTTCATCGGCCTTGAGGTAGTCAAAGAAGATGCCACTCACGCCACGGGTTTCGTTGCGGTGCGGCAGGAAAAAATACTCATCACACCACTGCTTGAACCGTGGGTAGTAGTCTGGATGGTGCTCGTCACAGGCGGCCTTGAGCGTCCGGTGAAAGTGGATGGTATCTTCCCGGTAGGGGTAATAGGGCGTCAGGTCCGCGCCGCCGCCGAACCACGCACTGCTGCCCTGCTCAAGGTAGCGAAAGTTCGCATGGACGGTTGGCACCATCGGATTGCGCGGGTGAATGACCAGTGAAATGCCGGTGGCGTGGAAGTTCCGGTCTTCGCCGGGCATCATGCGGGCAGCCAGTTTTTCGGGCATCAGGCCGTGGACGGACGAAAAGTTCACGCCGCCCTTTTCAAACACCCGGCCGTCGGCGATCACGCGCGTCCGTCCGCCACCGCCGCCCTCGCGTTCCCAGAGGTCTTCACGGAATCTGGTGGCGCCGTCGAGCTGCTCCAGGGCGCTGCAAATTTCATCCTGGAGGGTCTTGAAAAAAGCTTCGGCGCGTTCCCGTAAGGTTGGACTGGTGGCGGCTGGCGCTTCGCTGGATTGCATTTCAGTTGCTGTCATGCCGATGAATCCTTTCCACAGAGGTGCAACTCTTTCTTTTGTCAAGCTACACTACGCGCTAGGCTTGCGGCAGATGAAATTCGTGGGTCTCGCCGTTTGCCATACTGACCGCCATGTTTGAGCTGGAAACACCAACCGCCGCTTCGGAAACCAACTCGCGCCGCACCCTGTTCCTCATCCTGGCCGCCACCTTCGTTGTGGTGTCAGCCGTGGTGGGACTTGTCATGTGGTGGGAAAAGCAGGGCCGTGAAACGGCTGCCGTGAAGATGTCCGAAGGGATGTTGCGGGCGGGAAACCCGGAGTACGATGACTACCTTCAGCGTGAAGGTGTCAGGCTGGTAACGCTGGATCGTCTCGTCGTCAACGGCGAGGCCAGTGACCGGTACGAATACATCTGCCGCATCGAGAATCGTGGCAACCGCCCCCTGACCGGCATCGAACTGCGGGTCTATCTCATTGACATGGAAGAAAAAACCATCGTGGAGAAGCTGGCTTATCCACTTGCCGCCCAAAATCTGAAACAGCTTGCGCCAGGCCAGTCCATCACGGCCCGTCCGACGCTGACCGGTGTCAAAACACCGGAAAGTGATGTCCGCGACTTTTTGTGCGTCGTCAACGGCTTGCGCTTTGCCAGGCCATGACCATTGCACACTCCGAGAGCTGGCAGCCGGAAGTCGTTGTCATCGGCTCAGGCATTGGGGGACTCGCCACGGCAGCGCGCCTGGCCCGCCACGGCGTGCGCGTGCTGGTGCTTGAACAGCACACTGTACCGGGGGGAAGTGCGTCGTATTTCACCCGCGCCGGATACCGGTTTGATGTCGGCGCCTCCCTGCTCTATGGGCTGGGAACGGAAGGAACGATCAACTTCGTCGCCGAAGCTCTGGCAGAGGTTAGTGAAACCGTTGAGACCCGGCGCGATGACGTACAGATTCACTACCACCTGCCGGACGGGATGGAAATCCGCACCCACTATGACCGCGAGCATTTCCTGGACGAGCTGACCAGCTATTTCCCACAGGAACGGGCTGGTATCCGCGCCTTTTACGATGCCGCCATGGAAGCCTACCGCGTCATGGCGCGCGTACCACTCATTGCACTCGATGATGTTCCGGGACTGATCCGTGGTGTGGCCACGGCTCCGTGGGATGCCCTGCGGATGAGCCAGGCGGCGTTGACCACGCTGGGCGATCTGGCCAAACGGCATCTGCGGGATGTCCGGCTGCGGCGCTTCATAGACATCGAGACCTTTTGCTGGGCACTGACCGGCGCCGGTGCCACGCCCCTCGTCAATGCGGCACTGGTGTTTGGCGACCGCCACGTGAACGGTGTCCGCTATCCGCTCGGCGGATGCAGCATCATCGCGGAAAAACTGGCGGCCGGCATCGAGCGCCACGGCGGGCGCATTCGCTATGGCAGCCGCGTTGCAGCCGGGTTGGTCCGCCAGGGGCGCGTCCAGGGCGTGCGGCTTGCGACCGGTGAGGACATCACGGCCCGCGCCGTCGTTTCCAACGCCACGGTGTGGGACACCTACGGGCGACTCTTCCGGGAACATCCGCTGGCTGGCGTGATGTTTCGGGAGCAATCCCTGCGGTATGCCCAGGCGGACAGCTTCACCAGCCTGTTTGGCGGCGTCGCCAGCCCGCACCTGCCGGCGGAGACCGTCGTGCACCATATCGTCGTCAACGATTGGGAAGCCTACGACAAACCCCGTGGGATGCTGTTTGTTTCACTGCCTTCGCTGCACGACACAAGCCTGGCCCCGCCCGGCTACCACAACGTCCATGCGTTCATGGTGGACCGCTATGATGACTGGTCGGCGCTGACCCAGCGTGCTGCCGGTGGCGGAGGCGTGCGCCGTACCCCGGCCTACCGGGCGGCCAAGGAAGCCGCCGCCCGCCACATGCTGCACATGCTGGAACGGGTCATCCCGAAGGCTTCCGAAGTCGTGCAGGTCGTGTCGGTCGGCACGCCGCTGACGAACGAGCGTTACCTGGCGCGAACCCGTGGCACGTATGGTCCCTTGCTGCGCCGTGGCCCGGACGTACTGCTCAAGCCACAGGGCGGCTCACCCATTCGTGGTCTCTACTGCGCCGGGGACAGTTGCTTTCCCGGCCAAGGCGTGCCCTCGGTTGCCGCTTCCGGGCTGAGTTGCGCCGGACGCATTCTCCGGGCGTGGTGAGCCGCATGTGGGCAATTTGCTTTGTATTGGGGTGCCGTGAAAAGTAACGTATGAGCTTTGAAATCTCCCAGCCCTTCCCAGGAAGCCCTGCCTCATGAAGTTCGGCGTCGTCGTTTTCCCCGGCTCCAACTGTGACCACGACACGTATCACGTCATCAGCAAGCTCATCGGTCAACCGGTGCGCTTCATCTGGCACGCCGAAACGTCTGTTGCCGATTGCGACGTGGTGATTTTGCCCGGCGGTTTTTCCTATGGTGACTACCTGCGCTGTGGCGCGATTGCGAGTTGTTCGCCGGTGATGCGCGCCGTACGTGAGCATGCCGCGCGGGGTGGGTATGTCGTCGGAATTTGCAACGGGTTTCAAATCCTGTGTGAGGCCGGTCTGCTTCCGGGCGTGTTGTTGCGCAATGCCGGGTTGCGGTTCTGCTGTGACCTGGTGCGGGTACGGGTTGAGCGGGCCGACACGCCCTTCACCCATACCTATGCACCGGGGGAAGTCGTCACCCTGCCGATTGCGCACGGTGAAGGCAACTACTACTGCGCCCCGGAGGAAGTCGCCCGGTTGGAAGCCGAAGGGCGGGTGCTGTTCCGCTATGTGGACGCCGCCGGGCAGCCCACGCCAGCCGCCAACCCGAACGGGTCACTGCATAACATTGCCGGTATTCTGAACGCCGAAGGCAACGTGCTGGGGTTGATGCCCCATCCCGAACGAGCCTGTGAAGAAGCCTTGGGCAGCGGCGACGGCCTCCGGTTCTTCCAGGCGTTGATGCTCACCCTGCGGGATGCCGAGCAGCAACGGCGAGGTGCGGCTACGGTGACAGTTTCAGGCTGATGTCCGCTGCCTTGACGCTGTGCGTCAGTGCCCCGACGGAGATGAGATTGGCGCCGGCTTCCGCGTAGGCCCGGACGTTATCGAGCGACATGTTGCCGGAAACCTCGATGAGGGTCTGCCGTCCGGGTGGTTCCAGCTCACGGATGAGCGCCACACAGGCCCGCACCTGATCAACCGTCATGTTGTCGAGCAGGATGACATCAGCGCCTTCAGCAACGGCTTCCTGGACCTGTTCGAGGTCACTGACCTCGATTTCGATTTTGAGCAGGTGGGAGGCGTTTTTCTTGGCCAGCCGCAGCGCACGTCCAATGCCGCCGGCCAAGGCGATGTGGTTGTCCTTGATGAGAATCCCGTCATCGAGTCCGAACCGGTGATTGTGTCCGCCGCCGACATGAACGGCGTATTTGTCGAGCAGCCGCAGCCCCGGGGCTGTCTTACGAGTATCGGCAATGACGGCGCTGGTGCCTTCAATCGCCTGAACGAACGCATGGGTGAGCGTCGCAATGCCTGACATCCGCTGGAGCAGGTTGAGGGCCACGCGCTCACCGGCCAGCAGCATGTGTGCCGGCCCGACCACACGCGCAATTTCCTTGCCGGTGGGCACCGTATCCCCGTCCAGATAAAAGGTCTGAATCTGGATTTCGGGATCAAACCACTGAAACACCATCTCCGCGACTTCGAGGCCGGCCAGGATGAGTTCCTGTTTGGCTAGAAAGCGGCCGCGGGCCTTGACTTCGTGGGTCAAAATGGCGTCCGTCGTGACATCGCCGCGTCCGATGTCCTCCGCGAGAAACTGTGCAATGAGGTTTTCAATGGCAACAGGATCGAGTCTCATGGTGTGTGTCGCTGACCTTGGGCGGCACAAGCCGCCGGGTTGCTTTGCCGTTTGTAACGACGCATAATCGCGTACTTTACGTGAAAATCAAATGGAAGAGAGATGGTGTGCCGTGGAATTCTCAGTTGCCAAAGCCGATTTGCTCAAGGAATTGACCTTCCTCAACAATGTCGTTGAGAAGAAGACGACCATCCCCATCCTATCCAACATTCTCCTGAGCGGGGAAGCGGGCAGCGCCTCGGCGGGTAATGTGCTGACCCTTGCGGGAACTGACCTTGACGCCACCCTGAAAACCTCATGTCCGGCGGCCATCAGACACAGCGGCACCGCGTTGCTGCCGGCGCGGCGGTTGTTCGACATCGTACGCAATCTGCCGGATGCCGACATCCACTTCAAAAGTGACGGGAGCGGCAACATGACCATGACCTGTGAGCGCTCCCGGTTCCGGCTGTTCAGCCCGGCGCCGGAGGGGTATCCCGCCCTGCCGGAAATACCGGCGCTGCCACTCTCGGTTTCGTCCGGCATTCTGCGCACGATGATCCCGCGCGTGCTTTTTGCGACTTCCCAGGAAGAATCGCGCTACCAGCTCAACGGGGTGCAGATGGTGGTGGACAGCGCCGCCGCTGATGAGTCCCAGGCTGCTCTGCTGCGCATGGTGGCCACAGACGGACACCGGCTGGCGTTGATTGAGCGGCCCGGCTGCGTCCGGCTGGATGCCGGCGCCCCTGTGGAGAAGGGCAAAACGCGCATCAGTTTCCTGATTCCCAAAAAGACCATGGCCGAAATTGTACGGTTGGCGGCTGACACCACGGCTAACGAGATTGCCTTTGGCCAGGACGATCGCCATGTGTTCTTTCAGATCGGGGGGCGCACGTTTGCCTCGCGGCTGCTGGCGGGGCAGTTTCCCAACTACGAGGGCGTTATGCCCAAGAGCAATGACAAGATCATTGTTTTTGAGACCGATCTGCTCGTGGCGGCGCTCAAACGGGTTGGGGTCGTCGCCGATGAAACAACCCACGCCGTCAAACTCCACGCTACGGAAGGACGGGTGGAAATTACCTCCCAGTCGCCGGAGTCGGGCGAAGCCGTCGAAACCCTGAGCGTGGATTATCCCGGCCCTTCGATGACAATCACCTTCAATGTGGGCTACCTGATGGATTTTCTCGCCGTAGCCCATAGCACGCAGACGCGCTTCGAGTTCAAGGACGAAATCACCCAGATACAGCTCCGCCCGGCGGACGGCGACGGATACGACTACCGCTATGTCGTCATGCCGATGCGGGCTTAGGTGAAACGCCCTTGGGGTGAACCGGACTGGGGTGAACCGGTCCGGCGTATCGCCGGTGCAGTGGGTCAGTCCACGCTGAGCAGCAGGCTTTTCAGATAACTGCCTTCGGGATGGAAAACGCTGACCGGGTGATCGAGTGCCTGCCGGTGGCGATGCAGGATGCGCACCTGGCGTCCGGCTTCGCAGGCGGCCTGGAAAACAATCTGCCCGAAGAGCTTTTCATCCACGAAGTGGGAGCAGGAACAGGTCAGGACCAGTCCGCCCGGCGCGACTTTGGCCATGGCGAGCCGGTTGAGGTCTTTGTAGGCGCGTCCGGCGCGTATCACATCTTCCCGTTTGCGCGCCAAAGCCGGCGGATCGAGGATGATGAAGTCGAAGGCCGCCGCATCAAGCTGCCGCAGGTAGGCAAACATGTCAGCCTCAACGAAGTCGTCATCGGTGACAGAGAAGCCGTTGAGGATATGGTTGCCCTGTGCCAGCCTGAGCGCGCCGCCGGAGCTGTCCACCGACACGACCTGCTGCGCCTGGCCATGCCGGGCGTAGAGTGAAAAGCCGCCGGTGTAGGCAAAGCCGTTGAGTACCCGCCGGCCCGCCGCGAGGCTTTGCACCAAGGCGCGCATGTCGCGCTGATCGAGAAAGAGACCGGTTTTCTGCCCGTGTTTGATGTCCACGTGGAAGCGCAGCCCCTGTTCGGTGACGACAAGGGGGCCGAAGTCGCGCCCGTAGAGCAGGCCGGCAAAGTCGGTCAGCCCTTCTTCGTAGCGCGCCGCGACATCCGATTTCTCATAGACGGCCCGGGGCTGTGTCAGCTCGACCAGCGTTTCCAGCACAAAGGGCTTGAGGCGTTCCATGCCGAGCGTCGAGATTTGCACGACGAGGACATCGGCATACTGATCCACGATGAGTCCGGGCAACATGTCGCCTTCGCCGTTGACGAGCCGCACGGCATTAGTTTGGGCTGGGTCAAAGTGTTTTCGTCGGAAGGCGACGGCGCGGGTCAGGTTGTCCCGGATGGCCGTGTAGGGTTCGGCGTCACCGAAGGCGACCATCCGGGCGGCAATCGAGCAGCGGCGGTTGACGTAGGCGTAGCCCAACCGTTCGCCGTTGGCGGCGCTGACGGCGGCGAGACCGCCGTCTTCAAGCTCCTGGGGCCAGTGGGCAATGGCCCCGGAAAAAATCCAGGGATGGCGGTTGCGAACCGATTTTTCGCGGTTGGCGTGCAGTTTGAGGGTTGGAAGGTGTCCGGTGGAGTGGGTCCGGGGTGAGCGGCTGGAGTTTGGCATGCGGCAGTTTTCTACGGGAACTTCTCGTGGAGTGGTACGTTTTTCGGCTAGGATACACAACGCCGTGACGCCTTGTGAGGCACCCTGTGCAGGCGCAAGGCATGAGCCATAACAGATTGTACCTGTCGGAGGGAAACGATGAACGACTACCGCTACAACCAACTGGATCGGGGAGTGCCGCCGGCTTACGGTTTCGGCGGCGTGCTGGCGGCGGATGCATCGGTAGCCGCCCGCATGGCGTTTGTTCGTAAGGTCTATGTCCTGTTTCTCGGCGGCATTTTCTGCGCCATGGCGGGGGTGGCGGTGAGCATCGTCACCGGCCTGTACATGGCTGTGGTGCAGTATTACTGGCTGGCGCTGATTTTGCTCATTGGCGCGGTCATTGGTGTCGGGGCGGTCCGCCGGGTCAAGGGCGTCAATCTGATGGCACTCTTTGCCTTTACGTTCCTTGAGGGGGTGCTCATTTCACCGATCATCCTGTTCACGCTGGGGAGAAGCCCGTTGACGCTGCTGGCGGCGGGGGCGTTGACGGTGGCCACCTTTGGGGGGCTGACGGCTTACACCTTTGTGACCCGCAAGGATTTCAGCTTCCTGGGTGGCTTTCTGTTCACGGGGCTGATTGTGATTCTGGTGGCTTCGCTCATCGGGATTTTCGTTGGTTCGAGCATCTTTTCACTGGCGATTTCTTCGGGGGCGGTGCTGCTGTTTGCGGGTTATGTGCTGTATGACACGTCGAACATCATGCACAACCTGCCCACGGATGAGTACGTCGCCGGTGCCCTGAGCCTGTTTCTGGATTTCTTCGGGTTGTTCATTCACCTGCTGAACATTCTGAACATCCTGGGTGGGGACGAATAGCCTGCCCAAGCTTGCAGGGTGAAGCCTGCCGTTGCTGTGAGCCGAGGCTGCCGACTGGCGGCCTCGGTTTTTTTGTGGTGTTTTTCAGGGCAGGCAGCGGCAGTACTTTTTCAGTGTTCGTTGGAGCTTGACATCATTCGCCGGGGTTGCAGTAAAGTTGCAGCCCAACGACAAGATAATCCTGTAAGTCATTCCCGCCCAAACCCAAGGTCTTCCGTTTGACGGCAGGTGCTGCTGGTGAGCTGTCACCGGCGCCGGTTGTCGGCTGTCTAGGGGCAGGTGACGGACTGGCTACAATCGTTAGCCGGCGCCGGATTTGAAAGGGCTGGTAAGTAGGCTGAACCCTGATGCAGCGAGTCCACATTGAGTTTCAGCGGGTTCAAACGTGGTTGTTTGCTGTGCCGCGCCTGCGCGCCATGGTCGGCGCCAATGCCCTTCTGGGCAGGGCCTTGCGGGTTGCGTTGCCAGACCTGGCACGCCAGACTGGGTGCGGTTGGGCACTTGCCCCCAGCCACGCAAACTATCCTTCCGCCGACCCAAACGACCCACTGAAGGATTACGACGATCCCGCCGCCGATGCGAAGGCAGGTATCCTGTCACGCGATGGTGGGCACTTCGAGGCACGATTTTCAAATGGTGCCAGCGAGTTTGCGGCTGCGGCTGCGAACCTGCTGCGGAGTTGCCTGCCCGGTCTTCGTTTCCGTATCTCGATTGACGGTGCCGGGACGGCGAAGAACCAGGTACATTTGTCCACAGAACTGCCAGTGCTTGCGCCCTGTGAATGGACAGGGCGTGGTTTGGCATCAGCTATTGTGAAGCAGGGCAGCGAGCAGCCCATTGTTTCCCCCGATGTCGCACAGCGGCATCAGGCCGCAACCCAAACCGAAGACGGCACGGCGGTGGACCTGGCAAGTCTGCTCAGCGCCAGAACGAAGCTTCAGAAGCTTGAGCGTCCGCAAGAGCTGAAGGAACTGGTTGGAAACGGCTACCTGGCGCTCATCCACGCCGATGGCAATGGCATTGGTAGCGGCGCAGGCAAAACCGAAGCTGAGCGTGCGGCATTCTTTCATCGCAACCGTGTGCTTCTGCGGCGTGCCTTGCAGCAGGCGATTGACAGGCACTGCCCCAACGCAGGCTTGGCCCCGCTCATCCTGCTGATGCTTGGCGGTGATGACATCCTGCTCGTGACCCGTGCGGAGATTGCCCTCCCTTTCGTCGTCACACTCTGCACCGCGTTGGACGCGCTCCAAGGGAATGAAACCGGCTTCAAACTCACCCTTGGCATTGGTGTCGTCATTGCCCGGCATACCATCCCTGTGCATCGGCTGCACGAAGTCGCCGAACAACTCACCAGTTCGGCAAAACACCGCTTCCGTGGGTTCACGCAAGGGGAGAAAAAACACTCCGTTGTTGACTGGGCTGTGTACAGCACGGCGTGGGTGGACAACCCCGAAGATGTGCGTCGGCGCGACTGGCTGCGCGGCAACAGCACCGACCTCCGCGTGCTCTCACAACGTCCGGTCAATGTGCTCGGCCAGGAACTCGATTCGCTTCAGGGGCTTGTCCATGCCGCCCAAAAGCTCGGGCACGCACCGCGTTCACAACTTCGCTACCTCGTCGATCAGCTTCCTCGCGGACGTGCGCTCTCGGCGCTGGCGTTTGCCGAACTTCCCACCCGAGGCAAGGGGACACTCGCTCAAGCCGGCGTGAAGGAGCTGTGGCGACGCGCAGGAAATGCCTGGATAACGCCACTCCTCGACCTCGTGGAGATCGCCGAGATTGCCCGCCTGGGTGTTACACCGGGTCACAGACCCTGAAATAAGGAGACTGCCTGTGTCCAAGCCATGGGTTCGCCGGATGCTCACTGCCGAATTGCTCTCGGATGCGCACTTCGGCACGGGTTCGGGAGGGGGCGGGATTGATGCCCTCATTTCGCGCGACCGCTATGGCCGCCCCGTCATCTGGGCCTCACACGTTGAGGGTGTCCTGCGCGATGCCGCGCGAAGGTTGTTCAGTAATCAGGTGGCCGAGAACTTCTTTGGCCGCGCAGGTGGCGACTACCAGCGCAGCGACCGCCAGCGCGCCATCTTCACCTCGCTGTATGTGAAGGACGACCCCGAAAGCCATATCTGGCGCGCCACGGCGCGTGAGTCCTTCGACAACCGCGCCCCCAAGGACGACACGCTGCGGGTCGTTGAGTACGTGCCCAAGGGGACACAGCTTACCGGTGAAGTCGAGCTGCCGGAGGACGAGCTGCTGACGTTACAACGGCTTGTCCAGGAGGTGGATCGCCTTGGCAGCGGGCGCGCTGCCGGTGCCGGGCGTGTACGGCTCTCGCTTTCTGAAAATCCGGTGCCGTTACGTAATGTGAGTGGTGCGAAGGGGATTCTCCGGTTGCTGCTCAGAAATCGCGATCCGCTCTGCATAACCGCCACGGCCACACCTGACAACCTGATCCCAAGCCTCGCCTTCATCCCTGGTCGCGCATTGCTTGGCGCGATGGCGGCCTGGCTCATCGCCGAGGGTGAACAGTGTGCAGCCGCACTGCTCACTTCAGGAAGGGTGTCGGTCGGCGATGCACTGCCGTTGCCCTGTGCTCCCACAAAGCTGGAGGATGTCGAGGTCTTGCCGGCGCCGCTCTCACTTCAGAGTGAGAAGCCACAGGGAGTAGCCGGCGATGTGCCCTGGTGGGCGCAACCCATAGCGCCAACGAAGCGGGTTGATGCCTGGCAGGTTGAAGAAAAACTCAAGCGCCCGGAAGATGACCTCTTTGTTTTCCGCGCATATGCAAGTGCGTCCTGGGTGTGCTTCCGCCCGGCCCGCCGGGTGCGTCTGCGCAACGGGCGGCCCGATCCGCATCAGCCGGGTGCCTCCCTGTTTGCCATTGAGCAGATCGTGGAGGAGACGTATTTCCTCACCGAGCTTTGCGGGTCGCCGGAAGATGTGCAGCAACTTACCGAAAAGCTTGGGCCCGTGTTGGCTGGGCAACGCTGGTTGCGCATCGGTCGCGCCGGTGCACCGGTCGAAGTCGTGCAGCTTGCCGGGCTGGATGCGGCAACAACCGCCAATGTCACGGACAGGATGCGGCTTACCCTTACGTCAGACCTGCTTGTGCGTGATGAGCTGTTGCGTTGGCGTACGGCGCTCGATGAAACCGCATTGAAAGCCCTGCTGGGTAATGACATTCAGCTTGGCAGGTCGCTGCAGGACAGTGTGCCGGTCTATGGCTTCAACGGCACTTCGCGCTTGTGGCGCATGCCCGCCGTGGCCATCCGGCGTGGGTCGGTCTTTGAGGTATCAGGTTCGGGATGTGCCGCGCTTGTGGCGCGGGCCGCAAAGCATCAGTGGCTTGGTGAGCGTACCCATGAGGGCTTTGGGCGCTTTCGCCTTGATGTGGTACTCCCCGGCATGCAGGGCGAAACCGCTGGAAGCCATGCTCCGACGCCGACCGGTGACGTTTCCGAAGAGGCGATTGCTGCGACAACACAGGATTGGTTCAACGCACACAAGTCACTGGCAAGGACTGGCAGTGCCAGTGACCGGAAGCCAAGCCTCTCGCAGTGGCTTGATCTGGTTGGAGACCTCGAACGTGCTGCCCCCCAGGCGCTCCCCAGTCGCATCAACCCTCAGACTGCGGGCGGCAGGAACTGGAAACACCCGGACGCCAGGGCGGTTCTGGAGAAACTCGCGGCACTTCCACCCGAACAGCAAAAACTCTACGCACGCTTCTTCGTGCGCTGGTTGCGCGCGGAGCTGCGCCGGCAGGTGAAGGAGTCCCAATGACAACCAAACTGACGCTGTTCACGGCCACGCTCGTGCAGGACTCGGCGCTTTCGGTTTCAGGTCTTGATCGCGAAAGCAGCGCCGACCAACCCTTTACGCTCGTTGACGGCGTGCCGACCCTGGTGGGGCGGGGACTCAAAGGCGCTGCGGTGGCCATGGCGAGGCGCTGCTTCGACCCGCTGCCACGCGCTGTCTCTGACGACATCCAGCACGGCGCACTGCGCCGCTCCGCGTGGGAATTCACCGATGCCACCACTACAGGCACGCCACGTCTTCGCGCCGGCGTCGGCATCCGCCACAAAACCGGGGCCCGCGCTGCCGGCGTCCTCTACGACCGTGAGGTGATGCCTGCTGGCACGCAATGGAACCTCTACATCCGGGTTGACCGCTCCTACACGCTGGATGATGCCGAATTTACCGAGGCTGAGGGCATCCTGGGCTACATCCTGTCCGAGCACTGGGCCAAAGGGCGCTGCTGGCTCGGCAGTGCTGTCGCCCGCGGGCTTGGCTGGTGCCACCTTGAAAACCTGACGGCATATCGCTTCGATGATATGGCCTACGAGACGTGGGTAAAGTCTGGCCGCACGACGCTTCCAGCGGCACTACCGGCTGTGCCAGTCGTCTCACCAACCCGCTCGTGGTGCTTCCGTACCCTTGATGTCAACATCTCGTTCGGTGAGTACAAGCCCAATCCTGATGATGCCGTCTGGGGCCTCGACATGTTTGCCGTCGGTCCACATGACACCGAGCGCGCCGTGCAGCCGACGGGTGACGGTCAGTGGGCCAAACCCGTGTGGGCCATGAAAACAGGGACGCCCGATGCACTGGCGACCGACCGCGCACTGCTGATGGAGAACGGTCGGCCATTGCTCCCCGGCGCAAGCGTGCGCGGTGTCCTGCGGCATGCGTTCTCACGTATGGCGCGCGCAGGTGGCAAAGACGTGAAAGACCCGCATCTTGTCCAGGGTGATGTCGGCTGTGAAGACCCGGCGGGAAACGCCTTCGGCACGGTCAGCCGGAGCAGCCGCATCCTCATCCGTGATGCGCGTGCTGAAGACGGGTGGGCCGCCGCCAGGCTGCACATGCACGCGGAGGACGAATTCTCGGCCGGCTCGTATGGAACGGCCAAACGCGATGCCGTGCGTTTGCTTCGGGGTACGTTCCCGGTGCGCATCGTTGTTGAAGGTGCAACGGCTGAGGAGGTCACGCCGCTCATCCAGCTCATTGATCGCCAGGTTGCACTGGGCGCGCTGGGACACTTGCCCATCGGCGGCCACAAGACACGTGGGGCCGGTTGGGGGCGCTGGGAGAAGGGGGGCGGTTGGGTCAACCACGATGTAACAAAGACGAGAGACTGGACGCCACCGAAGGAATCCGGCGAGGACACATCACAGGACATCCCTTCACGGCATTCCATGATTGAGACTTCCGGCCCTTCTGACGCCTGCGTACGAACGGAAACCGGCGAAGTCACCACTCCGCTCACGCTTGGGGCAGCCGCGAAGCTGGCCAAAGCTGCGCTGGGCGGACGGACGCTCGTTGCGTGGTGGTGCGATCCGACCATTGACCTGACGCTGACCGCCCCGCCGGCAACGTTTGGCCGGCAGTGGCCGCCGGATGATGCAACGCTGCAGGTTGATGAAGTCGCCTTTTACGCCGAGCGCGCCGTCTGGCGTGCCGTGCGCACGCACGATGGGGCGCGATACGTTCTCATTGAGGAAGTTGCTTCGGACGAAAACGGCGCGAAGCAGACCCGTGTGATTCATACCCCTGCACGACTCCATGGTTTCCTTCGTTTTTCGTCGGCCAACACCGGCCCGGGCAGCGTACTTCTGCGCGAGTGGCACGTCGGTGATGAAATCCTTGGTTTCACCCTCGAAAAGGTTCTCACTCCAGGGAAGGTTATCACTCCAGGGAGCCTGCCAACGGCATTGCCAGCCGGTGACGATCTCTTTCGCCTTACGCCCGAAAAGGAGCTGCGCTGATGGACGGAAAACCTGACAAACCACATCGCATCCGTGTGCGCACGTGCGACGGCAAGCCGCGCGATGCCAGGGAACTCAACAGGTTGAGGAGCAACCAGCTTGGGATGCCCCACCTCGACATCTTTCAGACTGACACCCCCACCGAGTTGATCATCTGCGCTTCCATAGAGGACCACATCAAGGCTGTGCGCAACAAACTTGCGGGCGCCGGGCTTGAAGAAATCGCCAATGGCAATACGACCATCACCACAGAAGACAGGATGAAGACTGTGTCGCAGCCGTCCCAACAGGGGGGCCAGACGCAACACGGTGGCCGGACTCCGGGCGGCAGCGGACACCGCCCGCAACAAGGACAACAGCCTGCCCTGGCGAGCCAGACGGAGCCTCTCCCCGGCAAGCCCTACGGGTTTGTCGCACTTCCGTCGAGCTTCGACACCAAACCTCCAGTCTGGCACGACGGCACGGGCAGCAAAGAGCGATTTTCAGGGGAGATACGCTGCGAGCTTGAGAACCTGGCACCGCTGCTTGTGGGCTGGGAGCGCGGGCAGGTTGGTGATGCTGACAGCGACTGGCCCGTGCCGGCGACCCTTGATGCTGTCGACGGCAAGCTTACAGCCGGCAAATCCGTGCTTTGTCCGCTGCGCGCGCCGTGGGGCAAGCGGCCGGTCATCATTCCCGGGGACTCGCTGAAGGGCCTCCTGCGTCACGAACTGGGCGCGCTGCTCGGTGCGCCGATGGAGCGCGTCGCCGAGCGGTCCTACTCATACCGCCCGAACGCACTCTTTCCGAAAGACCCAGACCCCAGACTCATTGCACGCATCGCCCGTGTTCCAAACGATGGCGTCACTATGAAGGCGCTCGACGACAACCACCAGGTTCGCGTGACGGTCAAGCTCGAACTGCTACCCATGAATCTTCGCTACGACAGAGAGGGCAACCTGACAACCGAGTATTACCGCTTCGACGATGCCAGTGGTGCGCCGTACCGGGGTGGCCAGGGTGCAGGCGAGAAGCTCAACTCCAAGCGTAAGTTGCATCAAACACTTGAGGTGAATCCGAACCAGGCAGTCAAAACAGCATCGGTTCCGACAGCAGTGCAGGACGGCTATCTCGCAACGCTTCGCCATCTCGTTGACCTCGCCCACGGCCACTTCTCCGAACGGCATCCCGATGTTCCCAAAACCATCACCGGCGATGAGGCGCGCCGGCGCATCCTGAAGGCCGCAGCCGAAGAAGTTTTCCAGCCCGGCGACCTCATCTGGGTTGAATGGGACACCAAAAAAAAGTGCATCGTCTCGCTCGGCTGGCACTACTACTACCGCTGGGCCTACACCGACACGGTTCGCCGACAAGGCGGCAGGCTCGAACGCCACGGCCTTTTCCCGCTCGACAGAGAGCGGGAGAAGGACCGCGAGGGCGCACCGGTGAAGCTGTCGGCGGTACGGCGGCTGTTTGGCTACACGGGCGACAACGAAGGCAGTGCCAGCATTGGCGAAGGCGATCACACGCAACTTATGAGCCGGGTTTCCGTCAATGCTGCGCTTGAAGTCGTGGGTGACAACGAGGCCGATGACCAACGCTTTCTGCCGCCGGCGTTCCTCAAGGAGCTGGGCATGCCCCGGCCAAGTGCCGTCGAGTTTTACCTGAAGCAACCCTATCACCCACGCTCACGCCCCTCTGACCGGGCAACACTCGTGACCTATGGCGATGCTGCTGGCTACGACACGCCCGGCGAGCTGGCAGGTCGCAAGTTCTATCTCGACCGTAAAGATGCTTATGGGAACGACGGGAAGGGATTGGTGCCCGGCCCGGCTGCGGATTCCTCCCCTGAGAACAGGAAGAACGAGCGCAGCACACTCGCGCTGGAAGCGTCAAAGCCCGGGCGAAAGTTTCGTTTCACCGTCCGCTTCCGTGATCTTGATGCCCATGAGGTCGCTGCAATCCTTGTCGCGCTTTGTCCTGACCAGTTCAAGGGTGTGCTCGGTGGCCACCACGCTGATGGCTACTGCTCGAAACTCGGTTATGCACGTCCGCTTGGCTGGGGCAGCGTACGCATCGCGGCCCGGCAGCTTCTGTTGCTCGACGAAGCGGGTGACGCGCCCGTGCTGAATGAGGCCGATCCGGCCGCCTGGGTGAAGCAGCACCATCAGAAGACAGCAACGCAGGATGCGTGGCTTGCCATCCATCACCGCCGCCATCCAGACGCGGAGGACTATCCACGTAGGAATGGGGAGATTTTCACCTTCCACACCTCACTGCGTGCCGAGCATTCGCGTAAACGCCGCTACCGCCAGGAAGGCTGTTGATGACGACCCTGCTGGTCATGACCACTGGACAGACGGACGTGCAGCTTGTGATGAACGGCGTCCGTTGTGAGTTACGCAAGGATCGCTGCGCAGCACTGCACGACGAACTCGAACAGCGCCGGGCGGAGTGGCACTTCGTTGACGCGCCCTGTTACAAGCAGGAGCCGCCGGTCGAGGCCCTCCCGGAAGGCGCCTTTTCCCTGTGTACACCAAAGCTCGATGCGGTTTTGTGCCGGGTTGTTCCGGCCGCCGCCCTGCTGCTCGAAACGAGGCGGAATGCCAGCGCCGCACCGGGGGACCCGCGCTTTGCGGGCGCCGTGCTGAAGTCCCGTCTGGAAACACGGGGTGTCGTAAGGGTTTACCGATGCACCTACTTGCAGAACAATGAACGTCTTGAGGACCCTGACCAGCCTCTTGATGCTGTCGTTCGCCGGGAAGTCGTCCGTCGCCTCGAAGCTGCCCTCTGTAACGCCATCGCGAATGTAAAACCCTCGCGCTTCGTGGTCACGGCAACCGGCGGCTTTCCGGTCATCAGCAACCTGGTGGAGGAAATGGTTCGCCTCCATGCCGGCGAGCTGGACGTTGAGGTGCTTGAGATTGCTGATGGCACCAGAGCCACCCCTCCCACGCCGGATCGCGCTGTCCCACGGGTATCCGTACCGGAGCCGCTGGTTTCCTTTCAGTCACGCCGCCGCGCCCTGGAGCAGATAACCAAGGGCAACCTGCTCGGCGCCTGGGCAATTGTCGAGCCGCTTCACGTTCATGAGACAGAGCGGGTGTGGACTCAGGTCGTTGACTGGCTCCGGTGCTTCGCCTCCTCGCTGCCGATGCCACACGGCTGTGATCTCCAGGTGCTTGTGCACCCCCGGATGGCTGTGCGAGCCGCGCTGCGCGTCGAATTGGCGCTTCGCGCCGGCGATATTCCAAGAGCCGTTCACGGAACCGTTGCGTTCTGCGAAGCCGCCGTGTGGGACAAGCTGCTTGAGTACTTCGAGCGTGACGCTTCCAATCCGCGCTGTCTGAAGCTCAGGGAAGGAAAGCCTAAACCCACTGGAAAATTACTCCGCGATGGCGGCGATGACGACAGAAACTGTCACGACAAAAAAAACCGTCCCTTTGAGAGGAAGACCTGCCCTGATGGGCAGCCGGGGTTTTGGTTTCACGAAAGCGGCACCGGACGTTTTGCCTGCGACTATGTGGGGAGTGAGCCGCTCAAGGCCCTGCACGACGCCGTTCAACAGGTGAAGCAACTCCGTAACGATGTGGCTCACAACGAACCAACCCCTAAGCTGATGGCCGAGGCCCGTGAGCGGATGCAAAAGGCCAGGCTGTGGTCTTCCGAAGACACGTTTCTGAGCCAAAAGCTTGTTCAGGATGTTCTGACGGAACTGGGGGAAAGCCAGCCCGACCAATTGCTGGAGTGCCTGCTTGCCAGGGTGAGACACCGCCTTTACGGCTGTGGTCACGCTTTGACCGCCAACGGATGACTGGCTACAGACCCGATACAATGCCACTTACCCACATGCCCCCAGTCCAAGGTGTTGTTCCGGGAACGCCTTTTGTGATCCCTTTGGTGCACATCCGCTCCGGCTGATTTGGTAAGCTGCTGCCACCTTGCCAACTTTCATTGCCAAAGGCTGATTTCCCATGCGCGATTTGCTCACCGAGTTTGAACGCGAAGAAATCGTCGTCGAACGCCTCGATGCTTGGGCGCAGACCACTCCCGATGCCGTCTATCTCCACTACGGCGAAGATGACCGGACCCTGACCTTTGCCGAAGTCGCCGCCCTCACGGACCGTATCGCCGGAAACCTCGCCCGCCTCGGCATCACCCGCGGACAGCGCGTGTCCCTCCTGATGCAGAACCCCCTCATCACCACCCTCGCCATGTTCGGCATCTGGAAAGCTGGCGCCGTGTTCTGCCCCATCAACTACACCTTCACCGGCAAACTCCTCGCCTACACCCTCAACGACACCCAACCGGCGCTCCTCCTGACCGAACGCCGCATGGTGCCACGGCTGACCGAAATCGCCGCCGAACTCACCCATCTGCCCCGTACCGTGGTCTATGACGCACCCGAAGGCACGCACGATTTCCTGCCGCCCACCGAACGGATGCCCCTCCCGGATGCCTTCCAACCCACAGGCTGGACGGAACTGCTCGAACCGGCCGCACGTCCGAACGTCACCCTCCAGTACACCGACCCGGCCAGCATCATCTACACCTCCGGGACAACCGGCCCCTCCAAAGGCGTCATCCTTCCCTTCCGCTGCCTGAACCAGTACTGCTTCCTGGCACGCAAGCTGCTCACCCGCGAGGATGTCATCTACTGCGATCTGCCGATGTACCACATTGCCGGCGCCTTTGCGCTCATCGCCCGCGCCGCCTGGGTCGGCTGCGAAGTCGCCGTCTGGAACCGGTTCAGTCCGCAGGATTTCTGGGCGCGCATCGCCAAACGCGGCGCAACCACTGCCATTCTGCTTGATGTCATGGTGCCGTGGCTGATGAAAGCCCCACCCAGCGAAAACGACCGCGCCACAACGCTGTCAAAAGTTCACTTACAACCGTTGCCCCTCAACCACCAGGAAATTGCCCGGCGGTTCGGCTTCGACATCGTGACCACCGGCTTCGGTCAGACCGAATCCGGCCTCGGCCTCTGCCTGCTCATCGAGGAAATGCCCGAAGGCGAAGGCACACCGCCCGAACTGTGGAAAGGTTCAAACCGCGCGCACCTGCGGCAGGTGGCCGGGCAGTTCGGCATCCCGGTCGTCCGGGGCGAAACCGTCACGACCAAAGGTGCCATGGGGCGTCCGATGCCGTTTCACGAAGTAGCCATTCTCGATGCCAAAGGCTACCCCTGCGTGCCCGGCGAAATCGGCGAACTGTGCTTCCGTCCGAAAATTCCGTCCCTGCTGTTTGATGGCTATCTCGGCAAACCCGAAGCCACCCTCAAGGCCTTTCGCCAACTCTGGTTCCACACCGGCGATGTGGCCTACGCCGATGAGCATGGCGGGTATTTCTTCGTTGACCGCCTTGGAGACCGGCTGCGACGGCGTGGTGAAAACTTCTCCAGCTATGTTGTCGAAGACCTGCTGCACCAGCACCCCGACATTGCCCTGTGCGCCGTATTCCCAATCCCAGGCGTGGAAAGCGACGAAGATGACATCGTGGCATTCATCGTTCCCAAGGCCGGCACGGCCCTGACCGAAGCCGCCGTCCAAGCGTGGGCCGCCGAGCACCTGCCGAAATTCATGCAGCCGCAGCACATCCGGCTTGTAACCGAACTGCCCCGGACGCTTACCAACAAGGTGGAAAAGTACAAACTGCGCGCCGAAGTCCTGCGGGAACTGGGCCGCGTCTAGTCTGGGCTGCGCCCGGCTTGGTGCCGGTTCGTCGGCTGTGCTACGAACCAGGGGCCGCCAAGGCGCATTTCCATTCCAGGGAGCCAGGTCCATGCCACAGTCGGATGTCATTGATTACCGGATCGTCGGCGACGATCTGCAGGGCGTCATCATCACACTCGATCCCAACGAGCAGGTACTGGCCGAAGCCGGTGTCATGCTCTACATGACGGCCGGCATCGAGATGCAAACCACCATGGCCACCGACAGCTCAAAAGGCTTCTTTGGCAACCTGGCCAAAGCCGTCGGGCGGGTGTTTTCGGGGGCCGGGTTCTTCATCACCACGTTCACCAACTACGGTCACGCCCGGGCCGACGTGGCGTTTGCCGCTCCCTATCCGGGCAAGATCATTCCCATTGACCTGGCCAAGTTCGGCGGCGAAGTGCTGTGCCAGAAAGACTCGTTTCTGTGTGCAGCCCGTGGCACCGACCTCAGCGTTGGCTTCCAGCAGCGCCTGGGGGCCGGTTTTTTCGGGGGTGAGGGCTTCATCCTTCAGCGTTTGCGCGGGGATGGCCTGGCATTCATTCACGCTGGCGGGGCCACGATGACCTACAACCTGCGGCCGGGTGAGACGCTGCGCGTGGATACCGGTTGCGTCGTGGCTTTTCAGCCGTCGGTTCAGTTCAATATCCAGTTCGTCGGCGGGTTCAAAAATGCCCTCTTTGGCGGCGAGGGACTGTTTCTGGCATCCCTGACAGGGCCCGGGCAGGTCATCCTGCAAACCCTGCCTTTCAGCCGGTTGGTTGGGCGTATTGCGGCCACGTTGCCACGGACGACTTCCGGTGGTGGCGGCGGCTTCTTTGGTGACGAAAACTGACGGCGCAACGCCAAAAAGCAGTCAGTTGGGTCAGTCCGGCTCCGGGGAAGACGGCGTTGTGGCCGCGAGGTTCCGGTCGTCAAAGGCAGCCGGAAGCAGCGCGGCCAGGGACCACTCGGCCGTCTTCCCCTGGGGGCCGGCGCTGATGATGCGGATGTCGCCGCAGAATTCCCACAGCACCTGCCGGCAGGCACCGCAGGGCGGGGTGGGCGTAGTGGCGTCCGTGGCAATCACGACCGCCTGAAACTGCCGCTCGCCTTCGGAAAGCGCCTTGAAAAGCGCCACCCGCTCGGCGCACACCGTCAACCCAAACGAGGCGTTCTCGATGTTGCAGCCGGTGTAGAGCTTTCCCGACCGGGCCTGAACCACGGCCCCGACGGAAAATCCCGAATAAGGCGCATGGGCCTGTCGCCGCGCTTCCCAAGCCGCCGCAATGAGCACTTCCTCGTCATGCCCGGCGGATGGAGTGGACTGGTTCATGACACACCCGGGCGCTGCAACTTGCTGGCGATGACTTCCCGGACGGCGCGGGCCGCTTCCGCCGTGACTTCCTTCAAATCACGGTCGTCCGCTGAAAAGTACATCGGCGGGTGAAAGTGAACGGTGATTTTGCCCGGTCGCGGCAGCTTGCGGTACATGCTCCATGCCTCGAAGCCGCCGTTGAGCGTCACCGGGACGATGGGCACCCGCAGCTTGACGGCAATCCGAAAGGCGCCGGCCTTGAACTCCTGCAAATCGCCGTGGGGCGTCCGTCCGCCTTCGGGAAAAATCATGACGATTTGACCTGACCGGAGCAGCTCCTGGGCAACTTTGAGGGCGCTTTTGTCGAAGGGCTTGTCATGGTCAACCGGAAAGCACTGGAAATAGCGCAGCAGGGGGCGCAGGTACGCGACCCGAAACACCCGGCTCCACGTCATGAAGTGAATCGGACGGCGGATGGGCAGCCCAATCCAGAAGGGGTCGGCATAGGCCTGATGGTTTGGAGCCAAAAGAACCGGCCCGGTTTTCGGTACGTGCTCCACCCCGAAGTAGGTCATTCTGAAGAACGGATGAAGCGCCAGTCGTAACGCAGGACGGGTCACATAGACGATGGTGCGCTGATGCAGATTCATCGCTCCCTAATGGCCATGGGGAACGCCCCCGCCAGAGTGGCGAGGGCGTTGTGTTTTGAACCTGTGAAATGTCTGGGGCCCGTGAAGGGCCTGAGAAAGGCTACTCACCACGTACGCCGAGCGCCCGCGCAATGTTGAGGCGGCCGCCCGTGGCCAGCCGCCCTTCGAGCGCGGCCACCGGAGTCACCGAGCGCAGCAACTGCGCCTTGAGCGCCGACACCGACAGCTTGGGGTCACGGGCCAGAACGAGCGCCGCCGCGCCGGCCACATAGGGCGTGGCCATGGACGTGCCCGAGAAGTGCTTGTAGCCCTGCCCGAACACCGTCACCGGAACAGTGCTATAGACATCCACGCCCGGCGCGGCCAGATGTACGGTTTTCTTGCCATAGCAGGAAAACGAGGCCAGGTTATCGTTGGGCGCAAGGGCCGCGACGGAAAGCACGTTGGGAACATCGTAGGAGGCCGGATAGTGCGGGATGCGGTCGTTGTTCGTGCCGGAGTTGCCCGCCGCCGCGACGAAAAGGATGTCGTTGGCATTCGCCGTGCGGATGGCCTCTTCCAGAGCGCGGGAGTAGCCGCCGCCACCCCAGCTATTCGACAGGACGCGCACATTGACGCCCCGCTGCTTCATGGCGATGGCGTAGTCAATGCACTCCAGCGCATCGTTGAGCGTTCCGCGCCCGTTGGCATCCAGAAACTTCAGGGCCATGAGGCGGACATCCCAGTTGATGCCGGCAATGCCTGTGCCATTGTCGCCCTTGGCGCCGATGATGCCGGCGCAGTGCGTGCCGTGACCGTTGTCGTCGAGCGGGTTGCCATTGTTCCCCACGGCATTGTAGCCGTAGTAGTCATCCACGATGCCGTTGCCGTCGTCGTCAATACCGTTGTTGGGAATCTCACGGGTGTTGACCCACATGTTGTCGGCCAGGTCTTCGTGGGCGTAGTCCACGCCGGTGTCAATCACCGCCACGACAACCTCGCGGCTGCCGGTGGTGACATCCCAGGCCGACACCACAGCGGCATCCACGCCGGGAATGCCCGGCTGGCCGCCCTTGATAGGCTGCCCTTCGTTGAGATGCCCCCATTGCTCAGCGAAGCTGGGATCGTCAGGACGGGTGTCCCCAATGCGGTACACATAGTTGGGTTCGACATACTCGACGCTCGGATGCTGCCGCAGCCGCTCCAGAAAGGCATCCGTCGCCTGGGCTTCGCCTTCCGGGTACATGCCAAAGGCAAACAGGGGCAGATGGGGATAACGGTACGAGCGGCGGACGTTCAGCTCCTCCAGCATTCTGGAAATCACGCCGGGTTTGGCCGTGCGCTTGTACTTGATGATGAATCCGTAGCTTTCAGGACGCTCGGCAACAGTCGGCGTGGAAGCTGAATAGGGGACCTGGTGCTGGCTGGGGCGGGCTTCGATTCGGCAGAACTTCGCCCCACGCGGCTTGGGAGCCGGCAGGCGGCGCATGAGGCCGATTCCGCCGGCTGCCGCAATGACCGCGCAGCCAAGGGCAAGATGCTTGAGGGTGGACGGACGCATGGATTGACCTCCCGTGGCGGAATGACAAGCCGCGTGGCAGAGAAACGCAGCCCAAAGGATTGGGAAAAACGCTACACCGTCATGGTCAAGACGGCAAGCCGGAGACGGTTGGCTCCGGCTGGCATGTTCCGGCTGCCGGCCCACCGGGCAGCTCAGACGCCGCGCATATCGGCCGGCCAGATCAGTTTGTGCAACTGGGTCTGGAAACGGACCTGAAGCCCATCTGCCAGCAGCCGCTCGACAATCGGCCGCTGTTCCACACCAAAGACCGTTGAAAACAGGACATTCGTCCGTTGTTCGAGCCGGTAAATGCGCAGGATTTCGCGCGCCCAGAAGTAATCGGCCAGGTCGGCCAGCACGAACTTGACTTCATCGCGGCGGGTGATGTGGTCGAGGTTTGACCACAGGTTTTTTTCCACCATGCCGCTGCCAGGGCACTTGATGTCCAGAACCTTGATGATCCGGGGGTCGAGACGTGAAACGTCGCGGTGGCCGCCGGTTTCGATGAGGACGGTGTAGCCTTCGTCGAGCAGCCGTCCGGCCAGTTCGTAAATGTCCTTCTGCAAAAGCGGCTCCCCACCGGTGAGTTCCACCAGGCGGGTCGGATAGGCGCGAATCCGTTCGAGAATCTCTTCAACGGACATGTGCGTTCCGCCCGTGAAGGTGTATTCCGAGTCGCACCAGGTACAACGCAGGTCACACCCGGTCGTCCGCACAAAGGCACAGGGGAGTCCGGCGTAGCTCGATTCCCCCTGGATGCTGAAGAAGATTTCGGTGATACGCATGGGGACGACACTCATGTTGGACGCAAGGTTCACTTCGGGGCTGGGTCCGTTGCACGTGAAGGCTATATCGTTTCACGAATGGAGCGCCCCGAAATGTACGCCAGCATGCCACGCAACTGTGCTAACCCCATCATCCACCGGAAGGTGATGGCGTGTGTGATGGCTGCCAGACTGAGGTTCAGGATGTCACCTGTGGAACGGCGGCGGCGGTTTGAGACCTCATCGCAGAGCAGTCCACCGAGGCTGTCAGCCAGTCCGATGGCCAAAAACAGCATCAGCAGCGCCACCAGTTCGTCAAAGGTGAAACCACCGGCCAGCGCCGCCACATCCACCAGAATGACAGCCATCCACTCCCAAATTGGTGCAAACAGCACGGTCACAATGAAGACCGGAAGGGCGAGCCGGGCGCGCCAGTCGCCCTGTCCGCTGAAGGTGAGCCCCAAGTGACGGACGATGATGCCAAAGGATTTCTGGGTGGCGACGGCGCGGGACTGCATCGCCTCATCGAGTGAGCTGAACGGTTCGATGCGGGCCATGATTTCCGGCAGGAACAAGACCCGGCGGGTTTCTTCACTTTTGCGTACCTGGTAGGCCGTCAGCAGCAGGTCCAGGGTGTCGGTGGCATAACCGGTGCGGTAGCCGCCAGCCGCGACAATTTCAGCTTTCTTGAGCAGCGACACCACGCCCGGCAGCATGGCGAGGTTCCCCACACCGGCGCGCAGGAGCCACTGGGCATGAAAGAGCGCTGCGCGGTCAACCCGTTGCAGGTCATCGAGGGGGCGCTGGTCTGCGGCGATGCTGACCGACCGCTGCGGGGGGGCATACGCCGGCGCAATGCCGTTGGACGAGAGACGGATGTCCGAGCCGCTGGGGGTCGAGGCGTCGCCGTAGAACTCGGCCAGGCAGCTTACGGCAACGGTTTGGGTCACGTTTTCAATGAACCCACGCGCCAGTTCGATGAGAGCATCGGCGTCGAGCGTCACCCGGGTGTCGAGCGCGCAGATGAGCGGGTAACGGGAGATGTTCAGGCCGCAGTTGAGGGAGTCCTCGCGCCCGGTTTCCGGCTTGGCGATGACCGTCAACTGGGGATGCTTGGCGGAGGCGTACAGTGCCGGCTCAGTCTGAATGGGAATGCTGCGCTGGATGATACGGGAGGTCGGATGCAGGGAAAACGCTTCCATCAAACAGGCGAGTGTGCCGTCCGGTGAGCCATCGTTGATGACGACGACCTCGAAGTTTGGGTAGTCAAGCGCGAGCAGCCGGTCCACCGTTTCCACCACCTGCTCCCGTCCACCGCGCACGACCATCACGATGGAAATGGGACGGATGCGCTCGGAGTTGGGAAGCGTCCACTCCATTTCCACGGCGCGCCGCCACCGGCGCTGCCGGATTTCCCACAGCGAGCTGCCCATGGAGATCAGACGGAGCAGGGCGGATGTCAGGACCGCCAGCACCAGCGCCGTCGCGCCGCCTTTGAGCCCAAGCTGAAACTCGAATCCAATCCCACCCGGCGCCGCAACGACAAAGAAGACCAGAAACGGCACGAGCCACCAGGTCATCAGCCCCACGGCCAGAATACGACCTGCGAGCGTGGGGGCAGTGACCGGTCGGCTTTGGGAATGGCTTGTCAAGGGCGCTGAGGGCGCGTCAAAAATCACGAAGTGACTCCTGCGGGTGATGGAAACACCTGGCCCACCACTTGCTCGCTGACCTGCCACAGCCGCGCCTGGGCTGTCGGGTCCATCGCCGCCGCGCTGGTCGTCGCCGCCCGACAACGCTCAAAGTAGCGGCCGCTGACGCCCGCAACCTCGTCCGCTGTTGCCAGATACACGGAAGTTTCAGCGCCCCGCGCCGGGGAGATTCCAATCGCCCACTTGAGCACTTTGGCCGTCAACCGAAACCAGCCGGTGGTATTGTCGGCAAAGTTGGAAGCCACTCCGCCGGGGTGCAGACTGTTGGAGGTAACGCCGGTGCCGTCCAGCCGCCGGGCCAATTCCTGACTGAACAGAATGTTCATCAGTTTGGACTGGCCGTAAGCTGTCATGGGCGCATAGGGCTTCCGCTCGAACTGGAGGTCGTCGAAGTCCACGCCCGGTACGAACCGGTGTGCGGCGGAACTGACATTGACCACCCGCGCCGGCGCACTGGCCAGCAGCCGGTCAAGCAGCAGGTTGGTCAGCAGGAAGTAGGAAATGTGATTGAGCGCAAACGTCTGTTCGAGTCCGTCCGGCGTGGTGCGCCGGGTGTCAAAAATCGCGCCGACGTTGTTGACCAAGACATCGAGCCGGGGATAGTCCGCGCGGAATTCGTCCGCAACGCGCCGGATGTCCTCCAGCCGCGACAGATCAGCCGTGAGGGCGGTGATGTCGGTCTGTCCTGTGTCGGCGCGCAGTTCCTGCACGACCTCATTACACTTCTGACGATCACGCCCCACAAGGACGACTGCCAGCCCGGCCCGCGCCAACCCACGGACGGTTTCCTTGCCAATGCCAGACGTGCCTCCAGTCACGAGCGCAATTCGTTTCATGGTGGTGCGGAATGCGATGGTATCAAGATAACGGCGTTAGGTTATCCAAGAATCCGCATCCAGCGTCAATGTTTCTCCATCAGTTTTTTCGGTTGATCGCCGGGACCGCCAATTCCGACCGTACCACGGGGCTTCGTCATGCAACTCACCGTCCATCCGCTCACCCTGGAACTCCGGGAACCTTTTGCCCTGGCCGTTGGCCGCCGTACCACGACGCCGGCCGTCTGCCTTGAACTTCACCACGCGGGTCTGGTGGGCTACGGCGAAGTGGCGCTGCCGCCATACCTGGGCTGGACCCAGGCCGAAGTCTGCCAGGCATTGCACCGGGTCCAGTGGCCGGAACCCATCCATCTCCTGAATCTTGACCGCCTGCTGGCGGCGGCGACAGCGGCCATCGGGCCGCTGCCTCCGGCACTGGCGGCGCTGGACATCGCCCTGCATGACCTGTTTGGAAAGTACCTTGGCCAGCCGCTCCATGCGCTGTGGGGTTTTGACCTGAGCCGGGTTCCACCCACTTCCTTCACCCTGAGCCTGATGTCTCCCGAGGCGGCACGGGAAAAAGCCGTGCAGATGGCCGAATATCCGGTGCTCAAGCTCAAGCTGGGGGGCGACAACGACCGGGCGCTGGTGACGGCCGTGCGGGAAGTCACCGACCGACCGCTTTCCGTGGACGCCAATCAGGGCTGGCGCGACCGTTCGGCGGCGCTGGATTTCATTGGCTGGCTGGCCGAACAGCAGGTGTTGTTCGTCGAGCA
This sequence comes from Chloracidobacterium sp. N, assembly GCF_018304765.1. Classification (NCBI taxonomy): domain Bacteria; kingdom Pseudomonadati; phylum Acidobacteriota; class Blastocatellia; order Chloracidobacteriales; family Chloracidobacteriaceae; genus Chloracidobacterium; species Candidatus Chloracidobacterium aggregatum. The sequence continues at coordinate 137,213 of NZ_CP072642.1, forward strand.
GCCGTTTCCCGTCGCGTGTGTGGATGACCACGCCTGGCTGACTGAGCGCAGCCCGCTTCCCATCATTGCGGACGAAGCCGTACGGACGATGGCCGATGTCGTCCGTGCGCCGGGGGTCTATCACGGCATCAACGTCAAGCTGGCCAAATGCGGCGGCCTGCGTGCCGCGCATGCCATGCTCACCGTCGCCCGCGCCTTGGGGCTGAAAACCCTTCTGGGATGCATGACCGAAACTTCCTGCGCCATCTCGGCGGCGACACACGTTTCACCGCTGGCTGACTGGGCGGATTTGGACGGCGCAGCCCTCATTGCCAACGACCCGTTCGAGGGAGCGCGATTGGTTGACGGGCGCATGCTGCCGCCGGTGCGGCCGGGAATTGGCGCCTGCCCGGTACGGCCGCTCGCCGGCTGAGTTCGCCGGATGACCCTTGCCCGGTGTGGTGTGCCGGTGTGGTGTATCGGGTCCAGTTGGAAGAATTTACGAGGGCTGGATGGGCTGCGCCATGGCGCGGAGGGCATCCACGTCAACTTCAGCCTCGATGCGGAAGTCCTGACCTGGCACCGCACAGCCGTCCAGCGACCACCGTTCCCCGGCGTCGTAGTCGTGCAGGTCGCCCACGTCCATGACGCGCCCCCGAATGGCATCCGCCGGCGTTGACGGCCACTGGTTGCTGACGTTGATGGCGATGTCGGCGACGATGGGCGGCAGTCCGGGGCCAAATTCAAGCGTCGCCGACTCAAAAATGAGGTCGTAGAAGTAACTCGTGTTGGGCGGCAGCGCCTCGTATGCCGTCGCTTCCACGGCATCGCACTCGTCGCCGGCAATGGCGTGAAGCGCACCGAGCAACGCCACCGCATTGAGCTGGCGCAGGTAGGCTTTTTCCGGGTCGTTGCGCCAGCCTCCCGACTCGACGAGGACGACACTCGTTCCCCAGCCCTGCATGGCGTCACCAAAACTGCGTGGTTCGTGCGTGTCGTCAAAGCGCGCCATGTAACCGCCGATGTATGGAGTCAGCATCTGCACCAGCGCAGCCGCCAGCCGCTTGGCGCGCCGCCGGGCCATGTTGTCTTTGCCCGAGGCGTCGTGCGCCGGCGCCAAGAAGGCCATCGCCGTCAGGCGGTGACTGTCGCCGGCCGTGTAGCGCGGGTTCTGGTCGTGGAGATTGAAGGCGAAGTCTGGAACGAAGTCGTCGTGCGTACGCTTGAGAAGCTTCGCTTCCGGTGTTCTGAGGTGGCGGGCATCGCGGTTGAGGTCAATGCCTTGGGCGGTCCGGCGCTGGAAGGCTTCCGCGCCATCCGGGTTGAGCATGGGAAGGATGCAGACCTGGACTTCCCTGAGAATCCTGTCCAAGGCTGCATCCTGGGGAAAGGCCGCGAGCGCGGCGAGCAGGTCAAGGACAGCCAGGGTCGCCGTGGGTTCGTCGCCGTGCATCTGCGTCCACATCAGCACGCGCCGCTGGCCCTGCCCAAATGTCACCCGGTGAATCGGACGCCCGGCTGCGGAGCGGCCGCCGACTTCGACGGCAAGGCGTTCGTCTTTGGAGGCGAGGTCGGCCAAATGGGAGGCCAGCCCCGCCGCCGTCAGGCGGGGCGTGGCCGCCCGAACCACATAGTGGTCATAGTGCGAGGCAAGCCGCTTGACCAAGGCGAGGGTTGCCTCGGATAAGCCCAGCATGGCCGGTATGCTCCAGGGTCAACCGTGGGCAACCCTATCGGTCAGACATCGGGATGTATTCGGCTTTTTCCGCCCCGGTATAAAGCGCCAGCGGCCGGATGAGACGGTTGTCACGCAACTGCTCGATGGTGTGTGCCACCCAGCCCGAAATGCGGCTGCACGCAAAAATCGGCGTGAACAAATCCACCGGGATGTTGAGCGTGTAGAACACCGGCGCCGAGAAGAAATCCACGTTCGGGTAGAGCTTTTTGCGCGCAAAGGCCAACTGCTCGATGCGCTCGGCCATCTCGTACCACTTCGTGTTGCCGACATCTTCGCCAAGCTGCCTGGCAAACTTGCGCAGGACGGTTGCCCGCGGGTCCATCGTGCGATAGACGCGGTGCCCGAAGCCCATGATTTTTTTCTTGTTGGCAAAGAGGTTGTCCACGTAGGCTTCCACTTTGTCCAGTTCGCCGATTTCGAGCAGCATTTCCAGCACCCGCTGGTTGGCACCGCCGTGGAGCGAACCGGCCAGCGCCCCGATGGCACCGGTTACAGCCGCGTGTACGTCCGAGAGCGTCGAGGCAATGACCCGTGCGGCAAAGGTCGAGGCGTTCAGCTCATGATCGGCGTGCAGAATCAGGCACACGTCAAAGACCCGCGCGCTCGACGGATGGGGCTTTTCACCCGTCAGTCCATACAGGAAGCTTTCCGCCATCGAAAGTGATGGGTCAGGTTTGATCGGTTCCAGACCGCGCCGGATGCGATCATAGGCCGTCGTCAGTGTGGTCATCTGCGCAATGAGCCGCACGGCTTTGCGTACGTTGGCGGCGTCGCTGTTGTCGTGTCCGTCGGGGTCGTAGGCGGAAAGAGCGGAAGTCGCCGTGCGGAGCACTTCCATCGGCGTGGCCGTGGACGGCAGGGTGCGCAGGAGGGTGTAGATTTCCGTCGGCACCTCGCGTTCGTTCTGGAGCTGTCCGACAAACGCATCGAGTTCGGACTGCTTCGGTAAGTGACCAAACAACAGGAAGTAGGCTGTTTCCTCGAAGGTTGAATTCTCCGCCAAATCCTGAATGTCAATCCCACGGTACGTCAGGCGACCAGCCGCACCATCAATGAAACAAATCGATGATTGCGCTGCCAACACGCCCTCCAAACCCTTGATAAAATCTTCGTGCGCCATGTCCGCTCCTTTGGAGAGTGAGGATGGTAGGTTTTTTGGCAAGCTTGCCACAAGGTCTCGAAACTCAACCCGACCGAAGGGGGATTACAAAAAACGAGCTGCGGTTTCCGGTGGCGGGCCGATGCCGAAGTGTATGAACCATAACAAAGCCGCAGGCCGGTGGTCAATGCAGCCCACGTCAGGAAGCTGGTCAGGAAGCTGGCCGCGAAGCTGGCATCGGCCTGTTCAACGGCCCGCCGGCGTCGCAACCAGAGCCTGCCCGGCCAGCAGTTCTTCCGGGCGGACAGTCGCCGTGCCGAGCTTGCCCACCACAACGCCGGCCGCCCGGTTGGCCAGATGCGCGGACTGGCAGAGTGTCAATCCGGCGCTCAGTCCAAGGATGAGTGTGGCCAGGACAGTATCGCCAGCGCCCGTCACGTCATAGACTTCGCGGGCCGTGGCCGGAATGTGGTGGATGTGGCCCGGTGCCTCATACAGGGTCATCCCCGCTTCGCCACGGGTGATGAGGACGTGCGCCCGGCCGAGCATGGCCGAAAGGCGTCGGCTGGCAGCTTCCAGCGAAGCCTCATCCGTGACGGACATCTGGGCTATGAGGGCGGCTTCGTGATGGTTGGGCGTCACCACCGTGACCGGCTGGTAGCTGGCAAAGCGTACCGGTTTGGGGTCAAGCGCGACCGGCAGCCCGCGCTGCCGGGCGTGGGTCAGCACGTGGCGCAGAAACCGGGGGGTGAGAACGCCTTTGTCGTAATCCGAAATGGCCACGGCGCTGACTTCCGGCAGCCAGGCATCCACTTTCCGCATCAGGGTTGTTTCGATGTCCGCCGGGATGGGCTGCCGGGATTCCCGGTCAAAGCGCGCCATCTGGTGGGCATTGACCATGACACGGGTCTTGCGCGTGGTGGGACGGTTGGCATCCACGACCAGCCCGTGCCACTCCAGATGCCAGCGCAGCAGGGTATCGCGCAGGTGCTCGGCCGCGAGGTCGTCCCCGACGACGCCCACCACGAACGGCAGCCCACCCAGGGCGCGGATGTTGGCGGCAACATTGGCCGCGCCGCCGAGCACGTAGCTTTCACGCTCGATTTCCACGACGGGCACCGGCGCTTCGGGCGCAATGCGGCTGGCGCGACCCCAGAAAAACTCATCGAGCATGACATCGCCCACAACGAGGATGCGTTGCCCGGACAGGCGGGCGACCAGGGGTGCGTAGGCCTCAGAGGATGCGTCTGCCGGATGGGTCATGCCAAAAGCTGTCATGTGGCGGCGTCTGGGTCCGTTGGGCTGATGCTGTCCAGCCGACGCTGTGAGTCTGACGAAGCCGGAAACGCCACGTCAACCGCATCCGTTCCACGTCCATCAGGGCCAGCCAAAGCCAGGACGTTGAACGGGTTGTCATCCCTGAGCTGGGGGGGGGGCGGTGCTCCAGCATCTGGCTTTTTGTGGAAGGTTGCCGCCCTGTCCGGGTTCCGGTAGGTTGCGGCGGTCCAAAACTTCCCTGTTTATGGAGGGCGGGTGATGACGGGTTTCGGTCCGCTTTCGCGGCGTGAATTTCTGAGCCTGCTCTCCCTGGCGGGCCTGCTGTCGGCCGCATCACCATCCACGTCAGGTTGTCCGGTGGAAGGGCACGTCATAGTCGTTGGTGCTGGCATCGCGGGATTGGCCGCCGCCCGGGCGCTGGCCGATGCCGGGGTGGAGGTGGAGGTGTTTGAAGGGCGCAGCTACGTGGGCGGACGTATCTGTACCGACCGCTCACTCGGTTTCCCGTTTGATTTGGGCGCGGCCTGGATTCATGGCCCCGATGGAAATCCGATAACGGACCTGGCCGCCCGGGCGCAGGCGCGTACTTTCCTGACCAATGACGAAAGCGTTGCAATTTACGATTCGTCCGGGCAGCGCGTCGCGGGCGAGACCATCGTCACTGGCGAACGGCGCTATCGTGAGATCATCAGAAAACTTGAAGCCGGAAGCCGGCAGCGGACGCGCGATGAAAGTGTGGCCGGTGCACTTCAGCGCCTGGCCCCGGATGCGCTCGAGGACCCGCTGATGCGGTATTTTCTGTCGGCCTACATGGAGTTCGACACCGGCGGCGCGCTGGAGCGGCTTTCTGCCGCTGAATGGCAAAACGATGAAAAGTATCCGGGTCAGGATGTGTTGCTGCCCGATGGCTACGATGCCGTCACAGACCTGCTGGCACAGGGATTGACCATTCACACCGGCACGGCCGTGAAAGCCATTGCCCACGACGCCGAACAGGTGGTCGTGACGACGGCGGACGGACAATCCCACGCGGCAGACGCCGTGGTGGTGACGCTGCCGCTTGGCGTCCTGAAGCAGAACACGGTGGCTTTCACGCCGTCGCTTCCGGCGCGCAAGCGTGAAGCCATCCGGCGCGTCGGCGTCGGTGTTGTCAACAAAGTGTGTCTGGTCTTTGGCGAGCCGTTCTGGGACGTGGAAACCCAGTATTTCGGCTATCAATCCGACGTTATGGGAAAGTATGCCTACCTTCTCAACACCCGCACCTTCTGCGAGGTCAACGCCCTGGTGACGTTTGCCTTCGACAGTTATGGACGGACATTCGAGCAGCGTACGGATGCCCAGATCGGGCGTGAGGTCATGGACACCCTGCGCACCATGTTTGGGGCGGATATTCCCGCGCCGAAACAGACCCTGGTGACGCGCTGGGGAGCTGACCCCTTCGCGGGTGGCGCGTACTCGTTTGCCTCGGTTGGTGTGACGCGCCAGGACTTCGAGGCCCTGGCCGCACCGGTTGGAAACCGTTTGTACTTTGCGGGTGAGCATACTTCGGCGGCCTACCGGGGCACGGTTCATGGCGCCTATCTGTCCGGGTTGCGCGAGGCTGCCCGCATCCGGCAGTGGTTGACGGCGTGACGACGCGCCCGGCCTGTGACCGGATGGCTACGGCTTAGCGGTCGCCTTCGCCGTTGGCCACCAGACGTTCGAGACTGATGACCCCGGAGACACTGCGAATGGCCCGCATGACGCGCGAAAGATGCTTGGCATCGTGGACATCGAGCGTGATGGTGATGCGCCCGAAGCCGTCCGAGCCGACGTGTGCGTGGGATTCCCGAATGTTGGTTTTGATTTCCGCCACGGCCGTCGTGACATGGGCCAGCACGCCCGGACGGTTTTCGGTCGTGGCCGAAAGCGTCACCGGATAGGTGGTGGTGCCTTCCGTTTCAATCACCCAGTCCACGTCAATGATGCGCTCCCGGTTGATCATGAGGTTGGCGGCATTGGTGCAATCGGCGCGGTGAATGGCCACGCCTTTGCCACGGGTGATGTAGCCGATGATTTTCTCGCCGCGAATCGGCGAACAGCACCGCGCCCGAAACACCAGAACTTCATCAATGCCGCGTACCTGAATGCGGTCAGGGCCCAGCCGCAGGTATTTTTTGACGAGTCTGCCGACCTTGGCCAGCCCGTTGGCCGGCGTCCGGGCGTCGAGTTCCGAGAGTCTGGCCGGCGGCACGAACTTGGACAGCACATGCCGGGCTTCGAGCTTTCCGTAACCGATGGCGGCAATGAGGTCTTCATCGCGCTGGTAGCCATGGTCCTGCGCGACCCGGCTCAGTTCACCGGCCTCCAGCAGCTTGCGCAGGTTGAGTTTGAGGCGGTCGGCTTCGCGTTCGAGGGACTTGCGCCCGATTTCGAGCGACCGCTGGCGTTCGGTTTCGACGAGATAGCGGCGAATCTTGTTGCGCGCCCGCGCCGTCTTGACGAGTTTCAGCCAGTCGCGGTTGGGTTTTCCGTTGGGCGACGTCAGAATCTCGACGACATCACCGTTTTTGAGTTCGTACGACAGCTTGACGATATTGCCGTTGACTTTGGCGCCGACGCACTGCTGCCCAACGTCACTGTGGATGGCATAGGCAAAGTCAATTGGGCAGGAGCCGCGTGGCAGTTCGAGCACCTTGCCCTTGGGCGTGTAGGCATAGACTTCGTTGGGATAGAGGTTGATTTTCAGCTCGTCGAGGAACTCCCGTGAATCGGAGACTTCCTGTTGCCATTCGACCAGCCGCTTGAGCCATGCGTATGTTTCCGGGTCTTCCCTGACGGCCGAGCGGCCTTCCTTGTAGCGCCAGTGTGCCGCAATGCCTTCTTCGGCAATTTTGTGCATTTCGGCCGTGCGGATTTGCACTTCAAAGGGATGTCCGATGTCGCCGACCACGGAGGTATGCAGGGACTGGTAGAGGTTGTTGCGGGGGATGCCAATCCAGTCCTTGAAGCGTCCGGGGATGGGTTTCCAGATGTTGTGCACCACGCCCACCGCAGCATAGCAGTCAGCAATGTCCTGCGTGATGACCCGCACGGCCATCAGGTCATAGACCTGGTCAATCGAAATGGCACGCTCCTTGAGTTTGCGGTAGAGGCTGTAGAGACGCTTGATCCGGCCCTGAATCTCCACGACCTTGACGTTGTACTCCGGGAGTTTTTCCTGGAGCGTCGTGCGGACGTGGGCCAGATCGGCTTCCAGCGCCGGGCGGCGCTGATCGAGAATGGATTTCAGATGCCGGTAGTCGTCAGGGTACAGGTACTGAAAGCTGAGGTCTTCCAGTTCACCGCGGATTTTCCCCATTCCCAGGCGATGGGCAATCGGGGCGTAGATGTCGAGGGTTTCCTGGGCTTTGGCCGCGCGTTTTTCCGGCGGCAGGTGATCGAGCGTCCGCATGTTGTGGAGGCGGTCGGCCAGCTTGACGAGGACCACCCGGATGTCATCCACCATGGCCAGCAGCATCTTGCGGACGGTTTCCGCCTGGCGGTCTTCCCGCGAGGTGTACTCGATGTTGGAAATTTTGGTCAGCCCATCCACGAGGTGGGCAATTTCCGACCCGAACTGCCGTTCCAGTTCCGCCAGGGTCACGTGGGTGTCTTCAACCACGTCGTGCAGCAACCCGGTCGTCACGCAGATGACATCGAGGCGCATTTCGGCCAGGATGTAGGCGACGGTGAGGGGGTGCATGAGGTATGGCTCGCCGGATTTACGCACCTGTCCCTTGTGCATCTGGGCCGAAAGCAGGTAGGCCCGCCGCAGCAAATCCAGGTCGGCGTTCGGGTGATAGCGTTCGACTTTCTCGGCGATGTCTTCAAAGCGAATCACGGTGGTATGCCTCGCGCCAATGCCCGCCGCATTGGGCAACAATCGTGGGGATAACTATAACGCGCCGCGCGAAAATTTGCTGTATGACCTGCCCGGACGAGGGGGACGTAGCTCATGGTTGGTAAGTTGGTGAGATGTCTCGTGGCATGGGTTGGTTTGTGTCTGGTGGGCGTCCTTCCGGTGGGACTGTCCCACGCCTCGGCCCAGGAAGAAATCATCCTGCGCAGCAACCTGGTGACGGTTGAAGTCACGGTCACGGATGCCCAGGGACGCCCCATGACCGGTTTGCACCGCGATGACTTTCTGGTTTACGAAGAAGGCCGTCCACGCCGGATTGCGTTTTTTCAGGCCAATGGCGAGCAGGCGCTGCGGCCGCTGGCGGTGGTCTTCGCCTTTGATGTGTCGGGGAGTGTCACGCCTGACGAAGCGGCGCTCCAGCGCCGGGCGCTGGAAGCCTTTCTGACCGAGCGCCATCCCGATTCGGTGTTTGCCCTTGTGACCTTCAACCATGAAGTGCGCGTTCTGGAAGGGTTTACCAGGGACCCGTCCAGGCTGTTGACAAAGCTCAGCCGGTTCCGGGACTTCGGTGGTTCGACCCGCCTGTTCGACGCCGTGGACAGGTCTGTGTCCCTGTTCAGGAAAGTGCCCAAACAGCGCGGCGGACGGGTGTTGCGCCGGCTCATCGTCGTCCTGACGGATGGTTTCGACAGCGCCAGCAACGTCAATCTGGATGACCTGCTGCGCCGGGTCAACGAGCAGGAAGTCACGGTCTATAGTGTCACCGCGCCTTCCTACACCCTGACGGTCGCCGGGCGGGTACGTGTGCCGACGCCGCTGGATGCCACCCGCCTTGTGCCGCTGACGGGCGGCCGGGACTTTCCCATGACGCCGGGGAAAGATTACAGCGATTCCTTTCGCGCTATCGCCAAGGATGCCGCCACGAGTTACACCCTGGCCTACGAGCCGGGCGACCTGCCGGAGGGTGGAACCGGTTTCCGCCGCATTTCTGTCCGGTTGCGCCATCCCGAAGCCGTGGTGCGCACCAGCCGGGAGGGCTACTACGCCCAACCCTGACCAGACTGTTGCTGGTGGGAGGCGTGCCCTGTCTCTAAGGGGCCTGTCCCGGAAAGGCAAACGGACGGGGTTGCCCCCGTCCGTCGCCGGTTTGGCGCCCGGTGAGCGGCTCAGCCGCGTGGCATTTTCAGCGGAATTCGCCATTCCAGTTGCCCACCACCGGTCGGTCGCTGGCGCTGCCAAAGGGGATCATCAGGTCAGGCGTCCCACTCGTGTTGCTGTTGCGCAGCAGGAAGGTGCCGTTGCGGAACACACCCACCGAGTCGAAGCCTTTGCCCGTCCAGTCGCCCGCCACAGGGCGGTCTCCGGTCTGGCCGAACGTGAAGAACACGTCGGGGAGTCCCGGTGTGTTGTTGTTTCTCAGCAGGAACGTTCCGTCGCGGAACACCCCGATGCTGGTTTTGCCGTCGCCGTTCCAGTCACCCGTCACGGGAAGGTCCGTAACCTGCCCGAAGCTGATGGCCCGGTCGGCAAAACCGGCCGAGTTGCTGTCTCTCAGGAAGAATATGCCGTTGCGGAAAACACCAACCGAGTCGAAACCCTTGCCGGTCCAGTCGCCGACCACGGGAATGTCGCCCGCCGCGCCATAGCTGAAAGCAATGTCGGCAAAGCCCGGTGTATTGGAGTTCTTCAGGAAGAACCGGGCCTGTGAGGGACGAAAGACGCCGATGGTGTCCACGCCGTCGCCATCCCAGTCGCCGGTGATGGGAATATCGCCCGGAAGCCCGTAGGCAAAGGCGGCATCGGCCATCCCACTCGTGTTGGTATTCCGCAGAAACGCCGTTCCCGTCGTCGGGCTATAGACCCCGATTTTGGTAACGTCGGTCACGAGACGGCTGGCCAGGGAGCTGCGGAAAGCCCGGCCGGTGACGAGATCAAGCCGGTAAATCTGGCCGGCCATGCCGGTGCTGGTGAACAGCAGCGCGCTTCCCCCCTGCACCGGTGCATTGCTGGTCTGGGCGCGCACATTCGGGGAAATGTCAAAGCCGTTGATGGCGTCAACAGCCAACGGCGCACCGTTGAAGGTGGTGTTGGCGACGAAGGTCTGCGTCCCGGAGTTGGGCGGACTCTGAATGTAGAGGGCGCGGCTGACTGTATCTATCGTGTACTGGGTGGTGACAGTGGCTCCGCCAAAAGCGTTGGTGTAGGCCGTGGCGGCCACGCCGGTCGAACCTGCGGGCAGCCCGTTGATGTTGCCATCCATCTGGATGCCGGGAGCGCTGGGGTTGCCGTCGAGCGGCAGTCCATCGTTGGGATTGAGCCGGAAGTTGAGGCCGTTGCCCGTGGTGATGCGCAGTCGGTCAACCACGGGGTTGAAGTCCATGCCATAGCCGTTGGCCGGCAGGGCGACCGGCGTTGTGCCATCCGCCTGCACAAAGGCTACGGCCGAGGGGGCCAGCGGGCTGCACGCGCCGGTTTTGGGATCAACGAGGTAGAGCGTGCCGTTGGACGCCGAGCTGTTGATACCCAGAGCGTAGAACTGCCCCGTGGCCGGACGGTAGTCCACCCCGACCAGTTGTTCCGTGGCGGCCACACCGGTCACTGGAACCTCGTTGGCCGCCAGGCTGCCGATGCTCACCTGTACCAGGCGCGTGCCGTTCTGGTTGAGCGTGACGGCTATAACGTTTGCCCGGCGTGGCAACGATGTGTCCACTTTGGGCAGGTGCGCGAAAGCAGCCAGCCTGTGGTTGCCCGCCCCGAAGGTGCGGCAGGGCAAAAAGCAACCGTACCGGGTAGGCGGTGTGAGCGTGCGGTCGTTGGAAAGGCTCGGCCAGTCTTCAGGCCGGAGGCGGCCCGGCCACTTGGGCCAGCGCCCGGTGATAGTGGGCGGCCGTGGCTTCCGAAAAGCACATCAGGGTGACGTGCAGCGTCGGGTAGAGGGTCGTCAGCGCCGTCCACAGGGTATGGATGGCAATGGGCGCAGCGCGTTCGACAGGAAAGCCGTAAGCGCCGGTGGAAATGGCCGGGAAGGCAATCGTTTGCAGACCATGCGCCGCCGCCAGTGCCAGGCTGTTGCGATGACACTCGGCCAGTATTTCGTCTTCTCCATGAGTGCCGCCACGCCATACGGGGCCGACGGTGTGGATGACCCAGCGGGCCGGGAGGCGGTAGCCACGGGTCAGCTTGGCCTGTCCCGGCGGACAACCGCCGAGCGTCCGGCACTCTTCCAGCAGCTCCGGGCCGGCAGCGCGGTGAATGGCCCCATCCACGCCTCCGCCGCCCAGCAGGGAAGGATTGGCGGCATTGACAATGGCATCACCGGCAAAGCGCGTGATGTCGCCAACGGTCACGATGAGACGATCAGGAATCAGTGTGGTCATGCGGTTGGGGAGTCGGCGGGATGCCCAGAATGGTCAGCTTGTGGCGGTTTGCCAGGGCAATGACGGCATCGCGGTCAAAGATGAGCGTCTTGCCGGCAGTCACGGCCAGGGCTGTCGCGCCAGCCGTCAGCATGGTTTCGATGGTCGCCCGTCCGATGACAGGCACATCGAAGCGCATATCCTGCTGTGGTTTGGCCACTTTGACAACGGTGAGTTCGCGCCGGTGGGCGAGTTCTCCGGCACGCAGGATGGCGGCGTCCGTCCCTTCCATGGCTTCGACGGCCACGACGGCGCGGTTGCGTACGACGATGGTCTGTCCGAGGTCCAGCCCGGCGATGACCTGGGCGACTTCCAGCCCGTAGTCAATGTCGGCACGCTCGCGGGCCGTGGGCTGGCGTTTGGTCAGAACACCAGCCGGGGCGAGCAGGTGCGGAACAAAGAGGGTGGAATCCACGAGTTCAATGCCGTCGGCCGCGAGTTCGGCCACCACGGCTCCGAGCAGCGAATCCGTGTTGTTGCGCGCCAGCTTGAGCAGCATCGTCGCCATGCGCCAGTCGGGAAGCGCCCCGCTGAAAATCTGGCGGTGCTTGACCTGTCCCGCCATGATGGCCCGCCGGACGCCTTCCCGGCGGAAGAAGCGGATCATCTTTCCAAGCTGCCCCAGTCCGCACCACTCAACCTTCACGCCCGTGCGGTCAATGTCGGGCGCGGTTTCTTCGCGGATGGCCGCCACCACCATGCGGACGCCGGCCGCGCGCGCGCCTTCCAGAACGTAGAAGGGAAACTGCCCGTTGCCGGCAATGAGGCCGTAGGTCTCCGTATGGCTGGTCGCAGGGGCTGGCGCGTCTGGCAGGGCGTCCGACATGGCAGCGGCCGGCATCAGGCGTCAGCGACTGCCTTAGCGGCTGCCTTCCGCCGGTTTGGTTTCGGAGGGTTTGTCTGTGGCCGGCCTGGACTCCGCCGGCTTGTCGTCCGTGGGCTTCGGCGAGGTGTTCTGGTCGGCGCTTGTCCCGGCCGCCGGCGTGTCCGACTTGGGCAGCAGGGCGGAGCCGGCCGGACGGGCCGAACCAAAGTTGACAGGGTTATCAAGAATGCGCTGGGCGAGGTAGTTCTCAATCCGGGCATCGTTGGTGGCCGAGGCCTGGAGCGCTGCCACGAGGATTTGTTCGCGCTGCTGGCGGATGAGGTCCACAATCCGCTTCCGAATTTCAGGATTGTCCAGCTTGGGTTCGATGGCTTCCGTCCGCTTGCCGGTCAGCTTGAAAATGTAGAGCCGCCCGTTGGAGCCGGGGATCGGCTCGGTGATCTGCCCTTCGGTCATGCTGAAAAAACGCTTGGCCAGGGCTTCCCCGAAGGTCTGCCGCAGAATGTCTTCCGGGAAGAACCCGGCATCGCCGCTGTTCTGGGCCGTCTGGATGTCTTCCGAGACGGTACGGGCCACGGTGGCAAAGTCATCTCCGGCCTTGAGCCGTTCGGCAATCTTGGCGATTTTCTCCCTGGCCTGGGCTTCGCCAATGGCATCGTTTTTCAGCCCGTTGTCGGCCGGGTCCACGGCGATGATGCCCAGCGAGACCCCCCGTTCGAGGCGGAACTGCTCTTTGTTCTGGTTGAAGAACTCCTCGATTTCCTTGTCCGAGGGGGCCGGCACTTTGGCTTTGAGCTTTTCCTGGAGCTTGCTGACGAGCAGCGCCTGACGGGTTTCTGTCCGAAACTCCTCTTCCGTCAACCCGGCTTCCTTGAGCTTTTTCCGGTAGTCCTCTTCGGACAGTCCCTCATCGGCAATCTGCCGCTTGACGGCCTGGTCAACTTCGGCATCCGTGACCTGGATTTGCTCGCGCTGGGCGCGCTGGAGCAGGATTTCTTCGTTGATGAGGGCATCAAGGGCCTTGAGTTGGGCAGCGGCCAGCTCGATAGGGCTGAGGTCGCTCAACTTGGCATTGGGTTGCTGCTGTTTGAGGGTCTGCTCGATGCGCCGGTTGACTTTGGCGAGCGGAATGACAACGGCATTGACTTTGGCGGCAATCTCGGCGGTGCCGCCGGTCGCGCCGTCGGTCTGGTCGCAACCGGCGAAAAACCCGGCGCTTCCGCCGGCCAGCGCCAGGGTGAGGATGAAGGATGCTAAACGCTTCACGAAGGACTCCTTATGGCGGCAACACAGGTTTGACTCGCAACACACGGTTTTGGTATAAATGCGAGTTTCACATACTAAAGGAAGACGAACCTAAGAGCAATCCACCGCACATCTTGGCGCTCCCGTTCGTTTTACCGGCATCGTTTGGAGGGGATGTTTTCGTGGCACTCAGCACAGAAGTCAAAAGCAGCATCTTGCAGGAATACGGGCGACATGCGACCGATACGGGGTCGTCGGAGGTGCAGATAGCGCTGCTGACCAAGCGAATCGAGGAGTTGACCGTTCACTTCAAGACCCACGTCAAGGACAATCACTCCCGACGCGGCTTGCTCAAACTCGTCAGTCAGCGGCGGCGGCTGCTGAACTACCTCAAGCGTCAGGACGCCGAGCGTTACCAGCAGGTTATTTCAAAACTTGGCATTCGGAAGTAGGTGTGAAGGCGGTTCCCGGCGTGGCCGTGCGGCTGGCGCAAAGCCAATTGGTCACGAGCGGGCGCCAGAGTGCAGGGCCGCGACCGGCCCAACCCGTCACCTGTCGGGCGCTTTTCAGCGTACCGGTGGTGGCGGGTTTTGTCTTTTGGGCGCTTCGCTTGGCGGAGGTGTCCGTTTCAGCCGGGAGCTGACCGGGGCGCGGATGGCCCCGGTGCCGTGCTGTACGCCGTGCAGCGGCTTCAGCCGGCAGAACTTCCGTACGGCGGCGTCCAACGGTTTGTTCTCAATGGGATGAAGGGAGATAAGACGTTTATGTATATCAGGCAAACGATTCCAGTTGGCGGGCGCGAGCTGTCCATCGAAACCGGAAAAATTGCAAAGCAGGCCGATGGGGCCGTGGTGGTGACCTGTGGCGAAACGGTCGTGCTCGTCACGGCTGTGGCGAACAGGGAGCCGAGTTCGCGGGGCTTCTTCCCGCTGACGGTGGATTACCGGGAATATGGCTACGCTTCCGGGCGCATTCCGGGGGGCTATTTCAAACGCGAAGGACGCCCCACCGAACGCGAAATTGTCACGTCCCGGCTCATTGACCGTCCGCTCCGTCCGCTGTTTACCGAGGGCTTCGACAGCGAAACCCAGATCATCGCCCTGGTGATGTCCGCCGACAAGCACAACGACCCGGACGTGCTGGCCATTACCGGAGCCTCGGCGGCGCTCTACATTTCCGATATTCCGTTTGAAACGCCCATTGCCGGTGTCCGGGTGGGGTTGGTGGATGGCAAGCTGGTCATCAATCCGACGTACCAGGAAATGCGGGCGTCCAGCCTGAACCTGACCGTGGCCGGCAGTGAAGAGGCCATCGTGATGGTCGAGGCCGGAGCCAAAGAGGTCAGTGAAGAAGTCATGGTCGAGGCGCTGCTTTTCGGGCACAGCGAGATCAAGCGGCTGTGTGCCATGCAGCGCGAACTGCGCGCCAGGGTCGGCAAGCCGAAGCGTCCGGTCACGCCCGTGACCCTGGATGAAGCCATCCTGCAGTCCATCACAGCAGATTATACCGACCGGCTCCGGGCGGCGCTCGACGTGCGCGGACGCGACAAACTGACGAGCTATGCCGAAGTGGATGCCCTCGAAAAGGAGGTCATCGAACGCTACCCGGCAGACGCGCCCGACCAGCGCGCCATGGCGCGGCGCGTGTTTGAGTACCTGAAGGAAAAAATCTTTCGGGAGGACATCCTGCTCAACCGCCGGCGTCCCGACGGGCGCAAGTTTTCGGAAATCCGGCCCATCGAGATTGAAGTGGGGGTACTGCCCCGGGCGCACGGGAGCGCCCTGTTTACCCGTGGCGAAACCCAGGCCATTGTCACGGCCACCCTGGGCACAAGCCAGGATGTGCAGTATCTGGACGATCTGGAAGCCGGCGAAGTCAAGCGGGACTTCATGCTCAACTACAATTTTCTCCCGTTCAGCGTGGGTGAAACTGGGCGGATGGGCAGCCCCGGACGGCGGGAAGTCGGTCACGGCGCGCTGGCGCACCGGGCCCTGCAGGCTGTCCTGCCAGCGGATGATTTCCCCTATGTGACGCGCATCGTCTCCGACATCACGGAGTCCAACGGGTCCTCTTCCATGGCCACGGTGTGTGGCGGCACGCTGGCCCTGATGGATGCCGGTGTGCCCATCAAGGCGCCCGTCGCCGGTGTCGCCATGGGACTGGTGATGGACGACAAACGCTATGCCGTGCTGACGGACATCGCCGGCGCCGAAGACCACTATGGCGACATGGACTTCAAGGTAGCCGGGACGCGCCACGGTATCACGGCACTTCAGATGGACATCAAGGTGAAAGGGCTGAATGCCCAAATCCTGGCCGATGCGCTCCAGCAGGCCAAACAGGGCCGGCTCTACATTCTGGAGAAAATGCAGGCGGTGCTGCCGGCCCCACGTCCGCAGATCAATCCGCTGGCGCCACGGATTCTGACCCTGAACATTCCCGTGGCCAAGATTCGGGATGTCATCGGCAGCGGTGGCAAAGTCGTGCGCGGCATCGTCGAGAAGACCGGTTGCAAGATAGACATCGAGGATTCCGGGCGAGTCATCATTGCCGCTTCCGACCAGGAAGCCGGCCAGCGCGCCCGGGCCATGATCGAGGCCATCATCGAGGAGGCGGAACCCGGCAAAACCTACCTTGGCACGGTTACACGTATTGCCGAGTTTGGCGCTTTCGTCGAAATTTTCCCCGGCACGGAAGGGCTGCTGCACATTTCGGAAATCGCCAACTACCGCGTCCGGTCGGTGGCGGACGAACTCAAGGAAGGGCAGCAGTTGATGGTCAAGTGCCTGAGCACGGACCCCAGCGGCAAGATTCGCCTCAGTCGGCGGGCCCTGCTCGAAGAAACGCCTGCCGGCAATGGGGACACGGAGCGTTCCACACCGCCGGAACGGTCGGGTTCACCCGAGCGGGACAGCGAGCGCCGTTCCCGCCGCCGCTGAAAACGGACTGGCAGAGAAATGGTGCGCTTTTCCGTAAAGTGAACGTTTTGGAAGACTTGCTGGAACCACAGTGGCTTTGGTAGCGTCTGTCCTGCAAGCTACAAGGCGGAATTCCAAAACGTTACTGAACCCTGCTGACGCCCACGTTCAAGGCAGAGCGAGGCTGACTATGACGAAAGCCGACCTGGTGGAAGTGGTGGCGCGGGCTGCCGACCTGACGAAAAAGGATGCCGAGGTCGTCGTTGAAGAGGTCTTTGCGGCGATCATCGAGTCCCTGAATCGCGGTGAAAAGATCGAATTGCGCGGTTTCGGCTCATTTCGTATCCGCCAGCGTAACCCACGCCGTGGGCGCAATCCCAAGACCGGCGACGCCGTGGACATCCCGGCCAAGGCGGTGCCCTATTTCAAGCCGGGCAAGGAGTTACGGGAACTCATCAACCAGCGGATGCCCTCGGCCTGAGCTGGTTGCCCGGCCGGG
The DNA here is from genome assembly GCF_018304765.1 of Chloracidobacterium sp. N. Classification (NCBI taxonomy): domain Bacteria; kingdom Pseudomonadati; phylum Acidobacteriota; class Blastocatellia; order Chloracidobacteriales; family Chloracidobacteriaceae; genus Chloracidobacterium; species Candidatus Chloracidobacterium aggregatum. The sequence continues at coordinate 154,091 of NZ_CP072642.1, forward strand.
GCCTTTCACCGGTGTGGCTGGCTGCCGGGAGTTGACCAAGGAGACACCTCGTGGACGTGCTGTGGAGTCCGTGGCGTTACCGCTACATTGCGGGCCTTGATCGCCAGCCGGAACATCCGGCCGAGGCGGCCACGACGTGCCCTTTCTGTCGGATTCCGGCGGAAAAGCGGGATGCCGAAAACTTTGTCCTCTACCGCGGACGCCACAACTTTGTCCTGCTCAACATCCATCCCTACATCAACGGCCACGTTATGGTCGTTCCCTATGCGCATGTCGGGAGGTTGTCGGTGCTCCCGACCGAGGCGGGGTATGAAATGTTCGATCTGACCCGCTACCTGACGGAAATCCTGACTCAGGAGTACCGTGCCATGGGGTGCAATGTTGGCATGAATCTGGGACAGGCCGCTGGCGCTGGCATTGCCGACCATCTGCACATGCACGTCATGCCGCGCTGGTTCGGGGATGTGAATTTCGTGACGACCATTGGGGAAACGCGGGTGCTGCCGGAGGAGCTGTCCACGACCTATGCCCGCCTGCATCCCTACTTTGCCAAGCTGGAGGAGAACGGGCTGCCACCGGGCAGCCCCGCCTCCACATGAGGTGTGCCGTTGGTTTTTTGACCCGTTGAGTGCATCCGCCATGCGCGAGATTCTCGAACCCATTGCCCATCAACTCCAGAATCCGCCGGACCTCGACCGTGTGTTGTCAGCGGTGGTGCAACGGGCCGCCGAGAGTGTGACAGCCGTGTGTGCGCGGCTGTGGCTGATTCGGCGCGGGGATGTGTGCCAGACCTGCCGCTGGGCGGAGGACTGTCCCGACAAGCGACGCTGCCTGCACCTGAAAGCCAACTTTGGAATTCCCGTGGAGGCGGCTTACCGGCGCGCGCCGCTCATCGTACTTTCCGGCGAGCAGTTGGCGCGCGGTGGCGTGGTGGCCTGGACGCCACCGCCTTCGGCCGCCGCGATGCTGCTTGACCCACGGCTAGCCGACGAGCAGGGGGTGGTGTCATTCATCGCCCATCCATTGCGCGTTGAAAACCGTGTGCTGGGACTGCTGGCCGTCTTCGGGGCGCGGATGTTTACGGCCGCAGACTTTGAAACCTGCGCGACCCAGGCGGCAGCGGCCTCGACGGCCATCCGGGTTGCCGAATTGGTCAACCGCGTACAACGGGCCGACACCACCGCGCGTGACAAATCCCGCGAGTTGGAGCAGCAGAGCCGCCTGCTGACCGCCATTCTCACCCACTCCACGGACCGCGCCCTGCTCATCGAGGACCTGGACGGCAACATTCTGGCGTTCAACGAAGGGGCGCGCCGCGCCTATGGCTACGGCCCCGAAGAGGTCATCGGACGCGCCACCGCCGACAAACTCCACGCGCCAGAGGACTGGCGCAGCGGCCACGTCACCAAAATTTACCAGCAGGCGCTGGAACAGGGGGTGTATGTTGGAGAAATCCGCCGGCAGCACCAAGATGGACACATCTTTGTCGAACACACGACGCTGACCACGCTCCGGGACGAGGAAGGCGATCCGGCCGGTTTCCTGTCCCTTGCGCCGGTCGGCGCCGAGCCGGCCCGGTCGGCCGCTTCGGAGGCCGTCCTGGTGGCGCTCGAAGAACTCGCCACGATTCGGCGACCGGAAAACATTGCAGCGGAAACCCTGTCGCAGATGTGCCGGTTGAGTGCGGCCCGGGCCGCTGCACTGCTGACCCTGGAAGGGAGCACCCTGGCGGTGCGCGCTGTCCACGGTGAGGCGGCTTTTGTGTCCGGGCTGGCTGGCCGGAAATGGTCTCTGGGGGATGTCCCGGAGCTGTTTCGCGCTCTGGAGCAGGGACAGGCCGAACCGCTCGGCGCCTCGGCCGGCCGGCTGTTGACCGATGCGGCGGCTGGCGGGCTGGTCATCCCGATGCTGCGGCAGCAGGTGCAGGCCGTTGCCGTGCTCGTCGCTCCGCAGCGGACGGACACCAGTCCGTTGCTCCAGTTGGCCAAACTGGCGGCGTCTTTCCTCAAGTGGCAGCTTCTGGCCGAGCAGATTGAAGTGCGTGAGCATGCCTTGGTCACGGAAGAAGCTGCCCGCCGTGCTGAGCTTGAACAGCGTGAACAGGCCTATGAACAGCTTGCCGCAGCACATCAGTCGGCGTTGGCCAAAGTGACGGCACTTGAAACCCAGGTGCAGCATCTTCTGGAGTCCGTACAGGTGGCGGCCGACGCCCAGCAGGCTGCCGAGGCGCAGATGGCCGAGCTGGCGTCGAGGCTGGCCACGGCGGAAGCCGAACAGGCGCGGTTGGTGGAAGTCTGTCGGCAGTCGGAAGTTCTGGTTGAGCAGTCCCGCCAGGCGACGGCTGAGGCGCTGGCGCGCTGTGAAATCCTGGCGGCCGGACAGGAAACGGCGCTTCGGGAGCGGGACCTTTTTCGGTCACGGGTGGAGTTGTTGGAAGCTGATTTACGCCAGACACGCCAGCGTGCCGAACGCTCCACGCACCAACACGCTGAAGCCCTGGTTCACCTTCATGAGCTGGAAGCGGCGCTGGCGGCCCGTACCCAAGCCCTTGAAACCGCCGAGCAGGCTTTGGTCGAGTTGCAGGAGCGGTATGAAGCGTCCTATCACCAGATGGCAGCGCGGGTTGCGCAGCTCGAAGACCTGCTGGGTGAAGCCCAGCAGGCACTGTCCGCCCACGACGCGGAAGCGGAACGCCTCGCCGCTCAGGTGCGCGAGTTGACGGATGAGGTCGCCGCTGCACATCAGGCACGCCTCGATGCCCAGCACGCCATCGAAGCCCTGCGCCACGACCTCGACACCACCCAGCAGTTGCTCGAAGAAGCCGTCGTGCGCGGTCAAACGGCCGAACGGACGGCAGCGGAGATTGAAGAACGGGCGGCGACGCTCCTTTCGGAAGTCATCGCTGTTCAGGAGGAACAGGCCCGGCTGATCAAGGAGTGTGAGGCGCTGGAAGATGCGCTGTCCACGGCCAGAGCTGAGGCCGACCGGCAAGCCCAGGCCGTGGCCCTTTTTGAAGCCCATATTGATGCGCTTGAACGCTCGCTGGCGACGAGTGAAGTGTCCCGCGCGGCGCTCGTACAGCAGGTGGAAACGCTGCTCGCCGAGCGGAGCGTGTGGCGGCAGACCCTCGATCATCTGGAAGCACGTCTGGCCGAACGCCAGGCCGGGGCATCAGCCGCCGGTTCCACTCCGTCCGGTGCCAGCGATGGCGCATCGGTGGCGCTGCCGCTGGCCGAAGCCGAGGTGGCGCGGCTGCGGGAAACGCTGGCACAGCGTGAGGCCGAGAATGCCTCGCTGCGCCAACGGCTGTCCCTGCTGCAGGGCACCTACCGGGAAACCGTCGCCGTGTTGCAGTCCCGCCTTGACGATCTCACCAAACTCAATGCCATCACCGGGGCGCACCGCAAACTTGAAGACGTGCTGTTTGAGGCCGCTCCACCGTCTGCAACCGCGCCGGTGGTGGTGGTGGCCTGTGACGACGCCGACCTGCGCGCCCAGTTGGCAACCTGGTGCCAACAGTCCGGCTACCAGACGAGTCAGGTCATGGACAGTGATGCCACGCTGGCGACACTGATGCTGGACCCGCCCCAGAGCATCGTGCTGGCCGGCAGTCCAGTCCACATTGGCGATACCTACCGCCGCATCCGCCGGAATCCCGACTGGCGTACCCTGCCGATTCTCGTCATTACGCCAGAGACCTTTGCCGGCATCTCGGCCTCCCCCTCGACGCTGATCCTTGACCGGCAGGCCCTTTCCCCACCGGCCCTTCAGAAGGCGCTCCGGCGGTGGTCCGTGGGGTAAGCCCCTGACCACTGCCGGGCGATGGGTGACGAATCCCACCTAGTGACCACTGGACCCAATGGTACGCACGAGCCGCAGGGCAACAGCCGGTCGAATCCCCCGGTTGGGCAGGTTGCGTTCAGCACCAAGTCCCATCTGAAACGAATACTGTCGCCACTGAAACTGGGCCTGTGGCAAAACGGTCCAGTCCGTACGGCGTCTGGCGCCTACCGCCAGGTTGGTTTCCAGACCAAGGACAAGGCGCTCAGAAACCTCCCGAAAGACCGTCGGGTTGAAGACACCCTTGACGCCGCGCTGTGACTCATGACGCTCGAACCGTACGCCCTGCATCGTAAACAATGACCAGTGTTGTCCGAAACGATGGCCGGCCAGATGGAGGACATCGAGTTGCAGGTCTTTTCCTGCGCGCGCACGTTCCAGCAGGGCCTGCCAGCCGTGGATGGAACGCTGCTGGCGAAAGGTGCCGAAGGTTCCCTGAAGTCCAAACTTGAAGGCTTCCAGATGCCCACCCTGGAAAGGGATTTCAACCTCCACGGTGTGTCCAGGGGCAAAGGCCCATTCGACCTCTGGTGCCCAGGCAACCCCGGTCGCGTTGCGCCCGACGGAGGGGCGAACCAGCGTATTGACTTCCAATTCACCCCGTTCGGCGCCCAGCGGACGCATGAGGTCAAACAGCATGGGCTCTGGAATCACGGGAACCTGACGTGGCTTGGGCTTTTCCTGTTCCCGGTACGTACCTGGGGCAAGGTCCGGGAAGTTTTCGACGCCTTCCCGTCCATCGGCGACGGCATCGTTTGGAACGGAGTCCTGCGTTCCGGCTGGGGCCGGAAAAACGTCTGGGACCGGGACACGTCCCGCCGGTCTGGTGTCCGGTGGCGGTGCAGACAGAAGCGGCAGGTGCTGCCCCTGACCAGTGGATGAAAGTGCACACAGGGCAAGAACATGGGCAAGGCCGGGGACGAGGCTGGCCATCAGCCAGCGCCAGCGGCAAACACACTTTGGCATTGCGGAATCCTCCACGACAGGGCACTGCGGTTGACAGGAACGCCTGCCACACGCCGGGCCAGGTGTCCTGTGAACGTGAAACCACCTTCAGATCCGTCAGATCGGGGTGGTTTGGGGTGTCAGCGTGGGTGTGGAAGGAGGAGCGCGTGAGGGACACCCTGCCACGGACTCGTATGGTGTTCGATTCCGGTACAGGCAGAACCAGGCCCGGTGGGGTTCAATGTCCAGGGCTGTGAAGACCAGTCTCCAGAAAATCAGTGCTGGTTGGGGGGGGCGGGTACTTTTGGTCAACCAGTCGGCAGCCGTGGCGCTGTCTGTAGGTTCCGGCCCCGATTGGTGCAGCGGCTCTCTGGTGACACAGGGGGTGAACACCCCGTGTCCGTCGTTTTCCAGGTGAATGAAGCGGCCACCCAGCCCATCGGCCACCAGCAGGTCCACCAGGCTGTCGGCGTTGACATCCTGGACGGCAAAACCGACGCCATTGGCCGTGATCGTGACCTTGTTGGGCTGGCTGCTGAGGCGGACTTCGATCAGATAGCGCCCACCGGCTGTTGTACGGCCTGAGATGGTATCTGGCAGGTGGTCGCCGTCGAGGTGCGTGATGACATGTCCCACAGGGCCGGCCGGGACCGTCTGGTGGGCCAGGCTTGCCGGAGGCCGGGTGGTGGTGTCCGCCCGTGATGCCAGAAACGACAGCCCCGGCAGGCTGGCCAGCGCCAGACAGAACAGCCAGATTGGGTGCCATCGGCGGCGGAAAACCATCGTTTACACCTCTGGGCCGGACGACGCCCGGCTGCTCACCAGTGTTTCAGTCAGCCGGTTGGAACGCATAAAGCGTGAACCAGCACCGCTGATTCCAGGTGTGAGATTTTTGACACACAAGGGACGGATTCCACGCAGGCAAAGTCCACCGGTTGGGAAGCATCGCCAGGTTTCTCGAAAGCCCTTGCTGATTTACCTGGTTGCGCTATGCTTGGAACTTTTCCAAATCCTGTAGTCCATCGGAAACTGCAACATGCGCGAAAACGTTCTCCAGCGGGCCCTGGTCATCCTGGCGGTGACGCTGGCCTCCTTGTATGTCATGCTCATCGGCTGGCGCGCCCCACGCCTTGAAGATTTCAAATCCTTTGACCAGATCAAGAAAAACGTCGCCACAAACATCAAGCTGGGGCTTGACCTCAAGGGCGGTTCACACCTCGTCATGCAGGTCATGGTGGACGAAGCCCTCAAGAAGATGTGTGACGACAATGCCGAAAAAGCCAAGGCTATTCTGGAAAACATCGGTATTTCGGTCAAGGAAGCCAGGAGCCTGTCGGCAACCCAGCTTGCCGTTACCGTCAATGACGCCGGGCGCATCGCAGAAGCGCGGGACAAGGTACTGGAAGATTTCGGCAAGTCGGAATGGAACGCAACTATCAGTGGGGACACACTGACCTTTACACTCAGCGAGCGGGTCGCCCAGGAGTATCGGCGGCGGGCGGTTGAGCAGGCAATGCTCATCATTGAAAACCGCATCAATGCCTTTGGCGTGGCCGAGCCCACCCTGCAGCGGTATGGCGCGGAACAAAGCCATCAGATTCTGCTCCAGTTGCCAGGCGTGGATGATCCTGAGCGCGTCAAGAAGACGCTGGTGCTGGAGTCCAACCTGGAGCTGCGTCCGGTGGATGGCACCTACCGGACCTATGCCACCCTGGAAGAAGCCAAGTCGGCCGTGGGCGTTCGGACGGACGTGGAAGCCCTGCCCCTCGATGAGCGCGAGGAAGACGAAGCCACTGATGAAGATGGAAACCCGTTACCGCGGCGGAATCGGCAGCCCAAGCCCGATGCCCCCACGGCCTACATGGTCGTTTCCAAAACACCAGTCGTGGTGGGGCGTGACCTGCGCGATGCGTTTGCCGCTTCAGGCACTGTGGATGGTGATGGCGATTACCGCATCATCTTCAAGCTCAAGGACGAAGCAGCAAAGAAATTTGGGGAATGGACCGGAAAAAACATTGGCAAGGGCCTGGCCATCGTCCTGAACGGCCGCATCAAGTCGGCGCCGACGATTCGGGGGCAGATTCGGGAAACCGGTGAAATCACAGGCAACTTCACCAAGGCTTCGGCCGAGGATTTGGCCCTCGTCCTGCGTTCCGGGGCCCTGCCGGCCCGCATCGTGTATCTGGAAGAGCGTACGGTTGGACCTTCCCTGGGCGCGGATTCGATCCGCCAGGGTGTGGCGGCTTCCATTGCCGGTCTGGTATTCATCCTGATGTTCATGGTCGTGTACTACCGTCTGTCCGGTGTCAACGCCATCATCTCACTCATTCTCAACCTGGTGATGCTGCTGGCGGCGATGGCCATGTTCGGTGCGGTACTCACCTTGCCGGGCATTGCCGGCGTCATTCTGACCATCGGGATGGCCGTGGACTCAAATGTGCTCATCTTTGAGCGCATCCGTGAGGAACTGCGGGCTGGCAAAGCCGTCATCAATGCCGTTGAGCTTGGCTTCGACAAAGCCTTCATCACCATTCTGGATACCCACGTCACGACGGTCGTCTCGTCCCTGATTCTGTTCGTGTTTGGCACGGGACCCATTCGCGGTTTTGCCGTCACACTTCTGGCTGGACTCCTGGCCAATATCTTCACCGCCACCTTCGTGTCAAAAACGATGTTTGGCTATGTGCTGTCGCGTTCTGAACGTCCGACGGCGCTCAGTATCTAGGCAGAGACGGCCACAGGCGGGGCGGCTGTTCCTTGCGGTGGGGCGGGCGCTGTGCCGGGGGCCCGACCTGTGTTTGTGAGATGTCATCATGATGGAACTGTTTCGGAACCCAAACTACGACTTTCTTGGGAAAGCCAAGTATTTCATCGGCTTTTCGGTGATTGTCCTGGTGGCCGGCTGCATCTCCATGGTGGTCCGTGGCTTCAACCTGGGGGTGGACTTTGCCGGCGGCACGAAAATGACGGTCCGCTTTGTGTCGCCGCCGGATGAAAACCGGATTCGTGAAGCCCTCCGCAACGGCGGCTACACGCCGGACAAGGTAGTGATCCAGCGGACTGGCAAGCAGTTGAGCCAGTCGGACCGCAACGAGGTCTTCATCAACACGCCCCAGACCGAGGCCGATGTGGATGGCGACAAGCGGAAAATCACCGAGGCATTGCAGAAGTACTACGGAGCACCGGCCGACCCTGACAAGCTCGACATCAATCTGGTTGGGGCTTCGAGCCTGGCGACACGGCTGACCGAGCTTGACGTGCTGGACCTCAAAAAGACCCTGCCGCCGGGCGAGGCCGAACGTGAGTACCGCCGCTTTGCCGACCATGTCATCCAGACCCGGGACGCCGCCGGGGGCACGCTGGCGGACCTGAAAGCCATTCCGCTCACTGGCTTTGACCCGAAGATGGCCGAAGCCCTCGAACGGGCGGCAACGGTTGGTGCGTTCAACGTCGTCAGTGCGGAAATCGTCGGCCCGCAGGTGGGTAAGGACCTGCGCAACCGGGCCATCATTGTCACCATTGTGGCCTGCATTGGGATGTTGCTGTTTATTGCCTTTCGGTTTGAGTGGGTGTATGGCGTCGCTGCCGTCATCGCCGTCGTGCACGATGTCCTGGTGACACTGGGGCTGTTTTCCCTGTTTCAGTGGGAAATTTCGCTGACCTTCATTGCGGCGATGCTGACCCTGGTGGGCTACTCGATGAACGACACCATCGTGATTTTCGACCGCATCCGGGAGCAGCTTGCCGAGCGGCGCCGGGATGACCTGGCCGTCGTCACCAATGATGCCATCAACCAGACGCTGTCACGCACGGTCATCACCTCCGGGTTGACGCTGCTTTCGGTGCTGGCCCTGGTGCTTTTCGGAGGGGAAGTCCTCAAGAGCTTCTCGTTGGCGCTGCTGGTCGGGATTCTGTTCGGCACCTATTCCTCGATTGCCATTGCCAGCCCCATCCTGCTGTGGTGGAAGCGGTATCTGGCGCAGCGGCAGCCAGCCGCGGTACCGGCGGAAGCCCCGGCCCGGACCGGCGGTGAAAAGCGCGTCGGTGGTGAAAAGCGTTCCGGGCGGACGGCGAAATCAGCTCCGACCCGGTGATGCCCTGCCCGGACCGGGTGACGGCCTGTTCGTGGAAACCGGTGATGGAAAGCCGAGGGGGACTGCCCGTATCTGAAAGTTTGGTTGGGGCCGGTTGACCGGGAACTTTTGTGGCGGGCTGTGTGTCGAACCGCATGAAGACCGGAGCACTGTCAGGCAGCAACCATCGGTCACAGGTGGACGGTCTGGTGTGGCTTCGGAGGGTTTGCGACTGAAAAAGCGGGCCGAAAAAGCCGGATTGGATGCGGCGAAGGAAACCAGAGCACGGAAATGTCTTGACTTAATCCTGTGCCGGGAAGTAACGTCTGGCGCATTCAAGACACGCCAGAGCGATGCGACGATACTGCCGGCAGGTTGGCTATCGGTTGAGCATTCCAACATTGCATGACCAAGTGCTGATGCCGAGGCAATGTGACGAAGCCGTTGCGCACATCCGATACTGAATATCGCACAACTCCATCATGCTTCACGGCCGACTTCGTCCATTTGGGAACGCACCCCTGCTGGTAACGTTCCCCATTGCCTGTGGAAGGTGAGGTAAAGATATGTTCGACACCATGGTTGAGTCCACCTCGCAAGTCAAAGACGCCGGTCGGCGTTCAGCCTTCTTTGCCGTGACGTTCATCATCTGGGTGGTTGGCTTCACTGGACTGGTCATTTGGCAGGTGTGGACGTACGCCGCTGAGCTGAGTCAGTCGGCCAACGATGTCACGTTGCTTGCGCCTCCGCCTCCGCCGCCACCTCCACCTCCGCCTCCGCCGGCGGCCACGACATCAGTGCCGCAGACCAAAGCGCCGGTCATTGACGACACCTTCACGGCGCCGAAGGAAGTCCCGAAAGAGATCAAAGAGATTCCAAAGCAGGCCCAACTCCGTTCACGGGTTGGTGATGCTGGTGCCAGTGATGCGGCTGGAATGGTGGGTGGTGTGCCAGGTGGTGTGCCAGGTGGTGTGCCGGGGAGCACCGGAGATGCAGCCCCGCCGCCGCCGCCGGACCCACCCAAAGAAGCTCAGGTGCCCTCCGGCCCTGTTCGGAAGAGTGAAGGTGTTCTCAAGGGAAATGCCATCAACCGTGTGCAGCCGGACTATCCAGCCGTTGCCAAGTCTGCCCGGATACAGGGAGCGGTCGTCGTTGAGATTGTCATCGATGAGCAAGGGCAGGTGATCAGTGCGCGGCCGGTGAGCGGACCAGCGTTGCTACAACAGGCGGCCGTGAGCGCCGCCCGCCGGTGGACGTTCAAGCCGACCATTCTCAATGGCCAGCCGGTGAAGGTCTCCGGGGCGATTACATTCAACTTTGTACTCAACTAGGGGGCTTGTGCCGTCCGTAAGTGGGTGTGTGTGGGGATGCGCCCCTGTTTTTGAGTGACCGGGCAGGGGTGGTTCCCTCCGCTGAGAGGTAGTGCTGTAACCCCCTTGGTCCCTACCTTGGAAGCTTTCTTCTACTTTGGAGGATGACATCTCATGACGTTGCTTTTCACCAAGTTCGGCTTGCTGACCATGCAGGCAATCATCATGTTTGCTGCTGAAGGCGGCAAGGCCGAAACCGAAGACTTTACCCTGCTCGGCATGATCCGCAAGATGGGGCCGACGGCGTTGGCCGTGGCGATCATTTTGTTCCTCATGTCGGTCTATTCGATTGCCATCATGGTCGAGCGTTTTCTGACCTACACGCAGGCGAAAACCCAGTCGCGTGAATTCGCTCCCAAAGTGGCACAGGCGCTGAAGAATGACCGTATCGAGGAAGCCATCAACATTGCCGACCAGCACCGCAAGAGCCATCTGGCCGTCGTTGTCAATGCCGGCTTGCAGGAGTTCCGTGCGCATCAGAATGACCCGAATCTTTCCGGTGATGTGATTGAAGCCTCAAAGCGGGCCCTGCAACGGGCGGTCGCCGTCAAGATGGCCGAGTTCAAGAAGGGGCTTTCGGGGTTGGCCACAATTGGTTCCACGGCGCCGTTTGTGGGCCTGTTCGGCACGGTAATCGGTATCATCAACGCTTTCCAGGGGATGAAGGAAGCCGAAGGCGCGGGGATCGGCGCCGTGGCCGGGGGAATCTCCGAGGCGCTGATCGAGACGGCGTTCGGTCTGCTGGTGGCGGTGCCGGCCGTGTGGATGTTCAACTACTTCACGAGCAAGGTCGAGGCCTACAACGTCGAAATGGAAAACTCGTCATCCGAGTTGATTGACTACTTCCTCAAGCGGCGGGGAGCGCGCTAAGCCATGGGCATGTCGGCTGGTGGTGGAAGCGGCTACAACAGCGACATCAACGTAACGCCCATGGTGGACGTGATGCTGGTGCTGCTGATTATCTTCATTGTCGTCACCCCGTTGTTGTCGCAGGGGGTCAATGTCAACCTGCCCGAAAACGACAACCCGGAAGAAGACCCGAACATTACCAAAGACACCTCGGTCGTGGTTTCGATCCCGCAGACCGGGCAGTACTATGTCGGGCGTGATCCGGTAGCCCGAACCGAACTGGTCGAGCGGATCAAGCGCCTGATGCGTGAGAAAGCCAAAAAGGAAGAACAGGTCGTCTACATCCGGGCTGAGAAGACTGTTCCTTACGGCGAAGTGGTGATGACTGTGGATGCCATCCGCAATGCCGGTATAGACCGGATTGGCCTCGTCACTGAAAAGCGCAAGAAGAAGTGACTCCCATGACCTGTCTTTTCTGCCACGGCGGCCGCCGCACGCAGTCCGGTGCGTACTGAGGGGTATAGAAGGTCAAGGGGGCGCAATGAAGCATGCAACCTGTTAGGAGGGGATAGCCATGGGGATGTCAACTGGCGGCGGCCCAAGTGGTAGCGACACCAGCGGCCCGCGCCCGGATGTCAACATTACACCGCTGATCGATGTCCTGCTGGTGATGATCATTATCTTCATGGTCATCAAGCACAAGGACCCACACCGCTTTGAGAGCAAAATCCCGGAAAAACCCAAAGAGCAGCAGCAGGTGAAAAGTGACACCATCTTTCCGGTGCTGACTATTGATCGGCAGGGTGTCATCCGGTGGAACACACAGGAAAAAACTGAAGAGCAGCTTAAGCGTGAGCTGAAAGAGTTCCTCGACAATCGTCCGTCTGATCTTCGGGCGGCCTTCATCAAGGCCCCACGGGATGTCCAGTATGAGCGCGTCATGAAGCTCATTGACCTTGCCAAGGGGGCCGGTGCGGCTCCGATTGGATTGCAGATTGACAACCTCGATTGAGTGATTCCTATGACGACACAAACACTGCGTGACTGCCGGGCGTGGGATTCTGCATGGCGCAGGGTCTTCCCCCTGTGCGGGGCACTTGCGCTCGCCTTTGGCATGGCTGGATGCAACAAGCTCATTGCCAAGGATTTGCTGAATCAGGGCGCGCGGGAGTACAACAAGGGGCGCTACGAAAAGGCAGAGAAGATTTTCAAGGAAGCCATCGAGCGTGATCCGGACTTCCTCCAAGCCAAGCTCTTTTACGCCACGGCCATTCGTTCCCGTGTCAACAACGAGGATGGTGAGGAGCAAGCCAAAGCTGCCAGGCAGGCTATTGAAGCCTACAAGGAACTTCTCAAGCCTGAAAATGAATCGCGTCTGAAAGAGCGTGACCGCGATCAGACGTATGCCTTTATTGCTGACCTGTACAAGACACTGGATGATCAAAAAAGTTATCAGGAATGGCTGAAAAAGCGTGCTGACCTGCCTGGTCAGAAGCCGACAACAAAGGCTGAGTGTCTCTACTCCATCGGTGTCATCTACTGGAACGAAGCCACAAAAATATCGAGAAAATACGAAACCCAGGTACCAGGCAAACTCCCGGAAGTGGCCAAGCCGGACAAATGGAAGAAAGAAGATATTGATGCGCTCCAGCAAGCCGTTCAGACAGGGCTGAAGTACATTGAAGAAGCCATTGCTGCCGACCCGCGGTATGCCAATGCCTATAGCTACAAGTCCCTTCTGCTCAAAGAACAGGCCAAGGCCACGGCTGACCCGCAGGTTGTCAATCAGCTCGAACGGTCAGCCCAGGAAGCCGTTGAGAAGTTTCAGGAGTTGAACCGGCAGGCGGCGGCTGAGCTGTCTGGCAGCAGCTAAGCTGGTCTCTCCAGATTTTCCTGTGTTCTGTTGACCGTAGCCTGGAAGCAGCTACGGTCAATCTTTTTGCATCTTTGTGATGCCACACGCCTCTGACTGTCCTTGGCTGAAACCGCATCCATGGAGTCCTTCTTTGAGCGACAGGAACGACTGAGCTGGTGGAGGCAGGAGGTTCTGCAGTCAGCGCGCATCATGGTGGTTGGGGCTGGCGCGCTGGGCAATGAAACCCTCAAAAACCTGGCTCTCTTGGGGGCACGGCGGATGCTGGTCGTTGACCAGGATGACATTTCTCCCTCCAACCTCAGTCGCACGGTCCTGTTTCAGCCTGCTGACATTGGTCGTCGCAAGGCACAGGTAGCGGCTGAGCGGACACAAGCCCTTTGCCGTGATACCGGGGGGACGGTCCGCGCACTGGATGCTGACCTGGTGTGGGATGTCGGACTCGGTGTCTTTCGGCGGATGGACGTGATTTTGGGCTGTGTGGACAATGACGAAGCACGTCTGGCCATCAATCGTGCTGCGCGCGCCGTGGGCGTTCCCTGGATCAATGCCGGCATGCATGAGCTGACCGGCAGTGTCACCTCATTTTCAGGTGAGGCCGGGGCATGTTTTGAATGTGCTGTGACCCCGGATCAGGTCGCCGATGCGCAGTCACGGTATGATTCCTGCGAACAGGTGCGCCGGCGCCACATGGTGGAAGACCGTTTGCCGACGATCCAGGTGACATCGGCACTGACTTCCGCCCTTCAGGTTCAGGAAGCCCTCAAGGTGCTGCACGGTGAGCCGGTGAACTTTGGTGTGCGGTATGTGTACAACGGTCACACCCACGGCTTTCACGCGATTCAGTTGCCTTACGACCCGCACTGTCTGGCTCACGGTCGTCTGGGTCCGGTCATGGAATTGCCCATTGGTGTGGATACTTCACTAAGGCAGACCCTCGATGTTCTCGAAGAACGGTTTGGACGTGGGGTGACGGTCCACCTCGGCCGGCGCTACATCCGCCGTATTGCCTGCCGTCAGTGTGGCCGGCCCCTGCTGGTGCAACGTCCGGCGCACCGGCTCTACGATGACGAGCTGGTTTGCGCTGACTGTCCAAGCCCCGCCGTTTTTGCTATAAGTGAAGCATTGCCACCGGTGGCTACCGCAGACAGCTACATTGAAATTATCACTTGCTTTACGGGCGACACCTTTGGGGGGGCACCCATGACGGGTGAGGACGAGCAGCGTACGTTGCGCCAACTGGGACTACCGCCCCTGCACATTCTGATGGTCGAGGACCAACGGGGACGACACTGGTCCTGTGAGTTGACCGGTGATGTGGCAACCGTTCTGGGAGACTGGGGAGTGGAAACCTTGGCCGCATCCCGTGGATAACCTGACTCCCGGGCGTGGCGTCCCGCATCGGAAGCGATGACGGGCTTCCCCGAAGCGTGGACGTGTGAGTGGCATTGGTGGGCGGCGGCTTCGACAGCCTCGAAGGTTTTCAACTTCAGCCCCCTACATCCCAGACAGCTTCTGGCTTAGGAAAGGATACGTGCCGTATGGAAGGGGTCGCAGTTTTGGGTTCGCTTCTTTTCATACTGATTATCCTCGTGTCCTGTGGCTTTGAGTTCTATGAACTCTACCAGGTACGCCGTGAGCTTGAAGAAGGAAGCCGCTCCGGGAATCATATTCTGTTTCCACGGCACCATTATGCCGATTTACACCGGCGGAACTACTATACCCCCTCCCTGCCTGGAAGCGCAGGGCGTACCTTTCGCGTCAAGCGGGAAGATCAACCGGTGCGGTGCGAAGTGTGTCACCAGGACGACTGCTTCGAGGTGCCAACCGGTTATTGCACACGCTGTGACCATTACACCTTGTAATCTGAAGCCCATGTGCACAAGGGCGCTGACATCAGGAGTCGAGGTCGTTGCCAATGTCTGATGTTGACATCACCTTTCGCAATGAAAACAACGGGAAGGAAGTGGAAGTTACAGTTTCTGACGACATGACGGCGGACGCCATTGTGCGAAACCTCATCGAGGCCGGTGTCATCCCGAATGTGCCGGGGACGACGCTCGTGTTTCGCAATATGCAACTGCGTCCCAACCAGACCTTGGCTCAGGCGGGAGTGGTCTCCGGGGATACGATCGGGATTTTTCTCAACACCCGTGGTGGATAGTGAACAGTGGACTGGACCGGCCAGTCCGCGGGTGGGTGGCACTTAGGGAATCCCCACGGTATCCGTCTGGGGCAGAACGCGGAGTTCCGGCCGGGCATAGTGGGCCTGGAGGCTGGCGCGGATGGCATCAATATACTCATCCCGATAGGTCCAAAACCCTTCAAACCGACGCTTCCCGCCGGCCTGCCCGTTTTTGACGGGTGCGGCTTTGACAGGTGCGGCCGGGGGCGGCTCCGGCGCATGGCACTCGCGGGCAAACAGGGCGATCCGAAAGCGGGGATCATCACTGAGAACAATCCAGTAGTCCCGACACTCGGCGTCAGCCGGGCGGAAAAACTGAAGATTGTCGGCGACGAAGGGGGGCGCGATGTCGGGTTCACCAATGATCCAGACCTGTTGTGAGGTACTGGCAATCGCCGCATAGCGTTCCTGCTGGTGCAGAAACAGCGACAGTCTCTGAAAGGAAGCGACGAACAGCCCGGAGAGCCGTTTCTCGACGAAGCGGTCTTCGATGTAGTGTGAAATGCTCAACATCAGGGAAAAGTTGAGCGTGCGGAACGTATCGGTCTCCGTGACGGGTAGCCCGCCACCGTTGCGCTCGGCGCGTGCGTCGAGGTGATGCACAATGTCTTCAAACGTTTTGACGATGGGTGCCGACATGGCGAAACTCCCGTGGCAACCGCGCCCCATCGGCGACCGGCGGGAATGGGCTGCCGGGGACATGGCTCGTTGGTCGTGATGGTGTCTCCAACGGCTAAGTGTATTTTCATACACTTTGGGAGGGGACACAACCCATGTTCCGCGAAAAAGTGTATTTTTTTTTAACTTTGTCCCGGGGCGCGCCGTTCCGGGGCAGGACGTGGGGAGGGAGGGCAACGGCAGGTGCCACAAACAAAGGGCTTGACAAAGCCGTTTCAGGCTGTCTATCCTGCTGAGCGCTCGACAGTCCCGGTGAGCATGTCTGCGGGAGTAACTCAGTGGTAGAGTGCAACCTTGCCAAGGTTGAAGTCGCGAGTTCAAATCTCGTCTCCCGCTCCAGACAATCCAGCAAAAAGACGACGGCAGCCTTCTGGCGCGTCGTCTTTTTGTTTATGATGTTTGTTTATGATGCTTGACGCGGCTTGACACAGGCTACGTGAAAGTTGTAGAGTCGCAAGCTTCCACCAGCACAATTTCAAAAAAGAGATTTCCGAACTCATGGCAGACAATGTACAGCCGTCCGGTCCTGAAGGCTTGACGATTAAGCCGTTACGCACACCGGGCATCACTTCACCACCAGCGCCAGAAGAAGCCACCCCGGATGCCGAGTCTGCGGCGACGCCGGGGATGGAAGCGTCCGAGGACACCGACTTTGCCTCCATGCTCGACGACTACGAGCAAACGTCCACTTCGGTTTCGCCCGGGGACATCGTGGTTGGGCAGGTCGTCTCGATTACGGAGCGTGGCGTCGTCGTTGATATTGGCTTCAAGTCGGAAGGGCTGGTGCCAAAAGAGGAGTTTACCGGGCCGGATGGTGAGCTGACCGTGGCGCGGGGCGCTTCGGTCGAGGTCATGGTCAAGCAGATTGAAGGCGGGGATGGTTATGTCGAGCTTTCGTATGCCGATGCCCGGCGCCATCACCTCTGGGAAGTCATCGAAAAAGCCTTTACGGAAAACCAGACCGTCACCGGAAAAATCACGGAGCGCACCAAGGGTGGGCTCCAAGTGGACCTGGGTGGGGTGATGGCATTTTTGCCGGGAAGCCAGGCGGACACCCGTCCGCTCCGCAACCTGGATGCCCTCATCGGGCGTGAGATGACCTTCCGCATCCTCAAGCTCAACAAGAAGCGCAACAACATTGTCCTGTCGCGCAAGGTCCTGCTCGAAGAAGAGACCACCGCCCGGAAGGCGGAAACCCTGCGCATGCTCGATGAAAACGTCATTGTCTCCGGGCAGGTCAAAAACCTCACGGATTATGGCGCTTTCATTGACCTTGGGGGGATTGACGGGCTGCTGCACGTGACGGACATGTCGTGGGGACGGCTGCCGAAGCCGTCCGATATGTTCAACATCGGCGACACCGTTCAGGTCAAGGTGCTCAAGTTCGACCGCGAGCGGGAGCGGGTCAGTCTGGGCTACAAACAACTGCTTCCCGATCCGTGGGATACGGTGACGGAGCGGTTTCGCAAGAATGACATCGTCAAAGGGCGGGTGGTCTCGGTCACGGACTATGGCGCGTTCGTCGAACTCGAAGACGGCATCGAAGGGCTGGTTCACGTTTCCGAAATGACGTGGTCCAAGCGGATCAAGCATCCCTCCAAGCTGGTCTCGGTCGGCGACGAGGTCGAAGCCATGATTTTGGAAGTCGATCCGGCCAATCGCCGCATCAGTCTGGGGATGAAGCAAATCCAGCCCAATCCCTGGGATTCGGTGGCGCAGCGGTATTCGGTGGGCTCACGGGTCAGTGGCAAGGTGCGCAACCTGACCGACTTCGGGGCTTTCGTGGAAATCGAGGATGGCATTGACGGCCTCATTCACGTCTCCGATCTGTCCTGGACGAAGCGCGTCAAGCATCCTTCCGACGTTTTGAAGAAGGGGCAGTCCATCGAGGCCATCATCACCAACATTGACACGGCAAACCGACGGCTGAGCCTGTCCATCAAGGACCTTGAACCCAACGCCTGGGAGCGCTTCTTCCAGAGTCACCGGGTGGGCGATGTCGTGACGGGCAAGGTGGTGCGTCTGGCGGGTTTTGGGGTCTTCGTCGAACTCGAAGAAGGCATCGAGGGACTGTGCCACATTTCTGAACTTTCCGATCAGCGTGTGGACCGGGCTGAGTCGGTCGTTTCTGTCGGGCAGGTTCTGCCCTTCAAAATCCTCAAGCTGGACGAGTCCAACCGCAAGATTGGCCTGTCGGCGCGTGCGGTAGGCAAGGAAAATGACCCCGAGGATGTCAGCAACTACCTCAACAACGAAAGCATGACCAGCCTGGGTGAAGTGGCCCGTTTCCTGCGTGGTGACAAGGAATCACGTTAGTCAGGGCTGTGAGTCAGGCCCGTGAGTCAGGTACGTACTGCGAGCCAGCAGTCCGCATTTCTTTGGGTCGGGTGAAGTTCTGGGGTCGGTTGGTACTGCCTGTTGAATGACGTCATTTGAAGGCGTCACCTTACCGCCACCCATCATCTGCTCTGGTGTATCGGCATGGGAAAGCACCGGGTTCTGATCTTGGGAGGCGGGTTTGGCGGACTCTACACCGCGCGGGCGCTGAGCGCCCTAGGCGTAACCCAAACGGCAGAGGTTACCCTCGTCAGCCGTACTCCGACCTTTCTTTTCCTTCCACTGTTGTATGAAATCCTGACCGATGAGGTGGCTGACTGGCATATTGCGCCACCTTTTGAGGAAGTGTTGCCACGGAACTGCCGGTTTGTCTGTGGGGAAGTACTCGGCGGCGAATTTCAGCCACGTCGGTATGGCGTCCGCGTCCGCTGTGCCGACGGAGAGCAGACCCTTGAGGCAGACACCCTTGTACTGGCACTGGGCAGCGTAGCCGACGACTTTGGCCTGCCGGGCGTCAAGGCGCACACCCGTCCCTTTCGCTCCCTGGCGGATGCCCATGCTCTGAAAAGGTCACTGGTGGAGGCCGTGCAGCACGCGGCTGCTGCGCCACGGGAAACCGTCTCACTGGTCGTCATCGGGGCTGGCCCGAGTGGGGTTGAACTGGCGGCCGTGGCGGCTGACAGGCTTCAGTCCGAACTCCGTCAGGCCGGGCTGCCGCCAACCCGGGCGCATCTGCATCTTGTGGATCGCCTGCCTGACATCCTGCCCCAGTATGCCTCTGCTCTGCGGCATCTGGCGCACCGTGAGCTGGCGCGCCGCCACATCAAGCTGCACTTGGGCGTTGGGGTCGCCTCCTGCTCGTCCGCTGGCGTGGAGCTGGAAGACGGCACACACATTGCCGCCAAGACCATCGTGTGGACGGCCGGCAGCCGTCCGGCGCCGGTACTGGCGGAGTTTCCTTTTGTCCGTGACCGACGCGGGCGGATTCCGGTCAGCCGGACGCTTGAAGTTCCCGGTTTTCCAAGCGTGTATGCTTTGGGTGACATTGCCGCCAGCGTCGCCGCGCCGGCAACGGCCCAGGTCGCGGTACGGCAGGCGCTGGTCGTGGCCCACAACATTGCCGCGGCGCAGCAGGGGGCGGCTTTGCGGGAGTACCACTACGAACCGCTTGGTGAAATGATGACCCTGGGGCGTGGCTGTGCGGGGGCCAACATCCTTGGTGTGGCGTTCAATGGTGTGGCGGGGTATCTCACGCGCCGTTTGGTGTACCTGCTGGCGATGCCGGAGCCGTGGCATGCCGCGCGGGTTGGACTGAGCTGGCTGGGGCAGTCGCTGGAAGAAACCTGGCAGGCATGGTCAGCGCCGGCGCCCACATCGGCTTCCTGAGCAGGGGCAGTGCCCGGCTTGACAAAAACGGCTGGTGCCACCTATACAATTCGGCATACGGTTTGGCACACGTGGGTCGTTAGCTCAGTTGGTAGAGCAGCTGACTCTTAATCAGCGGGTCGTAGGTTCGAGCCCTACACGACCCACCACGCTGCCCTGTTCCCGACCTCACTGGGAGCGCGGGTTTCCCGACTGCTTCCATGGAAGCCTGATCTTCCCTCTCACTTCCTCTGTCAGGTAGGGTAACTCAGGAAAAGCCGGTCATCCGATAGATGCCTTGCGTGGCGACGCACCTGCGCCCCCATAGTCAGAAGCGGGCGGGACGCCCGCACTCCCAGGATGCTATAAGCGGGTTGTACGCCCGCGCTCCCAAGAATGCTATACGTGGGCGGGACGCCCACGATCCCAAACCGTCATAGCGGGTGAGACGCCCGCACTTCTCCATTATGCGCCTTGGATTGTTCCGTCATCCGTCCCGCCCCTTGCCCTTCACCGGTCTTGTGCTGGACAGCCTGGCCGTGGATGTCAGCCACGCCCTGACCACACCCGGCGATGTCTTCAACCTTGATACCAACGCCCGAATTGCTCTTGTCACCCACGCCCAGGCCGAAGCCGAACGGCAAAGCCAGTCCGTCCTTCCCCTGACCGAAGTGACCTACCTGCCGCCTGTACCGCGTCCGGGCAAAATCATTGCCGTCGGACTGAACTACCGCGACCACGCCGCCGAACAGGGCAAAACACCGCCCACGGAACCCGTCATCTTTGCCAAGTACGCCAGCGCCATAACCGCCCACAACGCACCCATCGTCCTGCCGCCCAACAGCCGCGAAGTGGACTACGAAGCCGAGCTGGCTGTCGTCATCGGAAAAACCGCCCGCTGCGTGCCGCGCGAAGCCGCGTACGACTACGTTGGCGGCTACACCATTCTCAACGATGTCAGCGCCCGCGACATGCAACGCCAGGACAAGCAGTTTACCCGCGCCAAATCCTGCGACACCTTCGCGCCCATAGGGCCCTGGCTCGTGACGCCGGACGACATCCCCAACCCGCACGCCCTCGACATCCGCCTGACGCGCAACGGAGAGGTCATGCAGGCTTCCAACACCCGGGAAATGATTTTCGACATTCCCTATCTCATCTGGTTTCTGTCACAGTCCATGACGCTTGAACCCGGCGATGTCATCTCAACCGGGACACCCGGCGGCGTCGGCGTGTTCCGGCAACCGCCGGTCTTTCTCCAGCCCGGCGACGAAGTAGCCATCACAATCGAACATATCGGCACCCTTCGCAACCATGTCGTCGCCAGCGTCGCCGCCTGACGTACGCCAGCGGTTGCGCGCCCTGCCGTCGGTCGAACGACTGGCCCAGGCCCTTGCCCGGTCGCTTGCCGCCGATGCCGCACCAGCCCGCCACACGCCCGCCGAGCAGCGCGCTGCCGCCCGCGAAGCCATTGCCCGCCTGCGCGCCGAACTCCGCCAGCAGCCCGCAACCGAGGCCACACCGGCAGACCTGCTGGCGCGTGGGCTGGACCTCGCCCGGCAGCGGCTGGCCGCCCAGCCGGGCCTGATCCCGGTCATCAATGCCACCGGCGTCATCCTGCACACCAACCTCGGTCGCGCGCCCCTGGCAAAAGCCGCCCTGGACGCCCTGCTGGCTGTCGGACAGGGCTACAGCAACCTGGAATATGACCTGTCCGCCGGCGAACGCAGCCGCCGTGACCGCCACAGCGAAGCCCACTGGCAGGCGCTGCTTGGCTGCGAAGCCGCGCTCGTCGTCAATAACTGCGCCGCCGCCGTGTGGCTGGTTCTCGATACACTGGCACGCGGTCAGACGGCCCTGATTTCACGCGGCGAACTCGTGGAAATCGGCGGCGGGTTCCGCATTCCCGACATCATGGCCAAAAGCGGCGTCCGGCTGTGCGAAGTCGGCACAACCAACCGTACCCGCCTGTCCGACTACGAAGCCGCACTGACAAATGCGCCGGATGTACGCCTCATCGTCCGGGTTCATCCCTCGAACTTCCGCCTGCTGGGTTTTACGGAACGTCCATCGCTGGCAGCGTTGGCCGCACTGGCACGCCAGCACAACCTGCTGCTGTTTGAAGACGTGGGCAGCGGACTGCTGGCCGACCTCGCCGGCTGTGGGCTTGACGATGAACCCTCTCCGGTGCGCTCGCTGGCCGAAGGCGCGGATGTTGTCACCTTCAGCGCCGACAAACTGCTGGGCGGCCCCCAGGCGGGTATCATCGCCGGACGGCAGGCGCTCATCGCGCGCCTCCGGCAAAATCCGCTGCTGCGTGTGCTGCGCGCTGACAAGCTGACCTACGCGGCGCTGGAAGCCACCCTGCGGCTGTACCGCACCGGTCAAACGGATGCCATTCCGGTGCTGGCCATGATCCGCCAGTCGCCAGCCGACCTTGACCGCCGCGCCCGGCGGCTCGCCCGTTCCATTCGTCGTCAGATACCGCCCGGAAGCGCCACGGTGACGCTGGAAGCCGGCCAGTCCGTTATCGGCGGTGGCTGCGCGCCCCACGTCCAGCTTCCCACGACGCTCATCTGCCTCTCTCCCAGACACCTTGCAGCCGAAGAACTGGCTGCCCACCTGCGCTGTGGTACACCGCCTATCGTGGCGCGCATCGTGCGAAACAACATCGTGTGCGACCCGCGTACCGTGCTGCCCGCCCAGGAACGTGATCTGGTGGCAGGCATTGTCAGAAGTCTGGCCTGACGGGCCTTCCGCCCAAAGTCGCTGGCGACGGCCACAGCGCCTTTCGGTTATGCTTGCCGGACATCGCATGATTTCCGGTCAGATAACCCTTTCCGTCTATGCGCCAGCTTTTGCCTGAACGGTTTCGGCCACTCCTTTCGGCGACGGTGATTGTTTCGGCTTTGGGCTACTTCGTGGACATCTATGACCTGCTGCTGTTTGGCATCGTGCGCGTTCCCAGTTTGCAGGCGCTTGGTCTGGAAGGCCAGCGCCTGCTCGATGACGGCATCCTGCTGCTCGATGTGCAGATGATCGGGCTGCTGCTCGGCGGCATCATGTGGGGCGTCCTTGGCGACAGGCGCGGACGGCGTTCCGTCCTGTTCGGTTCGATTCTGCTCTATTCCGTCGCCAACTTTGCCAATGCCTTCATCATCGAGTTGGCGGCGCTGCTGCCCGGCGGCGTCACGGCATTCCAACTCTATGTTGTGCTGCGTTTTCTGGCCGGCGTCGGGCTGGCCGGAGAACTGGGGGCAGCCGTGACGCTCGTCAGTGAAAGTCTGCCCAAAGACCTGCGCGGCTACGGAACAGCCATCGTCGCCGGCGTCGGCGTGTCAGGGGCCGTGGTGGCCGCTACCGTGGGCAAGTATTTCTCCTGGCAGGTGGCCTACATGACGGGCGGCATCCTGGGCTTTCTCCTGCTGGCGACCCGCGCCACCCTGCTCGAATCGCGGATGTTTCAGGCGCTTGAAACCCAGGAAGTGTCGCGCGGCGATTTCTTCGCCCTGTTTACAAACGGCGACCGCTTCCGCCGGTTCTTCTGCTCGATTCTCATCGGCGTGCCACTGTGGTTTGCCATCGGGATTCTCATCACGCTGTCGCCGGAGTTGTCCCGTGAGTTGGGCATTCCGGGCATCACCGCCGGCGAATCCATCAAGTATGCCTACGCCGGCCTCGTGGTGGGCGATCTGGCCAGCGGCCTGCTCAGCCAGTATTTCCGCAGCCGGCGGCGGGTCGTCTTTGCCTTTCAGACGCTGACCCTGCTGCTGACCTTCGTCTATGTCGGCTCACGGGGCGCGTCGCCGACCTACTTCTACGGGCTGTGCTTCTGCATCGGCATTGCGGCCGGCTACTGGGCGGTGTTCATCACGATTGCCGCCGAACAGTTCGGCACAAACCTGCGCGCCACTGTGGCCACCAGTGCGCCGAATTTTGTCCGGGCCTCGGTCGTCCCCCTGACGCTGGCGCTCCAGTGGCTGACACACCACACGGCGCTTGGGCTACTCTACAGCGCCCTGGCCGTCGGGATTGGCTGCACGCTGCTGGCCTATCTCGCGCTGGCGCTGCTGGAAGAGTCCCACGGCAAGGCGCTGGATTTCGTCGAGGCGACATAACCGAGGCAACATCACGATGACCCAACCAAAACGTTTTCTCTCCGGCATTCAACCTTCGGGCAAACTCCATCTGGGCAACTACTTTGGCGCGATTGCGCAGCATCTGGCGCTTCAGCACGAAGGCGAGGCGTTTTATTTCATCGCCAACTACCACGCGCTGACGACGATCAACGACGCCGCCCAACTGCGTGCGCTGACGCGCGAGGTGGCTGCCGCCTACCTGGCGCTGGGACTCGATCCCCGGCGCGCCGTGCTGTTCCGCCAGTCGGATATTCCCGAACTGCACGAGCTCGCGTGGCTTCTGGCCACCGTGACCGGCATGGGGCTGCTCGAACGCGCCCACGCCTACAAGGACAAGGTTGCGCGCGGGATTGCCCCCAAAGTCGGGCTGTTTTACTACCCGGTGCTCATGGCCGCGGACATCCTGGCTTACCGTTCAAACGTCGTTCCGGTCGGGGCCGACCAGGTGCAGCACGTGGAGATGACCCGCGACATGGCCGGCTACTTCAACCACACCTACGGCGAGGTGTTCGTGCTGCCGGAAGTCCGCGTCAGTGAAGTAGCTGGCATTGTGCCGGGAACCGACGGGCAGAAGATGAGCAAGTCGTACGGAAATGTCATCGAACTCTTTGCTGATGACGCGGCGCTGAAAAAGTCCGTCATGGGGATTGTCACTGACTCCGCGCCCGTTGAAGCCCCCAAGGACCCGGAGCGGAATACGATTTTCCAGCTTTACGCGCTGGTCGCCACGCCGGAGGAAAAGGCTGCCATGGCGGATGCCTTTCGCGCTGGCGGCTACGGCTACGGAGAAGCCAAAAAAGCCCTGCTGGCCAAGCTGAAAACCTTTTTTGGTCCGGCGCGTGAGCGTTTTGCAGCTTTGCTGGCGCGGCCCGATGACATCGAGGACGTACTGCGGGAGGGCGCCCGGCGCGCACGCACCGAGGCGCTGGCAACCATCGAGGCCGCGCGTGCGGCCTGCGGTCTGGCATGAGAGGGCCGCGTGATTCGGCGGCCGGGTGGCGGCACCGGGCCCAGACGCTGCGCGTTCCGTTGGGTTTTGTGGCGGCGGCGCTGTTTGTGCTGCTGGCGCAGCCGACGCCGGTTTCCATGGCAATTGGCGGCAGCCTCAGTCTCGTCGGGCTGGGCTGGCGGGCCTGGGCCACCGGCCACCTGCGCAAGGACGAAGTGCTGACGGTGCGGGGGCCCTACCGTCTGGCGCGCAATCCGCTGTACTGGGGAAGTGCCTGGATGACCACGGGCTGTCTGACGGCCGGCGCGCCATGGCCGCTCGCTCTGTTGGTTGCCGGGTTGTTTGTCGGGATTTACTGGCCCGTCATGCAGGCGGAAGCCGCGCACCTGGCCCGTTTGTTTCCCGATACCTATCCAGCGTACGCGGCCCGGACACCGCTCTTCGTGCCCGACCTGCGCCGCCTGGCAGCCGCCTTGGGGGATGGCTTTGACTGGCGGCTGTACGTGCGCCACCGCGAATATCAGGCCGGGCTGGGACTGGCAACGGTTTTCCTGCTGCTGGGCCTCAAGCTCTGGTGGGCAGGGTGAGGGCGCGGGCTACTCGTACCGCAGCGCCTCGGCCGGGTCGAGTTGGGCGGCCCGCAGCGCCGGCAGGAAACCGGATACGAGTCCGACAGCAACCGAAATACCAAAACCGACGCCGATGGACCAGAGCGGCACCAGCGACGGCACACTGGGCACAAAGGCGTTGAGTCCGGCGCTCATCCCGACGCCAATCCCGATGCCCAGCGCGCCGCCGATGAGGGAAAGCACCACGGCTTCAATGAGAAACTGCGTCAGAACGTCCCGGCGGCGTGCGCCGACGGCGCGGCGCGTCCCGATTTCCTTCGTGCGCTCCGTGACCGACACGAGCATGATGTTCATCACACCGATACCGCCGACGAGCAGACTGACCGACGCCAGGGAGACGGCAATGATGCCCAGCACAGAGGTGATGCTGTTGAAAGTCTCAAAAATAGCATCAGGCGTGCTGATGCCGAAGTTGTCGGGCTGGTCCGAGCGAAGCCGGCGGCGGCGGCGCAGCAGCTCCGTGATTTCGTCGCGCATAGCTTCGAGACGGCCCTCACGGGCGTGGGCAATGATGGTGATGCCACGGTCGCGGAGCAGGTCGGGATACCGCTGGGCCAGATTGGCGTAGGGAATCAGGATTTGCCGGTCTTCCGGCGTATCACCGAAAATGCCGGTCGGGCCTTTTTCGACGACCCCGATGACCCGGTAGGAACGTCCTTCAAATTCCACCATCTCGCCAAGCGGGTTCTGCGTGCCAAAGAGCTGTTCGGCAGCAACGGGGCCGAGCACGGCTACGTCCAGCTTGCGGTCGTGTTCTTCCGGGGTAAAAAAGCGTCCCAGGCGCAGGTTCAGCCAGCGGACTTCCGGGTAGTTGGCCCAGACGCCAAAGGCAATCGGGCGAGTGGCTTCGCGCCCCTTGTACTTGAGACGGTACTGCGTGGCACTCGGCCCAAAGCTGCCGACAACAAGCTGCGGGGTGGCGGCACGGACGGAAGGCAGGCGGTTGACGGCTTCGGCATCCTCTTCGGTGAGCGGTTTGCGCTGTCGTTCTTCGGGCGTCACCCGTGAAAAGCGCGGCCCGATGGAATCGTAGCGGCTGATGTAAAGCACCTCGGGCCCAACCTGCGCCGCCAGCTTCGCCGTCCGGTCCTTGACGCCGGTCAGCACCGAGGAAACGGCAATGACCGTCGCCGTGCCCACCAGCACGCCCAGAACAGTGAGCAGCGAACGAAGCTTGTTGGCCCAGACATTGATGAGCGCCAGCCAGATGTTTTCAAGAAAAAGTTGCACCGTCAGCGTTCCGGTTTCAGAAATCAGGGCCTCAAACATCAGGGCCGGTAGCGCAGCACCGTGCCGCCCTGCCCCACGGCCCAGCCGGTTTGCGGATCGAGGAAGAAGGCTCCGTAAATCTGCGTGCCGGCAAGGGTTTTTTCCTCCCGCCAGGTGCGGCCGCCATCCCGTGTCGCCCAGATGCCGACTTCATACGGCGGGGAAGAGCTGTCACGGGAAAGCAGTGCCCCGATAGTCCAGCCCGTACGTTCGTCCAGAAAGTGTGTCACATGAAAGCCCGGCACTGCCATCCGGCGTTCGCTCCACGTCGCGCCGCCGTCGTTGGTGAAGTGCAGGGTGACGAAGCGGGCGTCGCCCCGGTAGAGTTCCGAGACGACACTGCCGCGCCGGGCATCGAGGAAGCGCATCGAGGTGATGTCGGCGCTCGTGGCGGCAAACGGAATCGGGTAGCGCGTCCAGGTTTCGCCGCCGTCCTGCGTCCAGAACACACCGGCCGGGCGCGTGATGCCGCGTCCGAAAAAGTTGCCGGCCACCCAGCCCCGGCGCTCATCGAGAAACTGCACGAGCGTAAACGTCAGGACGACATCGGGGAGACCTTCGGGCCGCTCGATGGCACGCCGCAGTCCCTCGCAGGCCGTCCACGTTGCACCGCCGTCCGTGGTACGGAACACCGCGCCGTAGTTGCCGACGGCAAACCCAACCTGTTCGTTCACAAACCACAGGCTGCGCACATCGAGTTCCGCGATGGGACGCCAGACCGTCCCGCCATCGTCCGTGCGCAGGATGGTGGGTTCGATGCCATCTACCGCCGGGTCAAGTCCATAGGTGCCGCCGACGGCTGCCCAGCCGGTCTGGGCATTCAGAAAAAACAGACCGGTGATGTTGGCTTTGGTGCCAGTGACCTGTTCGACCCAGTGCCGGCCGCCATCTTCGGTGTGGAGAAGCGTGCCGCGCCGTCCGCCAACCCAGCCTTTTTCCGGGCTGATGAAGTAGGCGCAGTGCAGATCGGCGCGGGTGGGTGTGGAAAGGCGTATCCAGGGTGACGGGTCAGGACGGAAATCCGCCCAGGCGGGCGTCACCGGGGCCGCGATTCCTTCCATAAGCAGCGCCGGACGTTCGGCCTGCCGGGGCAACTGCCGCCCCGGGGCTTCCACCGGGGGAGGGGGTGTTTCTCCGGGCGCTGTAGCCGCGTCGCCGGGTTGTCCGCCGGTGCTTTGGTCGCCAGCCGGCAGCGGGCTGGTATCCGGCGGCGGCTTGACGACGGCCGGCGGTGGTGCCGGCTGGCCCTTTGGCTTGATGACCAGCACCGGCGGCGGCAGGGCTTTGGCAGGAGTGTTTCCCCCGGATGCCGTGGTTGACGGCGGAGTGTTTCCCGGCGGTGGAAGCGGGGCCGGGAGCGCCGGCGCGCGCGTCAGCGCGGCATCTGCCGGGCCGTCATAGACCGTGATAAACGCATCCCGGACGCCGATGGCACGCGCGTAGCGTTGGGCTTCGGCCGGGCTGGCAAAGCGTCCGACCCGCACCCGGTAAAATGTCCCCTGGGGCAGTTCAACCTTGACGTAGTAGGCCGCCACGCCCCGCGCCCGGTAGGCGGCCACGGTTTCGCGGGCTACCGTTTCATCGTTGACCGAGGCCACCTGGACGGTGTGTGTCCGTCCCTGGCCGTGGCCCTGGCCGTGGCCCCGGCCGTGGCCGATGGACGTTCCCAGCCAGAACAACAGGATGGCAACCAGAATGTATCCGGTGGGCGCGCAGGTTCTCACAGGTGTCTCCCGGCGTGGAAGGCGGCAATGCAAAGTCCTGACCTGGATAACTGCCGTCGCTTCAGAGAAAAAGGCGGACAGATGGACTGGGCCTGTGATGAAACATACAAAAGTTGGCGGGATGTCGCTTGCCGTCGCTTGCACCGGTGATTATGGTGTGGTGTGCGCAAGTCCATTTCGTTTCTGCTCCATCCACGATGCCCGTCAATCCAGACATCAACTATACCGCAGTTCTCCCGGAAATCTGCCTGACCGCTACCGGTTTGGTAGTCATGATGTATGACGCTTTTGCCAGAGAAAGCCGGCGGTGGGCTGGTCTGATCGTGTTGGGCGGGCTGGGTCTGGCCGCCTATGGCGTCTGGCGCTGGGTTGGTCTGTCGCCGGGTTCAAGCTTCAACGGCATGCTGGTGACGGACCCCCTGCGTACCGCCTTTGCCTTTGTGTTGCTCCTTGTGGCGGCGCTCTCGGCCCTGCTGGCGATGCCAACTTTTGGACATCAGTCCAAAAGTGGCGGCGAATACTTTGCCCTGCTGACCTTTGCCACGGTAGGCATGCTGCTCATCGCCGGCGCTGGCGACCTCGCCATGCTGTTTCTGGGTATCGAGATTCTTTCGATTGCCTCCTACGCCATGGCCGGTTTCCGGCGCAGCGATCTGCGGTCGAATGAAGCGGCCGTCAAGTATTTCATTCTGGGTTCGTTTTCGACGGGCTTTCTCGTCTATGGCATGGCGCTGGTCTATGGCGCGACGCGCACGACCAATCTCAAGACCATTCAGATCGTCGTGCAAAACGGCAACCTGACGTCGGAATCACTGCTCCTGACCGGGGCGGCGCTGATGCTGGTCGGACTGTGTTTCAAGGCGGCCGCCGCGCCGTTTCACCTCTGGGCGCCGGATGTGTACCAGGGCGCGCCGACGCCCGTGACGGCCTTTATGGCGGCCGGCCCCAAGGCGGCAGCCTTCGTCGCCCTGCTGCGGGTCTTTGCCGAGATGTTTCCGGCTGAAGCCGGGGCGCTGCACCAGACGTGGACGCTCATCCTCGCCACGGTGGCCGTGCTCTCGATGGTCATCGGCAACGTCGTGGCCATCGTGCAGGACGACATCAAGCGCATGCTGGCTTATTCCTCGATTGCCCACGCCGGCTATGCCCTGTTGGGGGTTATCGTCGGCGACTGGAAAGCCACTCTGTTTTACCTCGCCGGCTATGCCGTGATGACCTTGGGGGCGTTTGCCGTCGTGGCCTATGTGGCGCGTGAGGACGACCGCCAGACGCTCATTCTGGACTACGCCGGGCTGGGCTTTCAGGCACCGGGAGCGGCTGTGGCGCTTGCGGTCTTCCTGCTTGCACTGGGGGGGCTTCCGCTGACGGCCGGCTTTATGGGCAAATTTGTTCTCTTCCGGGAAGTCTGGCAGGGGGGCTACGCCGAACTGGTCGTCGTTGCCGTGCTCAACAGTGCCGTGTCGCTTTACTACTACCTGCGCCCGATTGTGACGATGTTTTTCCAGGAAGGGCGGCAAAACGAGGACGAACTGCCCGACCTGCCGTGGACGCTGACCACGGTGCTGTCAGTGACGCTGGCCGCCGTGTTCTATCTTGGTGTGTTTCCAGAACCCATCCTGGCCGGGCTGACGCGCAAGGTGGAATCCGCCCCGGCCGGTGAGCTGCCACGGGCTACGCCGTTGCCACGGGCGATGCCGGGCCGGTAAACGCACGAATCAGGCTGGAGTGGCGTCGAGCCGGGTAGGGCGGTACAGCCCCAGCAGGGCGCGGGTCAGGTGGTAGAAGTTCTTGCTCATGATGCGGATGCCGTCGAGCATCGGCATCCGCACCAGCGTTTTGTACATGTAGGATTGAAACGTCAAATCCTGCACGCCACGGTCGCGGCAGATGGCCACGAATGCTTCCCGCCGGGCGTCGTTTTTGTAGTACAGGTTCTGCATCAGTTCGAGGAAGCGGAACGTGGCGCCGTACTTCTTCAGAAAAGCCTTCTGGTAGGCGCGATGGAGTTTTTCGCTGCGCAGATCGTGACGACATTCCAGCATGGCCTCAGCGGCCATCTCGCCGCTTTTCATGGCATAGAAAATCCCCTCGCCTGAACTCGAGGCCACGAGTCCGGCGGCGTCGCCAACCAGCGCGACGCGGTTCGTCACCCAGCGGTCATAGGGGCGGAGCGGAATGGGCGCGCCTTCGCGCAGCGTGGGGCGTTCACTGATGCCCAGGTGCTGCTTGAAGGCTTCAAGGTGTCCCTTGAGATTGGCGCTGCGAATGGCCGTGCCGGTGCCGACGGCGACGTGGTCGGCTTTGGGAAAGACCCAGCCGTAAAAGTCGGGCGAGTAGCGGCCGTCATAGTAAATGGCACAACGGTCGTTGAGGCGGCGCGCTGTTTCGGTATTGAGGGCAAACCGCTCCTGGACGGCCGCCGCGACGAGACCGCCCTGGTGCAGATCGAAGGTGCGCGCCACGAAGGAATTGGCCCCGTCCGCGCCGATGATGGCATCGGCCACCAGCGTCTGGCGGTTTCCCTGGGGCGTGGTGAAGGTGACGGTCGCGCCGCGTTCGGTGGCATCCACGCCTTCAACCCGTCCCTCGACGACAAGAGCGCCGAGTTGGCTTGCCCGCTGGCGCAGAAACGCATCGAACGCCTCGCGGCAGACCATGCCGACGTAACCCTGGTGGATGTCCATGGTGACGGCCCGCCCCGACGGGGCATAGACCGCCACGGAGGAGACCCGCCGCTGGATGAGGTGCTCAGGAATGTCGAAATCCCGCACCAGAACCGGTGGAATGGCACCACCGCAGGGTTTGATCCGGGAAAAACTTTTTTCGATGAGTACCGTCTCAACGCCGGCCCGCGCCAACGTGGCCGCCGCTGTGGACCCGCCCGGCCCCCCTCCACATACAATCACCCGCATAAAACACGCTCCCGGTAATGGATTTCAACGGTGGGAAGCCGGGCTGTTCTGTGCCTGGCCACTTCTGCATCACGGTTTTATGCCGCGCTCCCGGCAAAACCGGGCGATCTGTCTGGGGCAACGTGTGTAACGCTACAGAGAAAAAGTTTCAAAAGGCGCAGCGTACCTTTGCTCGTTCCCACTCGACTCGGACACTCAAGCTCCATCCTTCCGGCAATCAATTTGCAGGGAAGGAAGCGTCTGCTTGCTGCGTCCCCACTCAACAAGGACACGCTCCTCCCTGCAAACCCGGCCGTACTTCCCCACCAACGGAAGTACGGCTTTATTCCTGACAGAATCAATTTGCAGGGAAGGAAACGTCTGCTTGCTGCGTCCCCACTCAACAAGGACACGCTCCTCCCTGCAAACCCGGGACCGTATCGGGCGCCTTTGTGTCGCCACACGATACGGCAGTCTCTTCAAAGCGCGCTCATCTCAATCATGAGTTCGCGCTGACGGCATCGGCCAGATGCTCGATGCCGCGACGGTCATCCCGCCGTTCCTCCTGCTTTTGGGGCGTCGTCCGCCCCATGGACAGCAACAACCACACGGTGGCCATCAGGGCCAGGGCTTCAAGGGCAAACACACCCTGGTAGGCCAGCCCAATTTGTCCCGTCACCGCTTCCAGTCCAGCGCGTCCGACACCGGCGGTCAATCCGGCCGTGCCCTGCGCCAGTGCCTGGGCAATGCCCCAGACGCCCAGGTAGGTGGCCGCCTGACCAGGGCGCGTCATGTCCATCATCATCGAAAGGGCCCCGACGGCGAAAATCCCGCTACCCATTCCCAAAGTGAACACCCCAACCCGCAGAACTCCGCTTCCCAGGCCTGCGGCTGCAATAACAAGTCCCAATCCCAACGTACTCAAAAATGCTCCCAGCAATGCAATCTGTTTGCGTGAGAGTCGTCGGGCCAGGATGAAACCGGCAAACAGCATCGAGATGAGTGTGGCTCCGCCCCAGGTCGGCTGGAGGCGGGTTGTATCTGCCAGCGACATCTGCAACACCTGCGCGCCGTAAGGTTCGAGGAGCACATCCTGGGCGTTGACGCCGAAGATACCCAGCGCGACGACGGCGAAGAAAATCTTTGAATCCCGGTCGGCCGTCATAACGGCAATGGTTTCGCGCAGCGTCGGGGGCTTTTCATCCTCAGCCGCCAGATTCCGGTAGCGCGGCTCCATGCCGATGATGGCGACCAGCATCAGCAGGGCGGAAATTCCCACTACGGCGTAAAACAACTGCCGAAGCACCTGGTCGAGTGCGGCCGTGTCGAGGGCCGTTATGTCGGTGGACAGCTTCGACAGGTTCAAATCAAAGTACTTCGCAATGATGATGCCCGTCGCCACGATGCCAAAGGCCACCATCATGAACCAGGCCACGGAAATCGTCCGGGCGCGGTGTGGCCCCGACAAATCACTCATCAACGCCAGGTAGGGCACCGAAGCGGCGTTGAGTCCCAGCCCCCAGAGCGCAAACGCCATCCCACAGGCCAGACTGCCCCAGACCGGCTGGATACGCATCCACTGCGCCGCATGCAGGATGAGCAACAGTGAGCCGAAGGCCACCAGCATGCCGCCCACAATGTAGGGCGTACGGCGGTAGCCCCAGAGCGGCCGCGTGTCCGAGGCATAGCCAGCCAGCGTGCGCATCGGGCAGACGACATAGTGCGCACAGACGAATATCCCCACGAGCGCTGCGTTGATTTGCCACTCACTGATCATCACCCGGTTCAGGATGCCGAAGACGAGCAGCGCATTCATGCCAATCGCCACATTGAGCAGTCCCAATCGGATGGTCGCCGGTAATGACAAAGGGAGTACGGATGGGGATGACATAGGTTTCAGGCGTTTGGTTGGGGGGATTCAGTTCATCTGCTACCAACCTACTTTCAACTCGGCAGAAGTCAAAGTGAAAGTGTCTTTTTACGAACAGAACTTTTTGACGCCCGGCTTCCCCGGCCTTCCGTGGATGTCATCGGGCAGGTCTCTGCCGGTTCGGTCCGGTTTCGGGGTGCGCCACGGCTTTGTGCGGCGACTGTCCGCTAACCTACTTGAGTCACGGCAAGTCTTGGCGTAAGTATGGAATACGCCGGGTAATCCTCCGGCTGGCGCTGCGTCCTCACCTTTTTCAGAAGCATTGCCTGCGGAGTCATGTGAACCTATGGCTGTCACCATTGAACTGTCTTCGGTGTATCTTCCCCTGACCGACAACCAGCGCGCCGTTACTGTCGAGGCGACGACGGTCGGCGAGGCGCTACGCAAGCTGACGGAGAAATACACCAAGCTCAGCAAAGAGATTTACAACGGGCGTGGGCTGCGTCAGCCAAGCGTGAGCATTTACGTCAACAGCCGTGACATCAACACCCTGGACGACATCAACACGCGCCTTGAAAACGGCGATGTGGTTACGGTTGTGCCTTCCGTGGGGTGGAAACGCCCGTACGGCACAATATAAACCGTGTGTCTCCGGCCGAATGTTCCGGTAGCCGGGCCGGACGGAAGGGGTTAGAACCGGGGGATGTTGTCATGCGCCTGAGTCTGACGTGTCTGGTGGGCGCGGCGGTCATGCTCTCCGGCTGTGCAGCGGACGCGCCACGTCCTGTCACCACACCGCCGACACCGCCAGCCGCCGTCCCGGTGGCTGATGCCGCGCCCGAACCGTCACTCAGTCCGCTTGATGATCCCCGCGCTCCGGTCGAACGTGTCGCGCAGGCGCTGCTGGCGCAGCGCGAGTTGAAGGACCGGGCCTTCCGGCTGGAGGCTGATTCACCCATCCCGGCCGAACGGCGGACGACCTTCAGGGGGCTGACCTATTTTCCCTTTGATCCCAACTATCGCTTCGTCGTCACGCTCGAACCATGTTCCAAAGAAACCACCATCGAGATGGCGACGAACCGCCCCGGTGAAATCCGGCGCTACCGCTGCGCCGGAGTCTTCCGGTTCAAGGTGGAGGGCGTGGACTGTTCGCTGCTGGTTCTGACGCCGGACCTGGGCGTGCCGGAAGCTGCGGCCGATTTGTTCATTCCGTTTCGGGATACGACCGCCGGCCGGGAAACCTATGCGGCCGGGCGTTATCTTCAGCTCAGACGCCGCCCGACCAACGAATACGTGCTCGATTTCAATCAGGCGTTCCATCCGTACTGCGCATACGGCGGCGCTTACAGTTGTCCCCTGCCGCCGCCGGAAAACCACCTGCCGGTCGCCATCCGGGCCGGCGAGAAGCTGCCGGAAAAGCCGCCAAAGTAGCCTTCGGCCGGCGGGCGTGGGGTCTCTCACTGGTTTGCGCCCGGTGGGGCGGAAGGGTTACGCGCTGTTGCCGGCGACAGCATTCCGGGCTACGTCCAGGATGTCCGGCAGGCGCGTCTGGATGGCCTGAATGCAGGGCGTCAGGGGCGTGTCGCCTTCCAGCGGCGGCGCGAGCGTGTGAATGAAATCTTCAACCCGTTGGAGCTGTGGGCTGGTGCGCAGCGGCCGCAGAAAGGGCAGGGCCTGGGTGGCCACCAGCAGTTCAATGGCCAGGATGGCCGCAAGGTTTTCGGCGACCGTCCGCAGCTTGAGCGCCGCCGTCATGCCCATCGAAACGAAGTCTTCCTTGGCAGCTCCCGTCGGCAGCGATCCGACTGAAGCCGGGTGGGCCAGTCCCATGTTTTCGTTGCACAGCGCAGCGGCCGTCACCTGCGCCATCATCAGCCCCGACTGGAGGCCCGGCTGCCGCGAAAGAAACGCCGGCAATTCCGACAGGTCCGGGTTGAGCAGACGCTCAATGCGGCGTTCGGCAATGCCGCCCAGGGTGGCCGCGGCCATGGCGCAGGCATCCAGCGCCAGCGCCACCGGCGCGCCGTGGAAGTTGCCGCCAGAGAGCACCTCACCTGTGTCGGTGAAGACCAGCGGATTGTCGGTGGCGCTGTTGAACTCGGTCTCAAGGGTGTGCTGCGCGAAGTGAAAAACATCCCGCGCCGCGCCGTGTACCTGGGGCATGCAGCGCAGGCTGTAGGCATCCTGTACCCGTGGGCAGTCGCGGTGCGACGCCATAATCGCGCTTCCGTCCAGCAGGGCGCGCAGATGCCGGGCAACGGCGGTCTGTCCGGGATGGGGACGCGCCGCGTGAATGCGGGCGTCAAAGGCCGCAGCCGTACCGTGGAGCGCATCGAGCGAAAGCGCACCGGCAATGTCGGCCAACTCGGCCAAGTCAAGCAACCGGGCCAGCGCCAGCCCGCCCACGGCGCTCATCGCCTGCGTGCCGTTCAGAAGCGCCAGACCTTCCTTGGCCTCAAGGGCAAGCGGGCGCAGCCCGGCGCGGGCCAGAGCGATGCATCCGGGCAGGCGTTCGCCCTGAAAACTGGCTTCGCCTTCACCGATGAGCACCAGCGCCAGGTGTGCCAGCGGCGACAGATCGCCGCTGGCCCCGACCGAGCCTTTTTCCGGGATGACCGGATGCACACGGGCATTGAGCAGCGCCACAAGCTGTTCCAGAACCACCGGCCGGACGCCGGACGTGCCCTGCGCCAGCACGTTCGCCCGCAGCAGCATCATGGCGCGGGTTTCGGCTTCAGAGAGCGGCGCTCCGACACCACATGCATGCGAGCGCACGAGGTTGAGTTGCAGCTCCGTCAGCGCCGCCGGGGAGATGGTGACGGATGACAGCTTGCCAAAGCCCGTGTTGACGCCATAGACGATGCGCCCTTCGGCGAGAATGGCGTTGATGAGGGCGCGACTGCGGGCCAGCCGGGCCGGAACGTCAGGGGCAATTTCGACCACTGCCGAGCCGTCGTAGGCGACATGAACGACATCGGCCAGGGTCAGTCCATGACCGCGAATGTGCATTGGGGGGAAACTCCACAGCAAAAATGGGTGAGAGGTTGGCCGGTGGGGACAGGCGTCGAATTGACCGCAGGGGGATTACCGATTACCGTCACGGCATCCGCCGGCCAGCCACGGCGACGATTTCCAAGTCCTTCGATCAAGCGTGAACGTGGTGAATCTCCTCGATTTCGATATTGACCGCCTGCATGCCGCGTTTCAGGCGCGGACCTGTTCGGCTACCGAAGCCTGCCAGGCGGCGCTGGAAACTATCGCGCAACGCAATCCCGACCTCAATGCCCTGCTTTCGGTGCTCTCTGACCGGGCGCTGCAACAGGCCGCAGAAGTGGATGCCCGGTTGGCCGCCGGCGAACCGCTGCGCCCGCTGGAAGGGGTGCCCATTGTCGTCAAAGACAACCAGTGTCTGGCCGGCACCCGGACGACATGCGCCTCGAACATCCTCGCCAACTACACGGCAACCTATACGGCCACGGCCGTGGCGCGCCTGGAAGCCGCCGGGGCTGTCATCGTCGGCAAGGCCAATCTGGACGAATTCGCCATGGGGTCGTCGAATGAAAACTCGGCCTTTGGCCCCGTCCGCCATCCGCTGGACGCGACGCGCGTTCCCGGCGGGTCAAGCGGCGGCAGCGCGGCCGCCGTCGCCGCCGGCATGTGTCTTGCGGCAACGGGCAGCGACACGGGCGGCTCCATCCGGCAGCCGGCCAGTTTCTGCGGCATCGTCGGCGTCAAGCCGACCTACGGGCGCGTCTCACGCTATGGCCTCGTCGCCTTTGGTTCATCGCTGGACCAGATTGGCCCGATGACGCGCACGGTACGCGATGCTGCGCGCATGCTCGGCATGATGGCCGGCTACGACGTGCACGATGCCACGAGTTCGCTGCATCCGGTTCCCGACTATCTTGCCGAACTCGAAGCTGACCTGCGCGGCTGGCGGGTGGGCGTGGTACAGGAAGCCTTCGGTGCCGGGTTGGACGCGGACGTGGAAGCCGCCGTGCGGGAAGCCCTGAAGACTTACGAAAGCCTGGGGGCAACGCTGGTTGAAGTCTCCCTGCCACATCTGGGCTATGCCATTGCCGACTACTACATCATCGCCACGGCCGAGGCGAGCGCGAACCTGGCGCGTTTTGATGGCGTCCGCTACGGCTACCGCGCACCGGAGGCGACCACGGTTCACGACATGTATGCCCTCAGCCGTGAGCAGGGCTTCGGGCCCGAGGTGAAGCGACGCATCCTGCTGGGAACGTATGCGCTTTCATCGGGCTACTATGACGCCTACTACCTCAAGGCCCAGAAGGTGCGGACTCTCCTGCGTCGTGATTTTGAACGGGCCTTTGAGCAGTGCGGGGTGCTCATGATGCCGACCGCGCCAACGCCGGCGTTCAGGCTGGGCGAAAAGACGGACGATCCCCTGCAGATGTACCTGTCTGACATTTACACCGTTACGCTGAACCTGGCCGGTGTTCCCGGCATGAGCCTGCCCTGTGGCACAAGCCGGGAAGGGTTGCCAATTGGCCTGCAAATTGTGGCCCCGGCCTTTGAAGAGACCCGGATGTTCCAGGCCGGGCGGGCGCTGGAGCGTGCCCGCGCGTGACAGCGCGCCCCAGGAAGCCGGAACCGACTGGAGGTGTCAGTATGGTAGCTGTGTCCAGCCGCGGCTGGAGACCGGCGAAGCGGTGGCGCTGGGGACGCCTGGGCGGCGGGCTGTTGCTCGTGCTTGGGCTGTCGCCAGCGCTTGTGGGCGGCCAGTCGCCGGCGGCCGGGGCCGCTCCGATGAAGGAAGCGGTTGCCGACGAACGGCAGGCGAACCTCGAAGCGGCGCGCCTGATCCTGGAGCAGGGGCTGAAGGAAAGAAATCCCGACCACCGATGTGAAGCCGTCATCGCACTGAGCCTGACCCGCGTCGAGAACAATCCCTTTCCGTTGCTTGAAACCGCCCTGGCCGACAAGGATGTGTACGTTCAGGTGGCCGCCTGCGCGACGCTGGCCGGGCTGTCCGATCCGCGCGCGCTGCCGCTGCTCCGGCAGGCGCTTGGCAGCGAGACACCCGAAGTGGCCTTTGCGGCGGCCAAGGCCCTGTATGCCCAGGGAGATGAAGAGGGGCGGCAGGCGCTGCTCGATGTCGCCATGGGGGAGCGTCAGGCCAGGTCGGGCTACTTTTCGGTACAGCGGCGCAACCTGTTGCGTACGATGAAGACACCGGGTGGTTTTTTTCGTCTGGCCTTTCGCTACGGGATCGGTTTTGCGCCCGTGCCGGGGCTGGGGATGGGACTGTCTTCGCTTGCCGGGCTGCTGGCCGATGCCAACATTTCGGGCCGCGCCCAGGCCATTGCCGCCCTGCCGCCTGTCCGGGACCAGGAGACCGTCGCCATGCTGCGCGAGGCGCTGACGGATGAAGACTGGGCCGTGCGTGCGGCGGCTGTCCACGCGCTGGCGGTCAGTGACCAGAGCCTGGCGGTGCATGATCTCGTGCCGCTGTTTCAGGACAGGAAGGAAGCCGTACGGTATCGCGCGGCGGCGGCGTATCTCCGCCTGGCGCCGCCGCCGGCAGCGTCAGCGCGCCCGCCGGCCAAGAAGCCACGTCCGGGGCGTCGCCGGGGTTGAGATGGAGACATGGCACGCCCGTCTCCAGCGGAGTATGATGGTGAAGCTTGCGGCTGACATTTTGGCACCTCGAACGCGCCTGCACTGGTGTGCCGCGAGCTGTCTGCTTTTGGTGCCGGGATCAGACAGGCAAGGCTGGCAGCGATGGTTTTCTTTCGGTTTTTCTGAACAACAGCCATGGCTCAAAAGATTCGTGACTGCCTGAGTGTGGCGGAGTTTGCGCCGGTGGATTTCACTTCTCCGGGCTGGGAAGGTGAACTGCTCCAGCGGGCGCTACTGACCTACGAGTTCGGGGATGTGTTGCAGCGTTTGAGTGAGCGCCTGCTGGCTCCATCTCCGGCCGGGCACCGGGCGTCACTGCTGGTCGGCCCGCCGGCCAGCGGAAAGTCGTTTCTGCTGCGCCTGGTGCATGCCCTGGCCCGGTCCGCCGGCCGCCCTCTGGGGCAGGCCGCGCGGCGGCTCCAGGACATCCATGCCCAACTTGGTTCCCGGCGCTGGCACATCGTGAGCATCTATGGGGAGCAGGTCAGCACCTCGGATGTGACCCTCACACCGCTGGACTACCTGGGGCGCTTCATCAGTTACACGCTGGCCTCCAGCGGCTCGGCGGCCGTCGGGAGCAATCTGACAGCGGCTGACATCCTGATGTCCTGCCGTGCCATCCCGGATGAGGAAGGCATCGTCGTGATCATAGACAGCCTCGACGATCTGCTGCGGAACCGCACGCCACGCACGGCCGGCGTCGTGGTGGAGATGCTGGAGTTGCTCAGTCAGGTGTCGCGTCAGTTTCCGCTCTGTGTGTATGTCTCGGCAACCGACATCCTGCTCGACAGTGCCAGGGGACATCGCCTCTCACCCGCTCAGGTGGCGACGCTGCTGGCCAGTTACACGGTTGAATACATCGGGGAAAATGCCATTCCGGCGCTCATCGGCGCGCATCTGCTGACCAAAAATGCCCGGCAGCGCCATGCCGTGACCCAGGTGCGGGAGCAACTGCAACGCAAGCTGCCGGAACTGCACCTCGACGAACAGCGGCTCATCAACCTCTATCCGCTGCATCCGATGGCGTGGGATATTGGGTCACGGCTGCGCCGCTACCTGGGCGGTTTTTCCTTCCCGGCCTTTGCCCTGAAAGCGGCGGAGCGGATTCGGAATCGTCCGGCGGAAAGCCTGTTTACCGTGGATGAAATGTTCGATGTGCTGGAGCCGCTGCTGCGCGCCGCGCCACCGCTGGCTCACGCCTTCGAGAACTACGACCAGTCCGTGGAAGCCGTGCTGCCGCGCATCAGCCAGGGGCAGCGGCTGCACACGCGCATGCTGCTCAAGGCGATTCTCATGCACTCCCTGGCCGGCATTCCCGCCACAGTGCGCGACCTGACCAATGGCATCCTGTTTTACGATCTCTATGGGCAGAAGCCGACCTACAAGCTGTCGGCGGCGTTGCTCCAGCAGATCAGGGCGCTGGCCAAGAATGTCATCGTCACAGGGGATGACCCGGAGACCCGTGAGTATCGTTTTCCGCTCCATCCGGGCGAAGCCCTGACCAGTTTGCTGGATGCCCAGGCGGCAAGTCTGTCTGACCACGACCCGCGCCTCAGCCTGGCGCTGCTGGCCGCAGCCAGTCAGCTCTTTGAGGATTTTCCCCTCGGCTTTGCCGAGGGGGGCGACAAACTGTGGGGGCTACGCTGTACGCACCTGTGGCACATCGTCCGCCAGGATGTGCTCGGTGTAATCTGGGAACCGGCGCAGGCGAACCGGGGTAGCGACCATCAGATGCGGGTTCACTTTCCACGCCGGGCCGGGCAGGCGGACTTTGATCTCGAAGCCATCCGGGCGGAAGACCTGGGCGTGCACTGGTTGCCGGGCGCGCTTGATACTGAGGATGTCTGGGCGCTCAAGCGTCTCGTGTGCCTGTCCGACCCGACACTTCTGGGGGGCGTCACGCCAGCCGATGAACTGACCCAGCGCATGTTTGAGGAAGTGCGCCAGGCAGGTATCGCCCTCTTTCGCCGGAAGTACCTGACCGAAGGCCGCTTCGTCTTTCGGAGCGGGACGGTCAGCGATGTCCCGCTGCCCACCCGCCCGGAACCCTGGCAGATGTGGGAGTGGCTCCTGCCGCTGACCTCGCCGGTTTCGCCCGAAGGGATGCCGGAGGCGCTGTCCCTGGACGCGGCGCTGTGGATTGGGCATCTCGTGGCCCCGACGCGCCAGCGTGTGGAGATGTGCATTCCCGACGACCTCGACCGGGCGCTGGCGGAACTGGGGGCGTACTACCACGCCTGGCGGCAGCGTGATCTCTCCAAAGCCGTCGAGACGCTGTCACAGGCACCGGAAGAGGCCACGGACATCTGGGAAGCCATCCAGGTCGTCCGCCGCTTTGACCGGGTGGCTTCCCACGTCCGGCACGCGCTGATGCACAAATCCATCACCGAAGAAATGGAAGAGGTGAGCCTGCTGTTTGACAGCGATCTCGATGCGCTCTGGCGCGACCGGGCGACAATGGAGGCGGTCTATAGCTACAGCCAGGCGCAGGCCAGTTGCGAAGCCAAGCTGCGTTACCTCAACGACAGCTTCCCCACCAACAATCCCGTTGCCGAGCGGATTCGCTCCACCTTCAAGCTGCGGGGGGCGCCGGCCTGGCAGTTGTTTTACCCGAACAACCGCAAGCAGGTGGATTTGGCCTTTGGTGCGTTCCAGCCGGTGTATGCCGAGTTTTACATCCTGCTCCACGCCGGCGCGACTCAGTCGAATGTCATCGAGCCGCTCTGTACACACCTCGTTTCCAGTCCCGAATGGCGCAACCTGGAAATGCTCACCCAACTCAGCATCAGCCGCCAGGACTTTCTCGTGGATGCCATCAACGAAATCTCAAACCTGTATCAGATGGTGTGTACAGAGCCGGTGGAAGACATCCTGCTCACCCAACCCAAATGCCGCTGTGGGTTTGCGCCGGAAGAAGCCGGCCGGCTCAAGCTGGCGGAGGAACGGGCGCTGAGTCTCGTGCGGCGGGGGCTGGAAATTCACCGCGACATCCTCCGGGGCCAGCGGGACGTGATACGGGACCGGCTCAAGCGCCGCCGCCAGCAGGTGCCGCCGGAAATCATTCACACCATTGCGGCCCTGGTGGGTAATGACGAAATGCCGCTGCTGGATGATGGGACAATTGCGGTCCTGAATGAGGTGCTCGCAGAGTGAGGCGGCCGGCACGCCCGATGAACAACACCCATGGTCAGGACGGAACGAACCTATCTCGGCAAAAGCAACATGATTTTCGGCTCGCGGTACATCACCCAGACCGACGATGACCGGGTCGAGTACCGCTACATTGCTTCCTGTGGGCAAAGCTACCTGTTTGAGGTCATTGGAGACGATGTCTATGTCGTGGCCGAGGGGGGCGACTTCGGGGAATTTGAAGCCTACGCCCGCCATCTGGCCGAGGTGGTCTATCCAGGGCTATCTTCCCAAGCCATTCCAGAAGAAACCGAGGCAGCACCATGAAGCTCATCACGGCCATCATTCGTCCCGAACGTCTCTCCGATGTCAAAAGCGCGCTGTTTCGCGTTGGCGTCACCGGTTTGTCCGTCCACGGTATCCGGGGACACGGCGGTGAACCGGAAATTATCGAGTATGTTCGCGGACAACGCATCGTGGTTGACTTCACGGAAAAAGTCGCGCTGCGCATTGCCGTTTCCGAGCCCTTCGTGGAACCGACCATCACGGCCATTCTCACGGCGGCGCGAACCGGGAATGTGGGCGATGGGAAAATCTTTGTTCAACCCCTGGAGCGGGTCATCCGCATCCGTACCGGCGAGGAAAACGAGGCGGCCCTGACGCCGCTCACCGCGGACGAGGTACAGGCGCGGGCGCTCCAGGAAACCTCCGGCCAGACAACTTCCGGACAGACAGCTTCCGGCCAGACAGCTTCCAGGAAGACAACCGACCATCCTGAACGATAGCTTTGGGTAAAGCGCCATGAACGAGACAGCGATTTCATCCGGGGATACCGCGTGGCTGCTGGTTTCCACTGCGCTGGTGTTTCTCATGACGCCCGGACTGGCCTTTTTCTACGGCGGACTGGTCAGCCGGCGGCACGTGCTCAACACCCTGATGATGACCGTCGGTGCGCTGTGCGTGGCCGCCATCATCTGGGTGCTGGTAGGTTACTCCCTGGCCTTTGTGCCCGGCGGGGCGCTGGTGGGCGGCCTGGCCTGGGTGGGCTTCCAGGGCGTGGGCGACGCGCCCCAGAGCGATTATGCCGCCACCGTGCCGCACCTCGCCTTTGCGGCCTTTCAGGGCATGTTTGCCGTCATCACCCCGGCGCTCATCGCCGGGGCGGTGGTCGGGCGCATGGACTTCCGGGCCTTTCTGCTGTTCGTTGCCCTGTGGTGTCTTGCGGTCTATGCCCCGGTGGCGCACTGGGTATGGGGCATCGGGGGGTGGATTCGCGCTTCGGGGGCGCTGGATTTTGCCGGTGGCACCGTGGTTCACATCACCGCCGGCTGTGCGGCGCTGGTGGCCGCGGCGCTCGTCGGCGCGCGTGCGGATGTCAAGCGTGCGCCTCTGCGTCCGCACAATGTGCCCTTCGTTCTGCTGGGGGCGGGGTTGTTGTGGTTCGGGTGGTTTGGTTTCAACGCCGGTTCGGCGCTCACGGCGGGCGGTCTTGCCAGTCTCGCGCTCGTGACCACGCACCTGAGCGCGGCGGCGGCGGTCCTGATGTGGCTGGCCATCGAAGTCTGGCGCACTGGGAAAGCCACGGCCGTTGGTGCGGCGACAGCCGCGGTCGTGGGGCTGGTCGGCATCACGCCGGCGGCCGGTTTCGTGTCACCCTTGGCCGCCATGGTCATCGGCGGTGTAACCTCGGCCGTGTGCTATGCAGCGATCCAGTGGCGCAGCCGCCTCAGCCTGGATGACACCCTCGATGTCTTTGCCTGCCATGGCGTCGGCGGCATGTGCGGCGCTTTGCTGACCGGCGTCTTTGCCCGGCAGTCCCTCAACGAAGCCGGGGCGGATGGTCTGCTGGCAGGCAACCCGAAGTTGCTGCTGACCCAGTTGATGGCCGTGGCGGCCACGCTGGCCTACACGCTGGTTGTGACGTTCGTCCTGCTGAAGCTCGTGGCCCTCATTGTGCCGCTGCGCCTGTCTCCGGCGCAGGAGCGGGAGGGCATTGACCGGTCGGTGCATGGCGAAGCGGCCTATCACGAGACGACCGGGGATGATTTGTTTGACCTTGGCGCGGCCTCGGACAACCTTGATCCAGCCGTGATGTAACCGTAGCCAGATTGGTGTTTTCGTGGAACCTATCGCGCGACTTCTCCCGGAGCTGATCCGGCTGTCCAACGGGCAGCCGGAAGTGCTTTCGGCCGCCTGCTGCGCGGCCTGGGCGCTGTCGGTCGGCGAAGCCACCCTGCGGGCCAGCCGGGCGGTGGCGCTGACCGACCGTACGTTGACCGTGGCTGTCCAGGACGCCCGCTGGAAACGCCAGCTCGAAGTGCTCGCACCCCAGATTCTGTTTCGGCTCAACGGTCTGCTGCGGCAACCGCTCGTGACCCGGATTCACATCATCGTGGACAGGAAGTTCATGGTGGCTGAAACCCGGCGGCCGGCGGCGCTGCCGGCCGTGACACTCCCGGAGGAACTGCCGGAGGAACTGGTGGACGGCGCCAGCGTCATCCACGATGCGGCTTTGCGCGCCCAATTTCTGCGGCTGGCCGCAGCCTGCCTCGCCCGTGACCGTCTGACAGAAAACCCCTGACCGGGGAACGCGCCGGGGAACGCGCTCCACTGCCGGTTACGGCAGGGTGTCGTGCATCCGGCGCGCCGAAGCGTAAACTGGGGGCAACACTCCATTCCGGCTTTTCCAGTCTGGGCGGCCAGCGGCAAGCCCTTTGCACTCATGTTTGTTTGCGCTGTTTGCCACTATGCACTCGATGACGACCTGCGCGTTCCCGCCTCGGCGATGTCACGCTTTTCACGGGATGTGCT
Organism: Chloracidobacterium sp. N; assembly: GCF_018304765.1. Taxonomy (NCBI): domain Bacteria; kingdom Pseudomonadati; phylum Acidobacteriota; class Blastocatellia; order Chloracidobacteriales; family Chloracidobacteriaceae; genus Chloracidobacterium; species Candidatus Chloracidobacterium aggregatum. The sequence goes on from NZ_CP072642.1 coordinate 198,666, forward strand.
GCACCTCAACCTGCCGCACTGGGACGAGCGCGAAGGTGTCTGCCGCGACTGCCTCGAGCGTTTTACCCACGCCCGGTCACGGGTAGGTCTCTATCTGCCCACTCCCGGCGGCGTGACCCTGCCCAAGTTCAAAATTCTGCCCACTCCCCTGCGGCTTGGGGCCAGCCCACGCTATACGGGCCGTGGTGTGACCATCGCCTTTCTGGATTCGGGCTTTTATCCGCACCCGGACATCACCCAACCGGTCAACCGCATTCTCCACTACCACAGTGTGCTGACGCGACGGGCGGACCTCGCCGAGCTGGCCACGCCGGATGACTCCAGTTGGCATGGTTTGATGACCTCGGTCGTGGCGGCAGGCAATGGCTTTCAGTCCAGAGGGCTGTATCGCGGGATTGCTTCGAGCGCGAAACTGGTGCTGGTCAAGGTGGGCACCACCCGCCGGATTTACCACGACGACATCCGGCGTGGTTTGGACTGGGTGTACCGCCACCGGCACCGCTTTGGTATCCGCATCGTCAACATTTCCTGCGGCGGCGATTATGAAGCCTCGTACCTGACGGATCCGCTCTCCCAGGCGGCTGAGCGGCTGGTCAAGGCCGGCGTGGTGGTGGTGGCGGCCAGTGGCAACGCCGGGCACCAACGGGAGCATCCTGTCCTACCGCCGGCCAGTGCTCCGTCGGTCATTGCCGTCGGCGGTTTTGACGACAAAAACACCCTCGACCCCAACGAACACGACGTGTATCACTCCAGTTACGGCGTGACGGTGGACGGTCTTCAGAAGCCCGAAATCATTGCACCGAGCATCTGGATTGCCGCGCCCATTCTGCCGGGGACGCCGACCGCCCAGCAGGCCGCCCTGTATGAGCAACTCAGCCGCGCGCCGGATGGCGAACTGCGGGCCATTCTGGCGCAGCACACCGGGATTGACGCCGAACTCGATGCGGCCGCGCACCTGGAGCCGTACCAACTGCGCCTGCTCGTGGAAGGCAAGATGCGCAACGAAAAGGTCATTTCCGGGCACTACAAACACGTGGACGGCACTTCATTTGCCGCACCGATTGTTTCCTCCATCGTGGCCCAGATGCTGGAAGTCAATCCGCGCCTGACGCCGCAGCAGGTCAAGCGCATTCTCATCCGCACGGCGCGGCGGTTGCCCAATATCGAAGCCGACCGCCAGGGGTGGGGCGTGGTCAATGCGCGGCTGGCCGTGGCGGCCGCGCTCAATGGCGGCGACATCCTGCCTTCAGGGCACGACTTCCACCTCAACGGGCTGTGACCGTTCGCTTTCATTCCCGAACACATCCACCGCCGTGACGAAGTAGAGATAGACCCTGCCGCGTACGCCGGTCAGGTCCTGGAAGGTCGTGCGCTGGATGGGAGTCGGCGTCAGCCGGGTCGGTGGGTCATTCGTGCCGCGTTCGCGGCGATAGATGATGTAGCCCCGCAGGTCCTTCTCCGGGCTTGACGGGAAAAAGAGATTGACGATGCCGGCCGCGGAAGCGCCGGTCACGTTGGTTGGCGCTGCCGGCGGGAAGGTATCCACGGGGCGGACCCGTAGCGCCGGCGACGGGCGGCTCTCCACCGGCGCGCCCTGAACGTAGCTCACCGCCCGCACGACGTACTCATACTCCTCGCCAAACGTGAAGTCTGTCTCGGCAAACTGCGGGGTGGGCAGGGGCGCGCCATTGCGCCGGGATTCCACGGCGCTTCCCGCAGCGCGCCGATAGACGTTGAAGCGCACCTCCGTTGCCGGAGAGGCGTCAAGGTTCTGCTCCGGCGGTTGCCACTGAAGACGGATGGCTTCCTGGGTGACTGTGGCCTGCACATCGCGTGGCGGCTGCGCCACGGACAGCGCCGGATAGACCATGACATATCCCGACAGGGGGGACGGGCGCCCACGGGCATCCACCAGCCGGATGGCATACCGAATCCGTTTGTCTTTCCAGCTTGTGTCCTGGGGATCGAAGGCATCCACGTAGGCCGGCCCCGCGCCGGAAGACAGCTCCTGACCGGTAAGCGACCCGATGAGCCGTGCGTCCTGCACGAAGCGGTCTTCCGGCAGCGCCAGCGGCGCGTTGCGGGGTTCAATCCGGCGCAGAATATCGGCGCGCGCGGCCCGGTCGGCGGCGACAAAGCGCACCACGATCTGCTCGCCGTACTGGGTGGCGGTTGGCTCGCCGGCCGCCGCCAGCGTGAAGCGCGGCGGAGGTACGGGCGGCCCAACCTTGGCGCAACCGGCGCTGCCCAGCGCCAGCAACAGCCCACCCCAGGCCAGCCAGAGCCGGGCGGTCTGCCGCCAGCCCAAGTGGGGCTGCGGCTCCCCGTCAGAGGATGTACTTGCTGAGGTCTTCATCCTGCACGATGCCGGCCAGAACCTTGCGGACGTATTCGGCATCCACGCGGAAGTGCTTGTCTTCCAGGTCGGGTGCCGTGAAGGACACCTCATCAAGCACCTTTTCCATCACCGTGTGCAGCCGGCGGGCACCGATGTTTTCGGTATTCTGATTGACGGTGTAGGCAAAGTCGGCGACAGCTTCAATGGCGTCATCGGTGATTTCGAGTGTGACGCCTTCCGTTTCGAGCAGGGCAATGTACTGCCGGATGAGTGAGTTGCGCGGCTCGGTCAGAATCCGTTTGAAGTCTTCCTTGGTCAGGGGATCGAGATTGACGCGGATGGGAAAACGTCCCTGAAGCTCCGGGATGAGGTCCGAGGGTTTCGAGACGTGAAAGGCCCCGGCGGCAATGAACAGGATGTGGTCCGTCCGCACCATGCCGTAGCGCGTGTTGACCGTCGTGCCTTCGATGATGGGCAGGATGTCGCGCTGGACGCCTTCGCGGGAAACATCGGGGCCACTGCTGTTTTCGCGGCCGGCAATCTTGTCAATTTCATCCAGAAACACGATACCGGATTCCTCGACGCGCTCGACAGCGAGGCGCGCCACCTGATCCATGTCCACCAGTTTTTGCTCTTCCTCCTGGGTCAGGTACTCTACGGCCTCCCGTACGGACATGTTGCGCACCTTCGTGCGCGTTCCTGGAAACATGCCCGGCAGCATGTCCCGCAGGTTGATGTCCATTTCCTCGATGCCCTGGGGCGTGATGATTTCGATGCCGGAGGGAAAACCACGTTCCTTGACCTCGATTTCCACAAGCCGGTTGTCGAGCCGGCCTTCACGCAACTGCTGGCGGAGTTTTTCGCGCGTCCGCTGGAAGGCGGCTTCATCCTCCGGCGCGGCGGCCTCACTGTCACGGCGGGTTGGGAGCAGGATGTCCAGCAGCCGTTCCTCGGCGTTCTGGCGGGCCTTTTCCTCGATTTCCGCAATCTTTTCCTCCCGCACGAGGTCAATGGCAATGTCCACGAGATCGCGGATGATGGATTCCACATCGCGCCCGACGTAGCCGACCTCGGTAAACTTCGAGGCTTCGACCTTCAGAAACGGCGAGTTGGCCAGACGCGCCAGACGCCGGGCGATTTCGGTTTTGCCCACGCCCGTCGAGCCAATCATGATGATGTTTTTCGGGATGACATCCTGTGCCAGGTCGGGCGGTAACTTCTGGCGGCGGATACGGTTGCGCAGTGCAATGGCCACGGCCCGCTTGGCAGCGGCCTGACCGACAACGTGTTTGTCAAGTTCCTGGACAATTTGGCGGGGTGTCAGATCATCGAGGCGCGGCGTATCTTCGACCGTGCCGGGGAGGTAAATGACCATGGGTGTCATGCGGGCGGGATTGGAGGTGTCACGTTCCCATCCTGAAACGGTAACGGGGCAGTGGGGCCACGTCCGTGCACATAATCCGATTGCCCGGTCTTGTCAACAGACGGGCGGCGGGAGCAAAGCCGTCTGGAAAAGGATTCGTTGAACCGCCCGCGTGCCGTCAACCTCACGGCTGGACGTTCTGCAGCCAGGTCGGAATGGCCTCCAGCATTTCGTCGCGCACGCGGCGAAAGTCAGCCAGATCGTCCGTTTGGGCCGGATCAAAGAAGCTGTGGTGCCGTTTCCGCCCCGTCCCCAGCCATACCGGACAGTCCTCGGCGGCCGCGTCACAGACGGTCACGACCAGATCAAAGTCCTGATCCTGAAGTTCATCGGCATGCTTGGAGCGCCCCGCGTGCCGGATACCGATTTCTTCCAGCACGGCCAAGGCTTTGGGGTGCACGTAGCCGGCAGGCCGGGTGCCGGCGCTGAACGCCTGCCACTCACCGGCATACCGGGCATTGACGATGGCTTCCGCCATCTGCGAGCGGCAGGAGTTACCGGTACACAAAAACAGCACCTTCTTCATGCGGTTGTCCCCCGGCTGTCAGTGCCGTGCGTCAGTGTCGCCGTTGCAGCATAAAGTCAGCGTACATGTCAAGCAGCTTCCGGTGCGGCCCGGCCGGCAGGACGGACAGGTGCTGCCTGGCGTCCACCAGGTAACGGATGGCGAGGTCACGGGCAAAGGCAATCGAGCCGGTTTCCTCGAGCAGGGCAATGGCTTCGGGCAGCTCTCCATTGAGATCGCGTTTGCCCAGCAACTCCAGGAAGCGACGGCGGGCCGCGGGTGATGCATGCTGGAGAAAGTGAATGACGATGAGGGTCTTTTTGCCCTCACGGATGTCGAGTCCGAGCGGCTTGCCGAGGCGCAGCGGGTCGGCCTGCAGGTCGAGCACATCATCCCAGATTTGAAAGGCTGTGCCGATGTTCTCCCCGAAGGTCGCCATGGCCTGCAGGTCGGCTTCGTCGGCGTCGGCTGTCAGCATCCCGAAGATGCAGCTTGCCCGGTACAGCGCCGAGGTCTTGCGGGCGGCCATGCGCAGGTAGTCTTCAATGGTCAAATCCGGGCGGCGCTCAAAGTAGAGGTCATCGAACTGCCCGTAGCACATCTGTTTGGCGGTTTGGCCTAGGATGTGCACCATCCGCAGGGCATGGTGGCGGATGCGGGAAGCCTGCTCGACGGCTTTGGCATAGAGCAGGTCGCCGACCAGCAGGGAAAGATTCAGCCCGAAGCGGGTGTGGAGCGTGGGGCGGCCGTGCCGTTCGGGGCTGCCATCCATCATGTCGTCGTGGATGAGCGAGAGATTGTGCAGGTACTCCACGGCCAGCGCCGGTGGCAGGGCTTCTTCCAGCGTGCCGCCCGCGGCCTCGGCCGTGGTGATGACCAGAAACGGACGGAGCCGTTTGCCCTTGCCGTCAAAGAGGTGCATGACCGCCTGCCGGAGTTCCGGCTGCGTGACTTCGCTCAAGTCCTCGGCTATTGCCGTCTCGACGAGGTGGGCAACCGTCTGAATCCGCTCGACAAGCGGTGTGAAGGACAGCGGCAGGGAAAGACTGGGCGGTACGATGGACAATCCATTGGTGGTCGGCACCGCGTTGGCGGGCACATGTGTCATGATGGGCGTCTCCCGACAGAAATTCGACTGGGACGCTCACCCGCCGGGAGGCTGGGCGGGAGGGGGTGGGCGTCATCTGAAACCTTGGGCGATACGTTCAGGTCGGCCAGGCGCCGTTCGAGCCGTTGCCGCTCAAACGAGCCCACTTCCGGGAAATCCCGCAGATAGGCGTGGTAAGCCCGGTGGGCGCCGTGCCGGTCGCCGGCATATTCCAGCGCGCGTCCCAGCCAGGCAGCGGCCGAGCGGCGCAGCTCGCGGTCTTCCGCGGCGCTGGCAACCCGTTGAAAGTGCTGGGCGGCCTCGGCATAGGCGCGCTGGCGGATGCACAGCTCGCCCAGGGCCTGAACGTCCTGCCAGTCGGTGTCGTCCCCGGCCGTCGCCTGGCGGAGTTCCTGCGTGAGCACCGCAACGGCCTGGTCTTCAGCGGCCAGCCGGGCCTGCCAGAAACGACGGACCACCCACGGCCCAATCCGCTGGGCCACCCACCAGGTGAAACGCGGGTAGCGCAGGGCAATGCGCGTGATGACCGTCACGGCTCGCATCTTGAGAGTTGTCATGAGAGTGCCTTCTTGTACGCTGGCGATGCGGGAACGTGTCGCGCCATCCTATATGAAGCCGGCTGGATGTACCAAGCCAGCCAAGGCCACCGGGCGCCGCTTCGTGGGTTGCTGACCGGGGACTGCCCGGCGGTCGGACTCAAACGGAAGGCCGAGGGGGCGTGCACCCATCCTCGGCCCGGCTCGTGTCGGTTGTCCCGACTCCCTAAGTTTTGACGCGCAGCGCAACCCCCCAAGCGTCAAGAGACTTGAAAACTCCCCCCGGAGTCGTCGTTCCAAGCCTCCAAACAAGAGCGATGCGCGCCAAGCCCGCAAATACCTTTGAGCGCCGGGCCGTGTCACCGTTGCACGGCAGTGTTTGGGTCGCTCACAGACGGAAGAATATGGAAAACGCCCAAAGCGGTCAAGTCAATTTGTAAAACTTTTTCCGGGCGGGATGTGTCCGGTCCGGGGTGTTTGGTTCAAATGGCATATAAATCAAGATTTTGTGGGCTTGGCGGGAAAGTTGGGACAGCTTGACCAAATGCCTTGCGCGGCGTAGAGTAGGCGCGTTCCCGATTGGAAACGTTCAAAACGTTCACTCTTGTCGGAATTGGGAAACCCGGCGTGCCGCGTTCAAAACACACCATCCAGCCTGTCACCACCGCACAACAGACCTATTCCACCGCCGAGGTGGCCCGGATGTGGGCCGTCAGTGAGTCCTCGGTCAAGCGGTGGAGCGACAGCGGCGTCCTGGCCTGCATTCGGACGCCGGGCGGACACCGGCGCTTTACGCCGCAGGCGTTGCTGGATTTTCAGCGGGCCGGTGGTGTGCTGCGGCACGGCGGGCAGTCCGGGTCCGGCGCCGTGTCGGTGGTGTCCGATGAAGCGGCGGCGGTCACGGCGTCGCTGGATCAGGCGTTGGCGGCGCGCGACTGGGCGGTGCTTCAGGCGCAGTACTACGAAGCGGCCGTGGCGGGCGATGAGCTGGCCGGTGTGGCGGTGCTGGAGCGGGCCTACCGGAGCGGGATACCGGTGGTGGCGTTGAAGGAGCACGTGTTGACGCCGGTGCTGCACCTGATTGGCGAGCGGTGGCGGCGGGGTGAACTCAACATCTGGGAAGAGCACCTGGCGTCGCAGGTGACACTGGCGGTGACCGAGCATCTGCACCGGCAACTGCCGCGTGCGCCGTTCAACGGGCGGCTGGCGCTGTGCGGCTGCCCGGAGGGCGACCTGCACGGAATTGCGCTGCATCTGGTTATGGAAGTGCTGGAAGTGGAAGGGTGGCGGGTGCTGTCGCTCGGGCCGAACACGCCGTTGTTTTCGTTTGCCGATGCCGTCCGGCGGTTTTCACCCCAACTCGTGTGTATTTCGGCGACGATTGTGCACGATCTGGAGCGGCTGCGGCGCGACTACGGAGACTTTTACCATACGGTGCGGCAGCACGGGGCGCGGATTGTCATTGGCGGCGCGGCGTTTGCCGATCCGCAGGTGCGGGAAATTTTCATTCACGACTACCGGGCGGCAGGACTGACGGATTTTCTTGACTACCTGCGGCGTGAATTCCCCGCACCGGCGGTCGCCACCTGACCAAGCCGTACGCCAAGCCGTGCGGGTTGCTCACGTGCCAGCGTCTCATGCCGGCGCCCTTCCAGTTGCAATCCCCGGCCAGTTGCAATCCCCGGCCAGTTGCAATCCCCGGCGGGCGGCTGCTGGTGGTCCCGCCCGTGCGGGCCGGGCAGAATATCCAGCCGAAGACTGCCTGCCATCATTCCCATGTGGCGGCAAGTCGGTTAGATTTACAGACTGCAACTGCGCCTCGCCGGAGGCGTACGATGAGTCATAGGCTTCTCCCTGCGCACTTCTGGAGTTTCACCGCCATGCCAGCTTCACGCCTTGCCCTACTGCTTTCAGGCTGCTGCCTCACGGTCGGTTCCCTTGCGGCCCCGGCGTTTTCCCAACAATCACCCAAGCCACGGGTCGAGAAGCCCCAGCCCGCCGCCCCGGCCCCAGCCGCCGCCCCGGCCCCAGCCGCCGCCCCGGCGCCGGCCAGAGTGTCCCGTGAGCAGCGCATCCAGGCCTACGAAAAGTTCCTTCAGGCACGGCGCTACATTGCCCAGGCCGACCCGCTCAACGCCATCACCGCCTTCAAGGAAGTGCTGGCGCTTGACCCCACGGCCGCCACGGCACACGTCGAGTTGGGCAATCTGTACCTGGAAGGACGCAACCTGCGGGATGCCGAATATCACGCCCGCCAGGCCGTGGCGCTCGACCCCGAAGATGCCATGGCCCACTGGCTGCTCGGACGGGTGCTCTTTCTCCAGTCCAGCGGCGCGGCACTCAACCGCGAAAAAGCCCGCGAAGCCGTTGCCGCCTTTGAAACCGTTGCCAAACTGGACGCCCTCAATCTCGATGTGTACCGGTTGCTTGGCCGGCTCTACCGCGATTTGAACGATACCGAAAATGCCCTCTCCGCCTACGCCAAACTCATTGGTGCCAATCAGGGCGGACCCGAAGAGTTCGCCGCCGCCACCGAGCTGTACTTCCGCAAGCGGCGCTACCGGGACGCCGCCAACACCGCCCGCCAGGCCTATGCCCTGAGCGGCGAAAACCCCCAGTGGGGCTACCAGCTTTCACAGGCCCTGCTGTACGCCGGCCAAACCGCCGAGGCCATTGACGTTCTCAAGGAACTGCTCGAAGAAAACGGCAACAACCTGCGGCTCATCCTCAGTTACGCCGAAGCCCTCATGCGCGGCGGACGCTACCCTGAAGCCGAGCAGCAGGTCCAGCGCGTCCTCTCCGAACGCCCCAACCATCCCGAAGCCCTCTCCATTCTGGCCCAGGTGCAACGGCGCAGCGGCCGGCGCGAAGAGGCCGTCAAAACCCTCCGCCAGGCGCTGGCCGGACAGGACGTGACCGAAACGCTCGCCCAGCAGTATGCCCTGGCTGAAACCCTCGTGGAGCTGGGGCGGACTGAAGAAGCCGTGGCGGCCTATGAAGCGGCCCTGCGCAGCGTCTCCAATCCTGACAACTCCGTGAGCGAAAGCCAGCGGGAGCGCGCGGAACTGATCCTGATGCGCATGGCCAGCGCCTACAAGGCTGCCGGAAAACTCGATCAGGAACTGGCGACCTACGACCGTATGCGCCGTCTGCTCGGCAGTGAAAGCACCTTGGCCGACCTGCTGCTCATCGAGTCGCTGCGTAGTGAAGGGAAGCACGAAGAAGCCCTCAAGTCCGCACGCGCCGCCCGGCAGCGCTTTCCCAACGAGCGCCAGTTCGTGTACCTCGAAGCCCAGGTGCTGGCCCGCCTGGGACAGGTTGACCAGGCCCTGAAAGAGTTGTCCAGGGTTGCCGAAGAGGCCGACGACGCCGGCGAAGTCGCCCAGATGAAAGCCATCGTGCTCAGCGACGCCAACCGCTTCGAGGATGCCGAACGCCTGGCGCGCCAGGCCGTGCGCTACGACGAGAAAAACATCGCTTACCTTGTCACCCTCAGCTCCATTCTCGAACGCCGCAAGCAGTATGCCGAATCTGAGCAACTGCTGCGCACCGCGCTGGCGCTCGACCCGGACAACCCCACCGCCCTCAACAACCTGGGCTACTTCCTCGCCGAGCGTAACGAGCGCCTCGATGAGGCCCTGACCCTTGTCCAGCGGGCAGTCAACATCGAGCCGACGAACAGCTCCTTTCTCGACAGCCTCGGCTGGGTCTATTTCAAACAAAACCGCCTCGATCTGGCCCGGCAGTACATCGAGCAGGCCCTCAGCTACGACCGGCGCAACGCCACCCTCAACGACCACCTGGGCGACGTACTGGAGCGCCTGGGCGATCTGGAAGGCGCCCGGCGGCACTGGAAAATTGCCCGGAGCCTGGCCACGGACCCGGAGGACATCAACCGGATCGACGCCAAACTGCAACGCGGACAAACGGCTGAAACCCAGTAACCCCGACCCGGCAGGGATGGAACCGTGGGTCTGAAACTGTGGGCTACGTCTGGTTCATTGCACAGCGTTATCTTCGCGCCCGCCGCCGCGCAACGCTGTCCGTCGCGGCTGGGCTGGCCGTGCTGGGCATCACCGTTGGTGTCTGGGCGCTGACCGTTGTCCTCGCCTTCCAGAGCGGAATGGAATCCGAGCTGCAGGGCAAAATCCTGGCCGGAACGGCCCATCTCAATGTGCTGCGCCGGGGTGGGCGTCCGCTGCCCGACCCGGACGGCCTCAAGGCGCAGATTCAGCAGACGCCGGGCGTCCGGTCCGCCACGCCAACGACCTACCGGGAGGTGCTGCTGACGAGCGGCTCGCGGGCGGCCGCCGGGGTTTTGAAAGCCGTTGACCTTGCGGAGCCGCCGGAAACACTTGAAGTCACCCGCACCCTCTGTCCGGGAACCAACCTGAAAGACCTTCAGCCGACACGCGGCCCCGAAGGCCGGGTGCTCGACGGCATCATTCCCGGCAAACGCCTGGCGCAGGAAGCCGGACTGCGCATTGGCGATCTGGTGGAAGCCCTGACCCCCGGCGCCCGTGGGGAACTGTCGCCCTTTGGCTGGCTGCCGACGACCTACACCTTTCGCGTCGTGGGTTTTTTTGAGTCCGGGTTGTATGAGTACGACGCCGCCTGGGCCTACATTTCCCTCGACGCAGCGCGGCAGCTCACGGGTGAGGAGACACCGGCGACGGTCATCCAGGTCATGCTTGATGACGCGCGCGCCTACCGTGACGTGGGCGCGGTGCTCCAGTCCCGGCTTGGCCCCGACTACGTCATCGAAGACTGGGCCACGCTCAACCGGACGGCCTTTGCCGCCCTCAACCTTCAGCGCCTGGCCTTTGCCGTCGTCATCGGGCTGGTCATTCTCGTGGCGGCGCTCAACATCGTGACGACCCTGATGTTGCTGGTCACGGAAAAACGCCGCGACATCGCCATTCTGCTCGCCATGGGAGCGACGCCGCGCACGATTCTGCTGGTATTTCTGGCGCAGGGATTGGCGCTGGGACTCGCGGGGGCGCTGTGTGGCGGTTTGCTGGGCGCCGCCACGGCCATTATCTGTGACCGCTACGACCTGATTCAGCTCGATGCCCGGATGTACTCCATCGCGTCCGTACCTTTTCGCTTTTCGCTGCTCGATACGGGCATCGTGCTGGGCGTTGCGCTCAGTGTGAGTCTGCTGGCCACGATTTATCCGGCCTGGCGGGCTGCCACCCTCAACCCGGTGGAGGGATTGCGCCATGCGTAGCCGGCGGCACATCGCTTTTCAGCTCGCAGCCTGGCTGGTGGTGGGGTTCACCGGCTGGCTGGTCCTGGAAGCTCCGGCGCAAACGTCGCCCCCGCCCGATGACTGGCTGGCGCGCGCGACGGTGCTGGCCGCCGCGCCCCCCTGTGCGCCGGAGGTGACGGCTGCGCTCGATGACCCGCAATGGTACGTCCGCGCCCGCGCCATCCAGACTCTGGGACGGCAACGCTGCACAGCGGCGGTCCCGGCCCTGCTGGCGCGTTTCTACCGTGAAGACTGGGACAATCAGGCGCGGCTGCTCGTGGCGCTGGGGCAGATTGGCGACCCGGCCGGGTTGCCGCCGGTGGCCCGGGCCGCCACGGGCCCGGCCGGCACGCTGCGCACCGTGGCCCTGGCCGCCCTGGGAGGTTTTACGGCCGCCCAGGTCGCGCCGGTGTTGGCCACGGCGCTCGAACAACCGCTGAACCGCGATGAAAAGTGCATTGTTGCCCGCCAGATTGGCGTCTTCCGCCTGGCGGACTGCGCCTCCCGGCTGGCGGACTGGCTGGATCAGGATGAGGAACTCGACCGCCTCATCGCCGTGGCGCAGTACCGCACCGGAGATCAGGCTGCCGGGCGGCGCGTCATCGAAGCCTTTGACCGTCTCGATGCGCCAACCCGGTTGCAGCTTCTCAGCGACTGGGCGGAACGGCCGGACATGCGCGCCAAAGCCATCCTGCTGAAGTCCCTGCGCTCGGAAGCGCCGGAGACCCGGCTGGCGGCAGCGCGGGCCTGGGCGGCATACGGTGCGCAGATGCCCATCGCGGAAACCCTGAACGTCCTGCCCGATGTGGATGCCGAGGTGCGTCACGTCCTCGTAACAGCGCTGGGAGGCTGCCCGGCAGAAGAAACCGTGGCGGCCGTCATCGAACGGCTGAAGGCGGAGCTACCGGCGGCGGCCCGAGTGACCTACCTGGACGCACTTGAAGCCCTTGACCGGGAGGTGGTGACGGCGGCGCTGCTGGTGGCCCGGCAGGCACGGCTGCCATTCGCCGAACAGGCTCTGGAAAAACTGGGCATCACGCCGGAGGCGCTGGCGGCCCGGCTGGCCGCGCCGACGTTGACGCCGACGGCGCGGGTCACGCTGGCAGTTCAGCTTGGACAACTCGGCGACCTGCGGGCCTTTGACCTTCTCCGCCAGGCGTTGTTGTCCGGGGATGAAGCGACGCGCTGCACCGCCGCCGAAGCGTTAGGGCGGTTGCAGGACGTGCGGGCGGTCGAACTGTTGCTCGATGTCCTGGACGATGATGTGCCGCGCGTCCGGTCGGCGGCGGCCGCGTCCCTGGCGCGTCTGGGGATGACGCCTGCGCGCCTGGTGGCTGTGCTGAATGCACCGAACACAAACCTGCGTACTGAGGCACTGCGGCTTCTCGGAAGGCTCAGTGACGTTGCGACGCTGCCGGCCGTGGCGGCGCAGACGCAGGAAGGGGAGCCACTTCCGGTACGCCTGGCCGCCGTGGCAGCACTGGGTCGCCTGCGTCATCCAGATGCCGTTCCGGTGTTGGTACGTCTGCTGTCGGCCCGGGAGCCAGCCCTGCGGATGCAGGCGGTCAGCGCCCTGGGCGAGATTGGAGAGGAGCGCGCCGTTGCCGCGCTGCTGCCGCTGCTGCGCGACCCGGATGCGGCCGTGGTGGGAAAGGTCGTTGCGGCGCTCTCCCGGACAAAAGCCCCGTCGGCCGTGACACCGCTGCTGGCGGCGCTTCAGCACCCGGACTGGCGGGTCCGCGCCGCCGTGGCACACAGTCTGGATGCCTGGGAGGACGCACGCATTCCGCCGGCCCTGGCCGCGGCGTTGGAAGACCCTTCCGCGCTCGTGCGGTTTCACGCCCGCCAATCGCTGCTGAAACTGGCCGTTGCGCCAGAGACGCTGCTGCCGGTAGCCCTCGGCCAGAGCCGCCCGCGTGGGTGGTATGGCGCTTACGTTACGTTGCAGGAACTGGCGCCCGAATCCATACGGGATGAGCTGCGGCGCTCCCTCGATGCACCCGACCCGAAGACCCGTGCCCTGGCGGCGGCGCTGGCGCGGCGCTATCCGGACCCAGACATGCTGGCGTTGCTCTGGCAGCGCCTGGACGCCGAAACCCGCTTTACCGTCCGGTGGTGGCTCGTCCGCGCCCTGGCCGACTTCGGTGAAGCGGCGCGGGAAGGGGCCATGAAGCGCGCCCGGTCGAAACAGCCCCGGTTGCGCGCCGATGCCATGCGCGTTCTGGGTTGGCTTCCGGCCAACCGGGAAAGCCAGTTGGTCTTGCGGGAAGGGCTGGCCGATGCGGAAAGCCAAGTTCGTTCGGCCGCTGTGGAAGCCTTGGGACGCATCGGCGATGTCGCCGCCCTGGCGCCCTTTCTGGCCCGCCAGAGCGGGGCTTTCACCATTGCCCCGGATGAGCTGGTGGATGCGCTGCTCGCCTGTGGTGACGCCGGGCGGGCCGTGTTGCGTCAGGCCGTGGCCGGAAGCGAGCCAGCCATTCGGGCGCTGCTGCTTCAGCGGCTTGGGGCCGACGGGCATCCTGATGCGCTGCCCCTGCTGCTGGAGGGCCTGCGCGATGCGTCACCCCTTGTACGCCAGTCCGCACGCCAGGGCTTGGCGCGGCAATCGGATGAACGCGCGGTGCAGGCGCTGGCTGCGTTGCCGGATGAACCATAAGCGAAACACGGCCCCGGCGTTGCCGTCACACGCTGCCGGTGGCTTGGTTGATACGTCGCACATGTGTTACAAAACGCAAATGTCATAACGCTCTGCCGATGGGAATCCGGCTGCGTTATGACCGGTACCGGTTACGGCTTCCGGCCGCGTAACTTTCCCGTAAAAAACACAGGACGGTCACCATGCCCCGCGTTGGCGGCGTCATTATCACTCACGGACAACTGGCGACGGAGTTGCTCCACGCCGCAGAAATGATTGTCGGCGACATCCGCCACGTGCGCGCCGTCTCGATTGACTGGCACGATGATGTGGAGATGGCGCAGGGAGTCATCGAGCGCGCCATTACGGAAGCCGATCAGGGGGGTGGCGTGCTCATTCTCACGGACCTGTTTGGCGGTACGCCGACCAACCTCGTCATGGCTTACAGCGGGCAGGTACGGGTGGAAATCGTCACCGGCGTCAACCTGCCGATGGTCATCAAGCTGGCGACGGCGCCCCCTGACTGGTCACTGCTCGACGTTGCCCGGTGCGTGACGGAACAGGGGCGCAAGAACATTCATCTGGCAAGTGAGCTGGTGCAGATGCGGACAAGTTGAGTCTCCGCCATCCGGGCCGGCTTGATCGCTCTCCATTTTTCCTTGCTTTCCGCAGCATTGTCGAAAGGTCCCCATGCCACTTGAGCGTCTGGTCACGGTGACGAATCCGTTGGGGCTGCATGCGCGTCCATCGGCGCGTCTAGTGACTGTCGTCAATCAGTTCAAGAGCCGGGTGCTTCTGCGCCGGGCGGATGATCCGAACTTTGTGGATGCCGGAAGTATCCTGAGCGTGATGTTCCTGGCCGCGGCGCGTGGAACACCGCTCGTCATCCGCGTCGAAGGCGAAGATGAAGCGGCGGCAATGGCGGCTGTTGTGGCGCTGTTTTCCGAAGGCCAGGAGTCCTCCCATGTCTTCTAATCCACTGACCGACACCGAACGGCACTTCACGGGGCTGGCCGCCTCGCCCGGCGTTGGTTTCGGGCAGGTGGCGCGCCTCGTGCCGCAGACCCGCCCGCCGCTGTTCATCCATGTGCTGCCGCACCGCGTAACACTCGAAATCGAGCGCGTCAAACGCGCCATGCAGCGCGCCCGCCGGCATCTGGAAAGCGTCCAGCACCATTTTCGGGAACAGGTCGGACATGGCTCGGCCTATCTGCTCGATCCATACATTCTCATGCTTGATGACGCGGTTTTGACGCAGGCCATCGAGGACAACATCCGCCAGCACCGCATCAATGCGGAGTGGGCGGTCAAGCGTGCGGTTGAGTCCCTGCTGGCGTCCTTCGACAACATCCAGGACGCCTACCTCGCGCAGCGCCGGGACGACATCCGGGATGTCGGTCAGCGGCTCATTGGCATCCTGTCAGGCCAACCAATGCGCATGCCGCAGTTGGATACGCCTTCGATTCTCTTTGCCGACGACATCCTGCCGACCATGCTGGCCGAGGTGAATCCGACGAACCTGAACGGACTTGTGACAGATACCGGCGGCGTGATGACGCACACGGCAATCATTGCACGCAGCCTTGGCATTCCGGCGGTATTTGGCGTTCAGGAAGCCCTCAATCAGGCGACTGAAGGGTCCGCCTGCATCGTGGATGGCTCGCACGGCGAAGTCATCCTGCATCCCCGGCGGGCAACCCAGACCGTGTATCTGGGACGCCGCGCCGCCGAGCAGCGTCTGCGCCGGGACGGGCTGAGTGTGGCGCGGCTGCCGGCGGTGACACGCGATGGCATCGCCTGTCACCTGCTGGCGAATGTCGAAATCCAGTCGGAACTCCCCGGCGTCGAACGGTGTGGGGCGCAGAGCATTGGGCTGTTTCGCTCCGAGTTCATCGTTTCCAGTGATGCCAGCAGCCTGCCGGATGAAGACACCCAGTGCGCGGCCTATCAGGCGGTCATTACCGCTTCACCTGACCACACCGCGACGATTCGGACGTTTGATTTCAGCAGCGACACCCTGCCGGGCGAAACGCGCATCGTGGAACCGAATCCGGCCCTTGGTCTCCATGGCGTCCGGTGGTGGCTGGCCCACGAAAACGTTGCCAAAACCCAGCTCCGCGCCATCGTGCGCGCGGCGGCGAGCGGGCGCGTACGGATTCTGCTCCCCCGTGTGACCTGCATCACCGAGTTGCGTGCTGCCCGCGAGTTGCTCACGGCGGTCTGCCGCGAACTGGGCGCAGACGACC
This sequence comes from Chloracidobacterium sp. N, assembly GCF_018304765.1. Lineage (NCBI taxonomy): Bacteria > Pseudomonadati > Acidobacteriota > Blastocatellia > Chloracidobacteriales > Chloracidobacteriaceae > Chloracidobacterium > Candidatus Chloracidobacterium aggregatum. The sequence continues at coordinate 214,708 of NZ_CP072642.1, forward strand.
GGCTCCGCCGGCGGCTCGAACTGGGAGCAATGATTGAAATGCCGGCCGCGGTGTTCATTGCCGACCGTCTGGCGCGGGAAAGCGATTTTCTCTCCATTGGCAGCAACGATCTGGTGCAGTACGTGCTGGCCAGTGACCGGGGCAACGAGCGGGTAAGCTACTTGCAGCAACCGCTGCATCCGGCCGTGCTGGCGAGTCTGAACCTGGTTGTCAGGGCGGCGCAGGAAACCAAAAAACCACTGACGATGTGCGGCGAGATGGCGGCCCAGCCGGTCTGTGCCTTCGCCCTGCTTGGTCTGGGAATCCGCCGGTTCAGCCTGTCGCCAGCCGCCCTGCCACAGCTCAAGTCCACGTTGCGCCGGTTGTCCGTCCGGGATGCCGAACAGTTCATGGCACAGGCGCTGACCCTTGATACGGCCCACGCCATCGAAGCCTGCGCGCAAACCTACCTCAAACCTTGAGAGACGGCGGCCCGCCTCGCGCCGCCAGCGTCGGACTTCCGGGCGTTGACAGCGCGCCCGGTTTTCGTCAGAAGTCACACCAACCTTTGCCTGCGGACGGGTCACGGTGACATCCAGGACGCCCTTTACTGCCGATTTCGAGACGCTGGATTTCGATGCCATCCGGGAACATCTGGCGCGTGAGACACGAACGCCTTACGGGCGCGAGCTGGCGCGCGACCTGCTGCCCAGCGCCGACCCGTCTGAAGTGCGCTACCGGCTGCGGTTGACGACGGAAGCACGCCATTGGTTGGCCGAGCAGGGGGGCTTCGGAATGGGCGAACTGCCGGATGTGCGCCCGCTGCTGGATCGTCTGCGGCTGGAAAATGCCACATTGACCGTGGACGAAATCCATGCGCTGGCGCGAACCATGGAGGCGGGGCTGCATCTGCGCGCGACGTTGCGCCCGCACCGGGAGCGGTTTCCACGGCTCGGCGCGATTGCCGAGACGATTCCCGATTTCCGGGACACCCTGGCGCAGGTTCGCCGCATCGTGGCACCGGGCGGACAGCTCGATGAACGGGCCAGCCCGGAGTTGCAGCGCCTCCGCCAGGAACAGCAGGTCCAGCGCGACCGCCTGCAACGGCGGCTGGAGCGGTTGCTCCGCCGCCCCGACCTGGAAGGCGTTTTTTCTGACGACATTGTGACCCAGCGCCACGGCCGGTTTGTCATTCCGGTGCGGGATGATCACCGGGGACGGGTGGCCGGGGTCGTCCACGGGATGTCGGGCAGCGGCATGACGGCTTTTGTCGAACCACTCGACGCCATCCCGCTCAACAACGAACTCACCCGCCTGCAGGAGCTGATCGAAGCCGAAGTCCTGCGTCTGCTCCAGGAAGCCACGCAGCAGTTGCGTCACCGGCAGTCCTGCCTGACCGCGTTGGTGACGGCGCTGGGCGAACTCGACCTGGTGGTGGCCAAAGCCCGTCTGGCCGAGCGTTTGCGCGCCGTCGAGCCAACGGTTTCGGAAACCGGCCGGTTTCAGCTCACGGCCGCGCGGCATCCGTTGCTGATGCTGACGTTTCAGGCGCAGGGGCGCGAAGTCGTGCCGTTGAGTCTGACGCTGGATGCCGCGCAGCGGGCGCTCGTTGTCAGTGGGGCCAACGCCGGCGGCAAGACGGTCGTGCTCAAAACGGTCGGATTGTGTGTCCTGCTGGCACAGTCGGGGCTGCACGTTCCGGCACAGGCGGCCGAGCTTCCGGTGCTGCGGCAGGTTAACGCCGACATTGGCGATCAGCAGTCGCTGGTGGCAAACCTTTCGACGTTTTCTTCCCACATCACCAAACTGGCCCGGGTGGCGGCCGAGTTGACGCCGCCAGCACTGGTGCTGCTCGATGAAGCCGGAACAGGTACGGACCCGGACGAAGGCGCGGCGCTGGCGCAGGCGCTCATCGAGCATTTTCGGACACGCGGGGCCTACGTCCTGGCGACGACCCACTTCAACGCCCTGAAAATCTATGCCGATTCGACGCCGGGCGTCATCAGCGCCGCTGTGGCCTTCGATCTGGAAACCCTGACGCCGACGTATCAGCTTCATCTGAACGCCGTCGGCAGTTCGAGCGGACTGGTCATTGCCCGCCGCCTGGGCCTGCCGGAGGCGCTGATTGAACAGGCGCAGAGCTATCTGCGCGAACGGGAGGTCATCCTGGCGCAGTATGTCGCCGAACTCGAACGCCGGGTGACGGAAGCCCGTGACGCCGCTGCCGCGCTGGACGAAGAGCGCGCCGCGCTGGCCGAACGCTATGCCCGGCTCGAACAGGAGTTTCTGGCGCGCGATGCCGCCCGGCAGGCCGATTTCGAGACCCGCGTACAGCAACTTTCCACGGCGTTTGAAGCGCGGCTGGCATCGCTGCTGGAGCGCATCAGTGAGGCCGAAACCCGCGAACGTCTGCGCCGGGAGGCCGTTCGCCAACTGGAAGCCACGGCGGCCGAGGTCAAGGCCGACGCCGCGGCCGACAAGCCACTGGACAAGCCCTCGCTTGCGGCCGAAGTGGCCGCACGGCGTCCGCAGAAGTCCAAAGCCGCGCAGCGGGCGCTGGTGGCGGAATCGCTGACGGCACAGCCGGTCAGGACGGCGGCGGAACTGCGTCCCGGCGACCGCGTCCGCACGGCCTTCGGGACGGTCGGGCAGGTTGAAGCCATTTCCGGCGAAGAAGTGACCGTCACCAGTGGCGCTTTGCGTCTGAAAGTGCCGGCGACGACCCTGGCCAAGCTCCCGCCGACGAAGTCCCAGCCGGCACCATCCGCGCCCCCGGCGCGGCAAACGCTGGTGGCCATGCACGACGTGACGCTGGAAGGGCAGGTGCCCTCCGAAATCAATCTCATCGGGCTGACGACGGATGAAGCCACGGATGCCCTTGACCGCTACCTTGACCGCGCCGCGCTGGCCGGACTCACCCAGGTGCGGGTCATTCACGGCATTGGCACGGGGGCCCTGCGAAAGGCCGTGGAAGCCTTTCTGCTGACACACCCGCACGTGGAAAGCTTTGCCCGCGCCGACCGGCGGCAGGGCGGAGACGGGGCCACGCTGGTGAGTTTGCATCCGTGACCGTCCTGCGGCTGTTTCTGGCAGCGGTGGCGTTCCTGACGCGCCTGCCGATACCGGCCTGGGCGCACCCGGACGGCCGGACACTGGCGGCTGCCATGGTGTTTTTCCCGCTGGTCGGGGCGCTGCTGGGCGCGGGGCAGGCGGCACTCATTCTCGTGCTGCACCCGGTGCTTGCGCCGGATGCGCTGGCCCTGCTGCTCATTGCCACGACGGTACTCGTCACCGGGGCATTGCACTACGACGGGCTGGCCGACACGGTGGACGCGCTGGGCGGCGGCTGGTCGCCAGAGCAGCGGCTGGCCATCATGAAGGACCCGCACATCGGGACGTTCGGCGTGCTGGCGCTGGTGGTGGCCGTTCTGGCCCAGTTTGTGGCGCTACGGAGTTTTCAGCACGTGGAGTCGCTGTGCCGGGCGGTGATGGTTGCGCCATGTCTGGCCCGGATGACGATTGTCTGGCTGGCGTGGCAGGAGCCTTATGCGCGGGCTGAAGGTGGCAAGGGACGCTTCATCGAGGCGCTCCAGGGGCGGCATGTGTTGGGGGCGCTGCTGACCGGCGGGGCAATCGTGCTCGGCGTGGGCGGCTGGTTGGGCAGTCTGCTGTTGGCGTTGGCGGCGGTACTCGTCATGATGGCGGCCTTTCGTTTTCGGCGCTGGCTGGGTGGGATTACCGGCGATGCGCTGGGTGCGGTCTGTCAGACGTGTGAACTTCTGGTCTATGGCGTGTGGGTTGCATTTCGGCCGTGAATCGGCATCCGGCGGCTGGCGCTGGCGGCTGGGCGCGGCCCTGCTGGGGCTGCTGCTGGCTGCCTGCGCCCGTGAGCCGTTTCGCGTCCGTCCCAAAACGGACCCGCCGGTGTCTGAAACCCGGGCCGTGGCCGTTGCGGAAACCGATTACGTTCTGCGCGCCCGTGCCGTCTGGGATGGCAACGAACTCGTGGACCGCTTTGACGCCAATCATCTGACGGCCGGGATGCTGCCGGTGTATGTCTGGCTGGACGTACGCACGGCCGCACCACTAGACCTCAACGCCTTCCGCTTCCGCTTGCGTGATGCGGCGGGACAAACCTGGCAGCTACTGTCCGTCCGGCAATCCGAAAAGCGGCTGATGAAGTCCTACGGCATCCGCGCCTACAGTGTGGATGGCTACCAGACGTTTCGCCAGCGCTACACCGACTCGTGCTTTCCGACGACGGGCACTGTGGCCGCCGGAGAGCGCGCCGATGGCTTTCTGTTTTTCGAGATACCACGCGCCCGGTGCGACCTCCCGGCCGGAACTCTCTGGCTGGAAGTCGAACGACGCGGGCCGAGTCCGCGCACCGTGACGCGCATCGAACTCCCAGCAGCGGATGTGGTAACGTCGTCCGCACCGGAGGAGTGAGTGTGCGTGGTATGAAGCCTTTACGAGTATTCGCCCTGATGGGGTTGGGGTGGCTGGTGCTGGGCAGCGGCGCGGGCGAAGCGCCGGCGCAGTTTTCGGTGGCGGCCGGCTCGCTGACCGTGCGCGGGCGGGTCCTGGATGCCCAGACAAAGCAACCGCTGGTCAACGCCCAGGTGAATATACGGACGAAATATGACGACTACCGGACGCTGACCGATGCCGAGGGGTACTACACGCTTCAGGTGTCGGCCGGACGGGAGTTGCGCGACTTTGAGCTGATTTTCAGTCACCCGGACTACCGGGAGAAGTACTTTCACACGGCGTTCCAGCCCGTTCTGCGGGATGACCTGACAGCAACCGTCGAACCGCTGCGTGCCCGCGTCAAGTACCGTAAAAACAAGCTGGACATGCCTTGTGGCGACCGCAAGGCGCTCATCACCAAGGGCGGCGATACGCTTTCGTGTACCTTTGCCTGTGAGTCGGCGCCGGCTTTGACGGTGCGCCTCCCGGCCGGCAATGAAATGCGTGTGACGGCGGCCGGCGGCTTTTCACTCAGGATTACCGATGAGAAAGTGGAGTTGCGCGGCGCGGAAAACCAGGCGGTGGCTTTGCAGGTGACCGCTGTGATGTTCAGGCGTTGACTGCCTGGGAGCGCGCTGGGAGCGCGGGCATCCTGCCCGCGTGATGAGTTGAGAGCGCGGGTATCCTTGCCCGCATGAATCCAACGGGCGGATTCAACCGTCGCTACGCGACGAGCCTGGGAGCGCGGGCATCCTTGCCCGCATGAATCGAACGGGTGGATTCAACCGTCGCTACGCGACGGGGGGTGTGTTGGGGGCGTATGTGATCCGTGGGTTGAAACCCACGGCTAAATTCATCCGTCGCTACGCGACGAGTCTGGGAGGGCGGGCATCCTGCCCGCGTGATGAGTTGAGAGCGCGGGTATCCTGCCCGCATGAATCCAACGGGCGGATTCAACCGTCGCTACGCGACGAGCCTGGGAGCGCGGGCATCCTGCCCGCATGATGAGTTGGGAGGGCGGGCATCCTGCCCGCATGATGGCTGGGAGCGCGGGCATCCTTGCCCGCATGAATCCAACGGGCGGATTCAACCGTCGCTACGCGACGGGGGGGGTTGGGGGCGTATGTGATCCGTGGGTTGAAACCCACGGCTAAATTCAACCGTCGCTACGCGACGAGCCTGGGAGCGCGGGCATCCTGCCCGCAGATGAGTTGAGAGCGCGGGCATCCTGCCCGCATTTTGGCCGGACAGTCCGGCAGGGAGGTGCGTCATGACGGATTACTTCGACCGTTTCAGTGAGTGGCGACGCAAAATCCAGCGCAAGGCCGAGGAAGTGGATGCGCAGTTGGGACTGTCGGAGGCCATCGGGAAAACCGTCGAGAAGACGGTCGAGCAGACCGAAAAGCTGACGGAGGAGGTCCGGCGGGCAACCGGACAGCTTTCGGCGAGCTTTCAGCGGGCTGCCGAAAACGCGCCGGAAGTCGTCAGCGAAGTGGTGCAGGAAGTTACCCAGGCCGTCGGGGAAGTTTCAGAGCGGTTGCCCGATGCGCAGACCGTGACGGACACCATGGCGCGGGTGGTGGAGACGGTACGCGACGAGTTCAGGAACCTCGATGAAAAGCACCACGTGACGGAAAACCTCAAACAGGCGGCAGAAAAGGTGGCCGACAAAGTGACCGAAGTCGGGGCGGAGACCCTGCGTACCGGTGGCGAGAAGGCCTCCGAGGTGGTGGATCGGGCCGGTGAAGCGTTTGATGCCGTGCGGGAGACGGCGCACAAGTACTACAGCCGGGCGGAAGAGGCCTACAACTTTGGTTCGCGCGTGTTTCACGCGACGGTCGAAACCCGCGACGGCTACCGCAAGGCGCGGGAGTGGGTTGTGGCCAATCCCGGTACGTCGGCGGTGATGGGGTTGTCCCTGCTGCTGGGTTTCCGGTTGGGCGCGGCCTTTCCGGGGCTTGACCGGGTGATTCTGGGGCAGTCGCGGCACTGGGTGTTTCACAGTGGTCTTGCCGCCTATGGGGCCAAGCAGCTTGCAGAACGCTACATGCGCTTTCTGCGCGAGCAGGAACGGCTGGTGGCCGAAGGCAGGCTGGACGAAGCGGCGCAGGCGCGGGTTGCCTTTCAGCGGAAGGCAGCGCGCTACGTGGGCGCGCCGTTGCTGGGGGCGTTCAACGTCGCCCTGGGGACGGCGCTCTGGGCGGAAATCTTTTCACCGGGACGGATCGTGGGGTTTCCAATCAGCATCGTGCTGGGGGGCAATCCGGTTCTGGAAACGGTCTGGCTGTTTGGCAACGGGCTGGTGTGCATTTACACCGGCTATGAACTCGTCATGCTGGCCTTTGAGGATGAAGCCGACGTGCAGCGGGTCGTCCGCGCCATTCGTGCGCTGCTGCCGGAAGCCGACAGCTCGCAGGCGGCCTGAATCCGACGCCTTTGGATTCACATGTTGGCAACTTTCCGCGAGCGCCTCGCTTCGCCTGAATTTCGCGCGGAACTCAAAAGCGCGGCTATCACGTTTGTCATCACCAGCCTGCTGTTTGGCGGCTCGCTGCTGGCTCTGGCGCTGGCCTTTCTCGCCCAGCTCCTGTCTATCTACCTTGCCTGGCTTGCCGAGTGGCTGTTTATCCTGTCGCTCGTCCTGGCTGCCCTCGCCGGGTTGTATGTCGTTCCCAAGCTGGCCCGCCGCGTCCGTATGGAGCTGGCCCGCCTGGACATCAGCTATGCTCCGACGCAGGAAACGGCCTTTTTTGTACTGCTGACGGTGGTTGTGGCGCTGTCGGCCTTCAACACCGGCAACAATCTGCTGTACCTGATTTTTGCCATTCTCATCAGCGTCATCGTGGCGTCGGGGATTGTCTCCGAAAGCATGTTGCGTGGGTTGACGGTGGGTTTGCGCTTCCCGGAGCACATCCACGCCGGACAGGCGGCGGTGCTGGAGGTGAGCGTTGCCAATCAGAAATACCTTGTGCCTTCGATGTCGTTGACTGTGGGCGTCCGGCTGTCACAGAAGGCTGGCCCGCGGACGACCGCCCAGGCCGCAGCCAAACGGTGGTGGCCATGGGGCGGCAAGCCACAGAACAAGCCGCAGGACAGGCCCCGGGTGGAAGCCGCAAAACTGGACAACCTTGTTCACTTCGTCATCGTCGGGCCGCGCGCCAGAGTACGCCAGACCATCGAGCACCGGTTTCCGGCGCGTGGTCAGTACAACATCACGGGTTTCACGGTGACGACGAAGTTTCCCTTTGGCTTTCTGCAGAAGACGCGCCGTTTTGCAGCTTCCGGGACGATTGTGGTGTATCCGGCGGTGGATGCAGCGGTTTCCGTCCCAAAGGCGTTGTCGGAGGCGCTGGGGGCGCGGGAGACGAACCGGCGCGGGCTGGGGGCGGACCTCTACGCCATCCGGCAGTACCGCGATGGCGACCGGCGGCGCGACATTGACTGGAAGGCCACGGCGAAAACGCGCCGGCTTATGGTGCGTGACCGTCTGCGCGAGGATGAGCGCCGGGTGACGGTGCGGTTTGACCCGCGTCCGGCGCGTGATTTGAGCGATGCTGAGCTGGCGGCCTTTGAAACCGGCGTGACCCAGGCGGCGTCGCTGCTGAACCGGTTGGTCAAGTCCGGGGTGCTGGTGCGGCTGGTGACACCGGAGGCGGCCACCGAGTTTGGCAACACGCCACGTCACCTGCACGACATGCTGCGGATACTGGCGGTGGTCGAGCCACGGCGGGAAGTCTCCGCGACCGGAAGTGCGCCGAACCTGCCGACGCGGGAGCCAGCGCCGGAGGTGGTGTTTGCGTGGAACGGCCTGCCGGCCGGCGGGCCGGTTCTGGCGCGTATCAGCTTCGATGACCTGCGGCCGGCGGATGATCTGAAACCGGAAAACAAGGTGAAAAAAGAGGCGTAAGGCTACGTCCGGGGGGCAGTCATGATTGTCTGTGTCAACTGTGGACAGGTGAATGAAACGGCTGCCAGCCGGTGTCTGCGCTGCGGGGCTTCGATCTTTGAGTATCCCAGTTACCTGGGTTCGGCTGGGGTTGCGCCGTCCGGTCCGCCGCCAGCTCCGCCCCCGCCGTCAGTGCCACCGCCGAAGCCTGCACCACCGCCACACAAACAGCCGCTGCCGCCGCCATACGGTTCGCCATACGGTGCATCGCAAACGGCGGCTCCTCCGCCAATGCCGTTGCCGCCGCCGGTGTCTCCGCCGTTGGCACATCCGCTGCCGGTTCAGCCCGTGGTGGTGGTTGGCGGTTTTGCGTGTCCTTATTGCCGGACAACCCTGCCGCCGCGCATTACCTATCGCACGTCACCGGCCGGGTGGGTCATTTTCGCCCTGCTGCTGTTGTTGTGCTGGCCGCTGTTTTGGGTTGGTTTTCTGTTTCAGGAAGAGTGTCTCCGGTGCCGCAACTGCGGCCGGCGGCTGGCGTGAGTTGCCGAAAAAACCATTTGCGCCGGTGCAACGCGCTGCGTAATGTCTCGCCGTCATGCTGGCCGGATGCCGATGATCACTGGTTTTGCCGGTGACGCCTGAAGCTTGTGGAGAGGGGACTGCGATGAAGATCATTCGGGAACCGCACGAAATGCAGCAGACGGCGCTGACGTTGCGGGACAAAGCCATTCGCATCGGGCTGGTGCCGACCATGGGGGCTTTCCACGATGGTCATGTTTCCCTGATGCGGCGCGCCAAGCAGGAAAATGACGTGTGCGTGGTGTCGCTTTTCGTCAATCCGCTGCAATTCAACGACCCTTCGGATTTCGAGCGGTATCCGCGCGATGAAGCGGCTGACCTGGAGATTGCCCGCACGGTTGGCGTGGACATTCTGTTCATGCCGAGTGCGGCGGCGATGTATCCGCCCGACGCACAGACCTTTGTGGAGGTGACGCGGGTTTCGCAACCGCTGTGTGGTCGGCATCGTCCCGGACACTTTCGCGGCGTGGCGACGGTCGTGGCGAAGCTGCTGATGATTACGCTGCCGCGCCGGGTCTATTTTGGTCTGAAGGACTATCAGCAGTGCCGCGTGGTGGCGCAGATGGCGCGGGACCTGTACTTTCCGCCGGATTTGGTCTTTTGCCCGACGGTACGGGAAGCCGACGGGCTGGCGATGAGTTCGCGCAACGCCCGGCTTTCGCCGGAAGAGCGGCGCGCGGCCGTGGTGTTGCCCCGGTCGCTGGAGTTGGCGCAGGAACTGTTTGCGGCGGGGGAAACGAATCCGGCGGTGATTCGGGAGCGGGTGCACGGGCAGCTTATGACGGAGCCGCTGGCCGAGGTGGAGTACGTTGAGGTTGTGGATGCTCAGACGCTGGAACCCATCACGGAGATTACCCAACCGGCGCTGGTGGCCATTGCCGCGCACTTTGGCCGGACGCGCCTTATTGACAGCGTAGTGCTGACGCCGCCGCGTCCTGAACCGGAGCCGTCAGCGCCCGACCCGCTGGACATTTCGGACGTGCCTGGCCGCGCCAGGTAGCCATTCATTGGTCATCGCAGGAGAAACATCATGTCAACAAGCCGGTTGCGGTGGATGGGGGTCGTGTGGGCACTGGCGCTGGCGGTTGGGGTGGGCGCGCAGGGTATGGGGCTTCAGGATGCGGACCGCACGGGGGAAGGGCGGCAGGGGACGATTGTCAACAGCCGGACGGGCTATGCCCAGCTCCTGGGGCAGCACAAGCTCCAGTTGCAGTGGATAAGCTGGTTTGAGCCAAAAAAGTCCGGTGATCTCACGGTGACGGACCGGCAGGGGCTGCTGGTGATACAGGGGGCGCAGCGCGACCGTCGGACCGGGGATTTCGTCGAGGTGGATGGCATTGTGACGCGCGTTGAGGACCGGACGTTTGACTTTCGGGGGAGGATCGTCACGCGCGTGAGCCACATCAACGGTGGCGAGCCATGCCTGCGCGAAGGCGATATGACGTTTGCCATCAAGGGGAAGCGGCGTTTCTGGCGGTTGCAGCAGATGGACAACCCGTGTGATGGCGTGACCGATTACGTGGATATTTTCCTGCGCTGATTGCCGGGAGCACGGGCGTCCCGCCCGCATTGGCCCGCATGGGAATGGGGGCATCACCGCGATCCGTGGGTTGAAATCCACGGCTAAAATCAGGCGTCACTACGCGACGATGGAGATTCCAATAAATTCAACCGTCGCTACGCGACGCGGGCCGATGCGGCACGTTTTCCCTGCGCGAGGGGGGCAACCTGGCGGGGTGGTGGCTGCCCGTACGCAACGATGAAGATTTGGGGATGCCCACGGAAATGCGGGGTGGGAATACCTACGGGCCGCGAAGTGGGAACGGGCCGCGAAGTGGGAAACCATGCCGCGTCAGCGGCAACTGAATTTAGCCGTGGGTTTCAACCCACGGATTCGGGGGGGCAACCCACGGATCACGTCGCCCCCAATTGTTTCCCGTCGCGTAGCGACGGATGAATGCCACCGGCAGGGGGCGTCCGATACGTCGCGCAATCCGTGCAGGCGGGACGCCCGCGCGCCCAAGCGCGTCGCGTTAGCGACGATTGAATTTAGCCCGGCGTTTCAACGCCGGGAAAACGGTGTCACATCGCCCCGCGTCGCGTAGCGACGCCTGAAATCCATCGTGGGTTCAAACCCGCGACGGATTTCAACCCCCGAATCGTGTGATGCCCAATGCCCACGCGGGCGGGACGCCCGCGCTCCCAGGGACGCATGCGCTCCCGGCAAGAAAAACATGCACGACACACGCCGGATTCCGCTATGTTTCCCCAGCCGATTTTCCCTACAGTACGCGCTGCGCCCCACACATCCGGGAACAGCGCGCGGACGCAAAACGCTTATGTTCCGCCTGATGCACAAATCCAAAATTCACCGCGCCACGGTGACCGAAGCCAACCTCAACTACACCGGCAGCCTGACCGTTGACCAGGACCTGCTCGATGCCGCCGACATCCTCCCCAACGAAAAAGTCTCTGTCGTCAACATCAACACCGGCGCCCGCTTCGAGACCTACGCCATTTCCGGCCCACGCGGCTCCGGCACCATCTGCCTCAACGGCGCTGCCGCGCGGCTCGGTACGCCCGGCGATCTCGTCATCATCATTTCCTACGGGCTGTTTACCGACGAAGAAGCCCGCCACCTCAAACCCCGCGTCGTCAAGGTGGATGCCCACAACCGCCCGCTGCCCGAAGCGTAGGCGCTCCACAGCACAGGCGCTTCAAAGCATAGGCATTCCATAAGCATCCAGGTCACGCTCCAGCCCGTGCTGCCGGCCCAGCCTTCACCGCTCTTTCAGCGCGTCGTCCACGCCTACAACCAACACCTGCTGCGCCGCGCCTTCCACGCCGTCTGGTGGCGCGGCGTTGACGTGTTCACCGCCGAACCACGCCGGCCGCTGCTCATCTACGCCAACCATCCGGGATGGTGGGACCCCCTGCTGGCCTTCTTTGTCGTCCGCCGTACCGGACGCGACGGCTACATGATGGGCGAAGAAACCACCCTCCGTACCTTCCGGTTTTTCCGCTGGATGGGCGGCTTTTCCGTCAACCGCGCCGATGCCCGCGACGTAGCCCGGTCCATCCGCTATGCCAGTGAACGCCTGGCGGCTCCCTCAACCGCCCTGTGGATTTTCCCCCAGGGCGAAATCGTCCCGCCCGACAAACGCCCCCTGACTTTTCTGCCCGGCGCAGCCCACATCCTGCGCCGGACAACCGCCTGCATCGCCGTTCCGACCGCCATCCGCTACGAGTTCCACGACCAGCCGCGCCCCGAAGTGTTTCTCGATTTCGGTCCCGGTGAACTGATCCGTGGCGCTGAAGTCCACGACATCACCGCGCTGACCTGCCATCTGCAAGCCCGGCTGACCGAACGCATGGATGCCCTGCGCGATGCCGTCTGGGAACGCCGCCCGGAAGGATTTTCCCTGGCGCTGCGCGGGCAACCCTCCATCAGCGACCGCTACGCTGCCGTCGTCGCCCGGCTGACCGGAAAGCGTGCCGCCTGAACAGATGCCGGATGAACAAATCTTTACCCGGCCCACAGGCCGGAAAGCTTGCGCCGGCAACCCATCCGTGCCATACAGAAACCAGCTTCAGAAGCCTGATTTCCGTTGCCAGCAAGGAGCCAAAGCCAATGTCTGAAGGCGTTTTTTCCGTCCGCCGCCCGGTCTGGTGGGCGGCTGCCGTCGGTGGGGTGTTCGTCTCGGCCGCGTTGTTTTCCCCAACGGTACGCGCCGTCGGACAGTCCTTCCTGGACGCTTTCCGCCTGCCGCGTGTCGTCGCCATCGGTCTCGATGACCAGCAGATGACCGCCCTGCGGGAGCGCCTCAACCGGGTACAGTCGAAGTTTGACCTGCCGGCGCTCGTCGCTGAAAACGTCGAAGTCGCAGAGCCGAAGGTCAGGTCCGCGCGGGTGAACTCAGCCAGGGAAGCCGGTCAGGTGGCGGGTATGGCTATCCGTACGCCGGCGTGGTTGCCGGAGGGCGTCACCATGCAGGACATGCGCGCCACGTCCAGCGGCGGCGGCGCGCGCTTCAAGGTGGACGTTGGCTTTGCCAATCAGGTGCTCGACTTCCTCGAACTGCGGGACGCCCTGCTGCCGGCTTCACTCGACGGCCAAACCATTGCTTTCCGGCTGGGCGGGCGCGTGGAAACCAGCTTTGCCCGTGGCGACGAACACCGGTTCGCGCTGGTGCAGGCGCGCCTGCCCGAAGTCAGCCTGCCGGAAGGGACATCGCTGACGCCGTTTGGCTACGCCTACCTGCGGATGCTCGGCATGGATGCCGAAGCCGCCCACCGCGTCGCCGCCACGACCGACTGGCGTTCGACCTTCGTGCTGCCCATCCCGGCCCGCTTCCACGATCTGCAGCAGGTCATCGTGCGCGGGCAGCCGGGCTTTCTGCTGACACCGCACGCCGTTGAAGAAGCGCCACGGCGCAACCGTCGCTGGCAGCCAGCGCGGGCAACAACGCTGGCCTGGACGGAAGGCGACCAGGTGTTCGTCCTGAGCGGCAACCTGACCGAACAGGAAGCTCTCACCATCGCCGGCGCGTTGCAGTAGGGGCCGGAGCCGGTTCCGGGGCTGGCTGTGACCGCCGGAAACTGGGTGATTGAAGCGGAAGGTCTGCGCAAGGTGTTCGGCCGCAAGGTGGCCGTCGCCGACCTTTCGCTGCGCGTGGCTGCCGGCGAGGTGTTCGGGTTTCTCGGCCCGAACGGCGCGGGCAAGACCACGGCCATGAAAATGCTGCTGGGCCTTGTCCATCCGACGGCCGGACGCGGCTTCGTTCTGGGGCATCCCGTCGGCTCGCGGGAAGCGCGCCGGTGGGTGGGTTTCCTGCCCGAACACTTCCGCTTTCACGACTGGATGACCGGCCGCGAGTTGCTCAATTTTCACGGGCAACTGCACGGGCTGCCGGCGACCGCGCGCGCCAAGCGCATCGAGACCCTGCTGGCACAGGTGGATTTGGCCGATGCCGCCGACCGCCCGGTAGGCACCTACAGCAAGGGCATGCAGCAACGGCTGGGACTCGCCCAGGCGCTCATCCATCAGCCCAAACTCGTCTTTCTCGATGAGCCAACGTCCGGGCTTGATCCCATCGGGCGCATTCTCGTGCGCGATCTCATCGTGCGGCTGCGCAGCGAAGGCGTCACGGTTTTTTTCAACTCACACATTCTGGGCGATGTCGAAGCCGTCTGCGACCGCGTTGTGTTTCTCAAACGCGGCCGGGTGGTTCACGAAACCGCGCTGCGGGAGGGGCTCACACCGGAACTGCACCTGCGCCTTGGCGAAGTCCCACCGGAACTCGTCCGGGGACTGGCTGCCTTCGGCCGCGTGCTGCGTACGGCAGAACGTGAAGTCTGGCTGCAACTGGAACAGGAAACCGCCGTGCCGGGCATCGTCCGCTGGCTGGTTGAACGAGGGGCGGCGGTCTATGGCGTACGGGTGCAGCGCCCGTCACTCGAATCCCTGTTTCTGGAAACCATGGGGCCGGAAGAACGCGCCGGCTAGCGGTGGCTTATGTCCATTCAAGTCCATTCGAGTTCGTCGGCGCGGAAAACCGGGCCTTCAACACATGCCCGGCGGTAGTCCGTCGCGCCCTCCTGACCCCTGACGGCAACGACGCATCCGACACAGACGCCAAAGCCACAGGCCATGCGTTCCTCAACCGAAACGTAGGTCAGTACGCAGGCCGCAGCCGTCAGCGCCGCCACCCGCGCCAGCATCGGCCCGGGGCCGCAGGCATAGACGACGAACTTCCCGCTGCGTACTTCATCCGCGTGGTCATGAAGAAACCGCTCGAAGGGTGTGGTGACAAAGCCCCTGACGCCGCGTGAGCCATCATTCGTGGCGACATGAACCGGAATACCCAGCGCGGTGAAATCCTCCAGCCCGATGAGGTCCACGGTGGAGCGTCCGCCGAGAAACAGGCGCGTGGTCACATGTTCCCGTTTGAGCTGTTCGGCCAGCGCAAGCAGCGCCGCACTCCCGACACCGCCGGCAACGAGCAGGGCTTCGCGTCCGCCAACAGCCACGGGGGCAATGTCGAACGGCCGCCCCAGCGGAAGCAGCGCCTGCACGGCATCGCCCGCGTGTACGCGCCGCAACGCCTGTGTGCCGCGCCCGAAGACCTGATAGATGAACTCAACCTGGCTGCCGGCCCCGCTGCGCCGCAGGCGGTAAATCGCCATGGCGCGTCGCCACATGGGGTCAAGTGCACCGGCCGGTTTGAGCATGGCGAACTGTCCCGGCGCAAATGTCAGCGGGGTCTCCGCCGTCAGCGTGAGGTGGCCGTAGCTGCCAAACGTACGGTGTCCGGTGACGGTGAGCCTGATGTCCTGCACGGCAATCCTCCGGTCTGGAAAACCTGTTTTCCGACAAAAACATGCCGCCGCAACGTGGTCAACCGGAACGTTCGGCGCGGGCGGAATTGGTATGGCGGGCTTGCATCCGGGGGCGCTGCAAGGTAGCCATGGGCGTCTCTGAAACAGGTGCTTCACCATGTTGCTTGACCGCCAAACCGTTGACGATCTGCGCGCCCAGGCGGACATCGTGCGCGTGGTTTCCGGCTATGTCACGCTGCGCAAGCGCGGCGCGAACTACCTTGCCTGCTGTCCGTTCCACAGCGAAAAAACGCCCAGCTTCAACGTCCATCCCGGCAAGCAGGTGTTCAAGTGTTTTGGGTGCGGCATCGGCGGTGATGTGTTCACCTTCGTGATGCGCATGGAGAATGTCGGCTTTGCCGAAGCCGTGCGCATCGTGGCCGAAGTGTGCGGCCTGCCGCTGCCGGAAGCCCGTCCGGCCGCCCCGCCGGCACACGGGAAAGGGGCGCATCAGGAAGGGGCGCTGCCGGAAGCGGAAGAACGGGAGCGGCTGCTGCGCCTGCACGAACTGGCCCTGCGGTTTTTCCAGAGCCAGCTTGCCGCCCCGGAACACTATGCCGCCCGCGAGTATCTGGCGCGGCGTGAGGTGGCGTCGTCCACGATTGCCACGCTCGGCCTCGGCTATGCCCCCGACCGCTGGGATGCGCTGCTGAACTTTCTGCGCGGCCACGGCGCAAGCCTGACCGACCTCGAACGCAGCGGTCTGATCACGCCACGGGAAAGTGGCAGCGGTGGCTACGACCGCTTCCGGGGACGGGTCATGTTTCCGATTGCCGATTCGCAGGGGCGCGTCGTGGCCTTTGGGGGACGCACACTGGGCGACGGCGAGCCAAAGTACCTCAACTCGCCGGAAACGCCGCTCTACGTCAAGGGAAAGCACCTGTTCGGGCTGCATCTGGCGAAGGAAGCCATCCGGCGCAGCGGCTTTGCCATTCTGGTGGAAGGCTACATGGACTTTCTGCGCCTGTATCAGGAGGGCGTTCACAACGTCGTGGCGACCCTGGGCACGGCGCTGACGGAGGCGCAGGTGCGCCAGTTGCGGCGGTATCTGGAAACGCCCAAAGTCGTCATCAACTTCGACAGTGACCGCGCCGGACAGGCGGCCACCCGGCGTGGCTTTGAGCTGCTGCTGGAGCAGGGGTTTCGCGTCAACGTGCTCCATCTGCCGGAGGGCAAGGACCCGGATGATTTCGTGCGGGCCCAGGGCGTCCGCACCTACCGCGCCTGCCTCCGACAGTCACAGCCGCTGGTGGAATATCTGGCGGATGCGGCGGGACTGGAGTACGACCTGACGCGCCCGGCCGGGCGGGCCCAGGCCGTCAATGCTGTGCTGCCATACATTGCCAAACTCAACGATCCCATCGAGCGCGCGCTGGCGGCCGAACGGCTGGCTGACCGGCTTCAGTTGGATGTAGGGTTGATTCGTACGGCCCTGGAGCAGTCCGCCCGTGAGCGGCGCACTGAGCTGGCGGTGGAAACCGTCGAGGTGGCGGCCAAGCTGACGCTGGCCGAGCGGCAGGTGCTTCAGGTGTTGCTATCCCATCCGCCGCTGTGCGAACTGGCGTTTGCCGCACTGGATGACGAACTCATCAGCATGCTTTCGGGACGGGTGTTTTTCCGCGCAGTGCGGGAGGTCTATCTGAAAGGCGAGCCGTTTGACTACAGCCCGCTGGCCGCGGCGGTGGCCCGTTGGCAGCGGGCCGAAACCAGCGGAAACGCCCACGGGCAGTTTGATTTCCTTGCGGAAGCCGACCACACGCCAACGCCGCTGGACCGGGAAATGGAAAACCACATGGCCGAACTGCTGCTGGGGGCCGAGCCGCCGGCCGACGACACGGCGCTGGCAAAGTACCGTTCCATTCTGGAAGACGGATTGCTGGTGCTTCAGCAGCGGCGGCTGGAACACCAGAGCGCTGCCATGCACCGGAATGTGCAGAAGGCGGAGGAATCCAATGCCGATGACCGTGCCCTGGCCTACGTCCATGAACGGTTGCAGCTCAAACGGGCGCGTCTGGCGGCGCTGCACCATCGGCAGAAAAAGCCATGACCGGTGAGACGACCCAGCCGCTTGTGACGCAAGTGATAACCGCCGCGCGTGGCCGGGCTTTTCTGTCCTATGACGAACTCAATGCCCTGCTGCCGCCGGGGATGACCGATGTCGCGGTCATCGAGGCGCTGCTGTCCGCGCTGGAGCGGCGTGGCATTCGCGTGGGAGAGGAACATGAACGCCCGTTGCCAGCAGGGGCGGTTCCGCTGGCGGGGGCGGTTCCGCCGGCAGGGGCGGTTCACGGAACCGCCCCTACAGCGCCGGCGTCGCCGACCGCCTTTTTTGAAGACCCGCTGCGCCCGTACCTTCAGGAAATGGGACGGATTGCCACGTTGTCCGCCGAAGATGAAGCCGCACTGGTGGCCGGCATCCGCCGCGCTGAGGCGCGGTTTCGGAAGCAGCTTTCCCGCCTGCCGGCCACAGCGGTCCTGCTTATTGAAAAAGCAGAAGCCCTGGCGCAGGGAGAGAGTGCGGCAGCCCGCTGGTTTGATCTGTCGGGAACGGCAGCCGGGCCGGAGCCGGGCGAAACAGCATCGTCGGAAGCTGCTTCTCTGGAGGCGGCCCTTGACGAGGCTGTGGCGCGTGTACGGCAGGCGCTGGAAGCCGTTCAGGATGAGTGGTCTCTGTTGTCCGCCGTGGCTGATCTGCCGGCATCGGCGGACTGGCAGCGCCGCCGCCTGGCCCGGGCGCGGATTGTCCTGTCGCGGGCCGTGCTGGATGTGCCGCTTTCCCGTACCGGTTACACGTCCCTGCTTGAAGCCCTGGAGGCTGGACGGCGTACCAACGCCGCGTGGCTGCTGACGGCCGCCGAGCCGGAGGGCATCGCGCGCACCCTGGCGCAGGCGCGGCAGATGTTTGACCGGGCGGCGGCAGCGCGGCAGCGGCTGGTGGAAACCAATCTGCGGCTGGTGGTGTCGGTTGCCAAGCACTACACGCACCGGGGACTCGGACTGACAGATTTAATCCAGGAAGGCAATCTCGGACTGCTGCGCGCTGCCGAGCGGTTCAGCGGGCAGCGCCCGGAACGGTTTGCTTCCTACGCGACGTGGTGGATTCGCCGCGCCATGGCGCAGGCGCTCAGTGAGCAGCCGCGCCTGATTCGGTTGCCGGCGGCCGTGCGCGCCGAACTCACGCGGCTGCTCGAAGCCGTGCACCGTCTGACGCTGGAACGGCGCCGTGAGCCAAAACAGGCCGAACTGGCGGAACATCTGGGCATGTCGCTTGAAAAAGTGCAGATGTTGCTCCAGTTGGCGCAGCCGCCGGTCAGCCTTGAAACACCGGTGGGCGATGAAGAAGACCAGAGTCTGGGGGATTTCATTGCCGATGCCCACGCGCCGAATCCGCTGGATGATGCGGCGCGCGTCCGCCTGCGGGAAGACCTCGATGCCGCGCTTCAGTCACTCAATGCCCGTGAGGAAAAGGTACTGCGGATGCGCTTCGGGTTGGGTGCGGATGGCAAAGCCTACACACTCGAAGAAATCGCGCAGTTTTTTGCGCTCCCACGGGAGCGCATCCAGCGCATTGAAGCGGAAGCCCTGCGGAAGCTGCGGCGTCCGGCGCGCAGCCAGCGCCTGCGCCAGTTTCTGGACGACACGGCGCACGATGCGTCGGCCTGACGCCGGGGCCAGGCCACACAATCGGTTGGCGATTGGCCTTTATTTGGCGACGAACTGCCCGTGCAGACCGTAGGGGACAGTATCGCGCAGGTGGAGCCGCGCCAGCGGCCCGCCGGCCACATTCCGGGCGTCAAAAATGGCCAGCCCGCTTGTTCCCCGTCGGGCATCGAACACCATCTGCAGGAGGTAGCCGGCGTTTTCTTCGGTAGCGCCCGGCGTGGGCACGAACACCGGCTCGCCGACGTAGCCGCCGGGGGCGAAGCTGTACGTCTGGGTTTCGCCCGTGTGGGTGTCGTAAGCCATGACGCCTTGCAGCGGCGCATTGCCGGTCGGTGCATCAGCCATGGCCATAAAGGCCCAGCGGTGGGGGAGTCCGACCCGCGCCGGGTGGACACTAGGGAACTCAACCGCGCGTTCCAGCAGGCGTTCCCGGCGGGACGCGCCGGTTTTCAGGTTGATGGTGAAGCGGAAAAGCTGCGAGGCCGCGATCTTTTCAATCTCGACCTGCCGGTACATCGTGCCCGGTTCAAGCGAAGGGAAGGTTTCGTACGCAATGGAATCCACGGTCAGCACATCGTCCACGAGGTGGGCGTTGACGTGGTGGAACACAAAGCAGGCGTCGGTTTCGTAGGTGCACATCCGTCCGCCGTGGCGCGGCAGCAGGTGGACTTTCGTCGGGCGGTCAGGCTGGAAGACGAGGCATTCGGCCGCGCCGCGAAAACCGAACCAGTAGGGCAGGGGATTGACCGTGACCGGGTTCTGGAAAAACACGGCGTAGTCGTCAGTCAGGGCGAAGTCGTGGATGAAGGCAAAGCCGGGGACTTCCCAGCGGTGTTGCGCCGTCACGTTCAGGTCGGCGTCGAGGGTGTAAAGGTTGATGGTTGAGGACAGTCCCGGCTCGATACCGAAGTTGACCATCTCGCCGGTGCGCCGGTCATAGTGGGGATGCGCCGCAAAGTTGGCATTGCCGGCCAGTGCCCCGCCCAGATCGTCTTCGCCGATGGTCTCAAGCGTTTCTGGGTCAAGGGCATAAGGTTTTCCGCCTTCCCACAGCGCCAGCAGCTTCCTGGGCGAGCAGGCCACGTTGGTGTTGGCAATGTTTTTGGCCTGGAGGTCAAAGGCATTGGCCAGCCAGCCGCCCGGCTTTTGTGTGCCGAAGACACCGCGTTGCAGGAAGCGTCCGGCTTTGGATTCAGCGATGAAGCCGGCCGTGCGGACGTACCGGTTGCGAAACCGGACCCGGCCGTCGCCGGTGAAGTCAAAGGCGCAGATCATGCCGTCGCCGTCGAACGGATGCTGGACAGACTGACCACCGCGTTCGAGCAGTCCGGGCCCGTTGCGGTACAGCGTGCCGCAGAGGTCAGCCGGCAGGTTGCCTTCGATGTCGTCAATCCAGTAGTCGCGTTCTTCAGTCAGTGACGTGTAGCCGCGCAGCCAGTCGGCGCGGTTCCAGCGGCGGGTGGTGGGTTGGGGAGCGGGAGCAGCCATGGCACCTTCTTCAGGCGTGGGGTTCGGCCTGGGGGGAAGCCAACGATGCCAGACGTTCCAGTTCCGCTACCGTGCGTTCAAGTTCGTTGGCAAGCGGTTGGCACGGCCCGGCGGCAAAGATTTCGACAAGGCGGCGGTAGTACCACAGCGTTCCTTCCCGGCCGCCTTCAAACCGCGACCACAGGGCTTCGCCGACCGTCCGGTAGTCGGCCAGAATCGTGCGCGCGTTGTGAACCTTGTCGGCCAGCGACACCAGCCGTGCCGTGTCAGGCGTCGTACGCAGGTGGGCGAGGTAGGCTTCCTTGCGCGCGCGCCACGGCGGTTTGGGTATCTGATCGGTGTCGGTACAGTGGTCCACAATGGCTGCCACGTCTTCGCCGAAGCGGTGACGGATTTCCTGCCGTATGGCGTCGCCGCCCTGGTCTTCCACGGCGTCGTGCAGCAGGGCCGCAATGGCCTGGTCTTCCGTGCCGCCGTGTTCGAGGACCAGCGCCGATACCGACAGCAGGTGGCTGATATAAGGGATTTCCGTTCCCTTGCGCTTCTGGTGGCGGTGAAGCTGGTGGGCGAAGACCAGCGCCGCATCGTACCGTTCGCTGAGCATGGTTTGTCTCCCAAGCCAGTGACTGAATCGTTATGCCGCCTGTCCGGTGGGGCCGGTGGAGAGTGCCGCGTGGATGTCTGCCGGCAGGCGTATGATGCGGCCCGCGTGGTTCGTCGGCAAGTGTGTCGTTTCGCCCGTGGCCAGCAGGGTGTCGTCGGTGGCGCGCCGGATGTCGTAACCAAAGACAACCTGCCGCGAGCGCAGCGCCAGCAGGCGGGTGGTGATGTGGATGTCGTCGTCGTAACGGGCCGGCGACAGATAGCGCACCCGCGCTTCCGCCACGACAAGGCGCAGTCCGGCGGCTTCCATCGCGCGGTAGGCATATCCGCAGGCCCGGCAGTAGTCAGTACGTCCGATTTCCATCCAGACCAGATAGTTGGCGTGATAGACCA
This sequence comes from Chloracidobacterium sp. N, assembly GCF_018304765.1. NCBI lineage: Bacteria > Pseudomonadati > Acidobacteriota > Blastocatellia > Chloracidobacteriales > Chloracidobacteriaceae > Chloracidobacterium > Candidatus Chloracidobacterium aggregatum. Next base: position 236,150 of record NZ_CP072642.1, read on the forward strand.
CGCCCATCTGGTCGGTTTCGGCGTACCGGACGCGCAGGCGCGAAATGACACTGGAAGGCAGGGCTGAATCCGTCGCCATGGTTGCGTGGGGGGTCAGTGCCGCGTTGCTTCCGGCAGCGGGGCCGCCGGAGCGGCGACGCGCTGCCGCAGCGCCACAAGCTGTGCCTCGCGGTCGTCGCGGTAAAACAGGTTGAAGGTGTCGAAGGGGATGATCCGCCCGTCAGGGTGAACGATGTGGACACACGACCGCTTCACCGAGCGGATGTCGAGATTGTGGGCGTCCATAAACTGCACGATGAGAATCCGAAAGACGTTCTCGTAGCTCAGCGATGCCGGAACGTTGACCAGCGGCAGGCAGCAGAGGAGTTGTTTGAGGGAAAGCGCCTGCCCGTCCGGGGAGTGGCCCGTGGAAAACGTCCTGAACAGTTGCTCCCGAAACGCCGCCTGGTGCTCGTAGGCGATGGTGTTGTTGCCTTCGCCGGCCAACAACATCTGCGGATCAATGAGTCCGGTCAGCGGGATGATGTCTCCGCCGAGTTTCAGGGCGTAGGCCATGGCCAGACAGTCGGGATGGCAGGGAACGGGCAGGACATCCTGGGGGCGCAGCCACGGGACCTGCCGCAGCAGTTGCTGCCGTACTTCGCCCAGCGTCAGGCGGTCACGCGCCGGGTCGAAGTGTTCGGTCCGTCCGGCGGCCTGTACCGGCTGGAAGGTCACACCGCGCACGCACGGATGCTGAAGGGCAAAGGCGATGATGTCGCCAATTTCGTCGTCGTTGACGCCCTTTTTGAGGGTGACGACAAGGGTTGTGGAGACCTTCAGCCGGTCGAGCCGTTCCAGCGCGCGCTCACGGACGGCGCGCAGGTCCAGTCCGCGCAGGTCACAGAGGGCGGCGGGCCGCAGGGAATCGAACTGAAGGTACACCTCGAAGCCGGGCATGTAGCCGGCCAGCCGTTCGGCAAAGGCTTCGTCCTGGGCGATGCGAATGCCGTTGGTGTTGATCATCAGGTGCTTGATGGGACGGCGGCGGGCGGCATCGAGAATCCCGAAAAATGCCGGGTGCAGCGTCGGTTCGCCGCCGCTGATCTGCACGATGTCCGGCTCGCCTTCATTGCGTACGACACAGTCGAGCATGAACTCAACCTGTTCGAGGCTGCGATGGGTCGGACGATGGGGCCCCGAATCGGCATAGCAAATCGGACAGGTCAGGTTGCAGTGGTCGGTGATCTCGACAATGGTCAGGCAGCCATGCTGCTCGTGATCGGGACAGATGCCGCAGTCATACGGACAGCCATACCGAATGGGTGTGTTGAACTGCCGGACGAGTTGGCCGGGCTTCAAAAACTGCCGTTGCTGCCGGTAAAACGCGGCATCCGTGGAAATGAGCACCCGTTCACGCCCGTGCGTCGGGCAGAACTTGTGCATGAACACCCGCTCGCCTTCGATGACAATCTTGGCCTCGACCTTCTGGAAACATGTCGCGCAGATGGCGTTGGTCAGCTCATAGAACAGGTAGGGGCGGTCAGCCATGGGCCGGGCTTCCTTTCGCCGTGGAGTGGGCCGTTGCGGGGGCGTGGGGGAGCGTTGGTCTCCACTGACGCCACAGGCTGATGGCAGCCGCAACCAAGCCGAGCAAAGCCACAAACTGAATGGCCGTCAGTCCGATGAGGTAAGGGAACGGACGCGGCTTGATGAACTCGATGGCGAAGCGGAAGGCGAAGTAGCCGATGAGAAACTGGCGAAACCGCGCGCCATCCGGTGCGCCGGGCAGCTTCCATGTCCAGAGCAGCCAGCCAAGCCCGGTCAGATAGAGGATTTCATAGAGCTGGGTTGGGTGGCGGCGGAGGCCGTCGCCGAAATCAACGCCCCAGGGCAGGCTGGTGGCGATGCCGCAGGTGCCGTCGGAGAGACCGGTGAGAAAGCACCCGATCCGTCCGATGGCGATGCCCACGATGAGCGGAAAGACGTAGGCATCGCCGGTGGCCTGCGAAACGCCGGCAAAGCGTTTGGCAACTTCGACACCCAGCCAGCCGCCCAGCAGCCCGCCCACGATGGACTTTCCCTGAAGCCAGATGAGCGGGTTGGCGCGGTGCTGCCAGTAGAGCGGGAAGACTTCCAGCCAGGCGACGAGCTTTGACCCAAGGGCCGCGCCGGCCAGGCAGCCGACGAGCGTCCAGACTGCCTGTTCGACCGTCATTCCGCCGGGTTGCCGGCGGCGGGCGCGCAGGTAGAGCCGAAAGCCAACCGTATAGGCCAGAATTTCACAGACCAGATGAATCGGAATGGTGACGCCGGGCAGCCGCAGGTCGTAGGGGAAGCTCATTGCGGAACCCTGCTCCGGTGGAAGGGCCGTTCAGCGGGACAGGTAGCGTTCGGCGGTTTTGACGCGCACCAGCGCCGCTTCCAGTTCGGCACGCAGACGGTAAAGGTCTTCATCGGGGCGTTCGGCTTCGGCTTTCCTGAGCGCCAGTTCGGCTTCACGCAGGCGCGTCCGGGCTTCCTCGATGTCAATGTCTTCGGCGAGTTCGGCCCGTTCGGTCAGCACGGTGACGCGGTTGCCCAGAACTTCCACGAAACCCTGCGCCACGAACGCCAGGGTTTCCTTTCCGCCCTGGCGATAGGTCAAAAGACCGGCCACACCAAGTTGTGACATCAGGGCGGCGTGGCCGGGGAGGACACCGATTTCACCATCCAGCGCCGGCAGGACGACTTCATCCACGGTCTGGGAAGGAAACGCCCGTTCGGGGGTAACGATGTCGAGTGTGAGAGACATATCCTTCAAATTGGTCCTTCATGTGCCAGATTTGTCTGTGGCGGCACGATACCAGCCCTGCCCCCGGATTGGAAACCGGTTGCCCAGCACGATGGCCCCGGGCCTCCCAGTGAAGACCCGCCAACGAAAATCCGGAAGTGCCGCTGCTAGAGTTTTCTTGAGACAGGAGATTGTTCATGGCTGTTGAAATCACCGGCAAGTATCTTGGCGCTTTGCGCGTTGAAATGACCCACGGACCCTCCGGGGCACTTCTGCAAACCGTGGCCCCGACAGACAACCAAGGGGACGGAAGCTGTTTTTCGCCAACGGACCTCGTGGCGGCGGCGCTTGGCTCCTGCATGATGACCCTGATGGGCATCGTTGCCCAGCGCGACGGCCTCGACCTTTCCGGGACGCATTTCCGCATTGTCAAACACATGCAGACCACCTCGCCGCGCCGGGTAGCCTCGTTGCCCATCACCTTTCACCTGCCGGGTCACATTCCAGCCGAGGCCCGTCCCAAACTCGAACGTGCGGCCCTGACCTGCCCCGTTCACCACAGCCTGCACCCGGACATTGAAAGCAAGGTTGAGTTCCTTTACGACCTGTGAACCGCACATCAACGGGCGTTGACAGGTCACAGGCGGCGGCGTATGTTCTCGCCAAGTCATCCGATGCGGGCGTAGCTCAATGGTAGAGTACCAGCTTCCCAAGCTGGGTGTTGTGGGTTCGAGTCCCATCGCCCGCTCCACATCCGGCGCCAAAAACCACGGCTGCCGAAAGACCACGTAAAACAGACAACAACAAACAAAAAACGAGGCGGATGAAACCATCCGCCTCGCGTCGTTTGGGCGTCCGTGTAACGCTACCGACTTAGTAGTTACGGAACAGCGCGTTGGCATCCAGCGTGCCGTTGCTGACGCACCGGCCGTTGAGGGATGAAATCCGATAGACGCTGTTCATGATGTTGTTCTTGATGGTGAGACCGCGCGCTGAACGCCGGGCAGCGTAGAGCGCAACCACACCCGTGACGTGCGGGGTTGCCATCGAAGTGCCGCTCAGAGAGCCATACCGGCTCGCCGGCAGCGTGGACTGGATGTTGGAGCCGGGCGCGCCGAGGTCAACGCTTGTGCGGCCGTAGTTGGAGAAGGAAGACAGCGCACCGGTGCTCGTGATGGAAGCCACGGCAATGATGCAGTTGTGGCTGTAGCTGGCCGGGTAGGACGGACGGCGGTCGTTGTCGTTGGACTCGTTGCCCGCTGCCGCCACGAAGAGAATGTTGCGCGCCTGGGCGCGGGAAATCGCATCGAACAGCGCCTGCGAGTAACCGCCGCCGCCCCACGAGTTGTTCGTGGCAACGATGTCCAGCCCATGCCGCACCTTGAGGTCGGTGAAGTAGTCAATGGCGCGGATGGCGTTGGCCGTCGTGCCGCCCTGTGCACCCAGGAACTTGCCCGAAATCATGGTCACGCGCCAGTTGACGCCGACCACGCCGATGCCGTTGTTGCCTACGGCACCAATCGTGCCGGCCACGTGCGTGCCGTGGGAGTCAATGTTGGTCGAACCGGAAGCCGGCCCGTCATACACCGTCCGGTCGTTGTTGGCGAAGTCCCAGCCATGCGTGTCATCCACATAGCCATTGCCGTCGTTGTCGCGTCCATCCACGGGATCGAAGGGGTTGACCCAGATGTTGGCCTGCAGGTCGGGATGGTTGACCTGGATGCCTTCGTCAATGACGCCGACGTAGATGTTGCGTGAACCGGTGCCATTCGTCACCGAGGTGGACCACACGGCGGCGGCTTCACTACCGTACTGATTGCTCGTGCCGCTGCCGGTCCGGTAGCCGTACATGCCCCACATCGAGCCGTTCAGGAAGAGCGGGTCGTTGGGACGCGCTGCCTGAAGCTTGGTGTAAATCCAGTTGGGTTCAACCGACTTGACGGCCCGGTGGCCGCGGAGAATTTCGCACGCTTCCTTGACGCTCAGACCCGGCGGCAGGGTGTCGAGTTCAACCTCACCGGCCGGGCGCTCCATACCGTTGCGCAGGGGCGTGCCAGCTTCGAGCATACGCCGTTCGTCGGACGAAAGCAGCGTTGTCGCACGGGCGGCACCAATCATGGCGCGCACCTGCGCGCGGCTGCGCTCGTCGGCGTCTTCGTAGTACTGGATGATGACCTGATTGGCGACGTAACGCGGCTCACCGGCCACGTCCACCGGGTATTCGTCGCGTCCACTACCACCTGCCGACGGCGGCAGCGGGCGGCTGATCTGGCTGAAAGTGGTTGCCGTCATACCTCCGGCAAGCAAAAGCGCAAACGCAAGGGCCAGTGACTTTTTCACGATGAGGATCCCTCCATGGATGAAGCGGGAAAATGTTTTGTGGTGCGCAGGACCGGGTGGTGCTGGGCGTAACCTGTGCAAAACAACTTGCGTGCCAAACCTGACGGATTCCCGCCGGAACGACACCGGCGGTGGGCCGTCCGCGCCCCACAGCCGTGGCCCGTGACGCGCCGGAATGCCGGCTTTTTCAAGGTTTTTTCGTCCATGGCACTGGCTTGTGACGCAAAAGGCTTGAGAAAGGGCCGACTTGGCATTACCTTCACGGCCTTGCACCTGAACCGTCAATCGCCGCTAAAGTGTCAAATGACTTGCTGTCAACCTGCTTGACGGCAAGCATCTTGATGGTTATGGAGACCGACTCGTCGCCGCGATGTCTGATGCGCTTTCTGCCAGTGCGCCACGCCTGAGTCGCCATGAGTGGTTGGTCAGTCGGCTGCAATTCGAAATCGGAGAACTTGAGCAACAGGGGTCGCCGCTGGCTGTCGAGCGGCGCTTTGAGCTGGCCCGCCTTCTGGCCGAGGTGCACCGCTTTGACGAAGCGGCACAGGTTCTGGACCGCATCGCCGCACAGGCGGCTGATGCGGAAACCATCGCTGGCGTTCACCTCCAGCGGGCGGACACCTATCTGCGCCAGCATCACATTCCGCGCGCCATTCACGAAGCCAATCTGGCGCTGAAGGTGGGAGAGTCTGAGCGCCTGGAGACTGTAGTGGGGCAGGCGGAAGCCCTTTTGGGAGGCATCTACGCGGCCATTGATGAATACGCCATCGCCCGTGAGCATCTGGAGCGGGGGCTGCGTCTGCTGGAAGCGGCCCGCAGGATGCGCGGCGTTGCCGAATGCCGCTGGCAGCTTGCCGTCATGGCCTATCACGAGGGGCGTCCGGCTGAATCGCGTGATGAAGCCGCGCGCGCCCTCGCGCTGCTTGAAGCCCTGCCGGGCGGGTTGGCGGCCCAGGACCCCAGGCTGGTTGGGCAGTTGCTTGACCACCAGGCTTTTATGGCTTTTGAGGCAGGCGATCTCGCCACGGCGCTGGCGCTGCTGGAAAGGGCCCTGTCCCACTGGGCGCAAACCGATGACCGGTTGGCGTTGGGGCGGGCATACGACCTGGTGGCCGATGTGCGCATGTGCGCCGGCAAGTGGCGCGAGGCGGAAGAAGCCCTGGGGCAGGCGATGTCGCTGGTGGCGGATGACCAGGCGGCTGAAAGCCTGGTACGCCGGACGGCAAGCCGCCTGCGGCTCTGGCAGGGTGATCTGGACGCTGCCGAACGGCAGGCCCGGTTGGCCGTGGAGCGCGCCCTGGCCGCCGGGCGGGCGGCCGCCGAAGCCGGCGGCTGGGAAGCTCTGGCCGAAGTGCTGCTGGCGCAGGGACGCAACGAAGAAGCCCTGGCGCTGTTCGAGCAGGCCACGCGCATCAATGCCAAAATCAACCGGATCAACCGTCTGCCCATCAGTCACCTGCGTCTGGCCGAAGCCTGTCTGGCCACGGGCGATGCCGTCCGGGCGGAAGCCCATATCCGCCGCGCCCGTGAGCTGTTCGGAGAGACATCGAAGCTTCATGCTGCGGGTCTGCTCTGTCGGCTCGAAGGGGAGTTGCACCTCGTGCGCAACAATCCCAGTGAGGCCGTCACGGCTTTTACCCAGAGCCTGTCCATGTTTGAAGCGGCCGGCTTTCTCTACGACGCCGCCACGAGTCACCTTGGAGCCGGCCGGGCCTTTCTCGCTCTGGGCAATCCGGCCCGGGCGCGCCTTCACCTCGAAGCCGCCCAGCGGCTCTTTATGGAACTGGGCGCCCAACGTGGCCTGGCACAGGCGATGCAGTTGCTGGCTGACGCCCAACGCGCCGATGAGCGGGACCGTCCACTGGCTCCCGCGCCCAGCCTCGATGCCCTGCTCGTCGAAAGTCTTGTGGCGGCTTCGACAACACCGGATTTGCTGCTGCGCGAACTGGTCATCCTGCTCCGTGATGAACTGCGTGTGAACGCTGCCATTTTTGAACAGATGCCCGATGGACTGCGGCTCCACGCGGGCAGCGCCGGTCCAGCCGAGCGGATGCGCCGTGCTCTGGAAAGCAGCCTGCATGATGAGCGTTCCCTGCCGGACGATCTGACGGTGCGCACGTTCAATGACGTGCGGCCCGGAGCCGATCTCGCTCCCATGCGGCGGTTTTTCCTGTGCCTGAGCGGCGTCATCGCGCCCAACATCGCCACAACCATCGAGGCGCTCGTCCACGTCGTGGAGTTCATTCTCGAAAATCACCGTCTGCGCAACACCGTCCGGGCTTCCCGGGCCATTGCAAGCAGTGAGCCGGCGGCCAACCGCTTTGCCCACCTGGGTCTGGTGTGCGAGTCGCCGGCCATGCTGTCGGTTGTGGAGCGCATCGAGAAAATCCGCTCCTCCGATGTGACGGTGCTCATCACGGGTGAGTCCGGGGTCGGCAAGGAACTCGTGGCCCGGGCGCTCCACGCCACCAGCCGCCGCCGGGACCGGGTGTTTTTGCCCTTCAACTGTGCCGCGATTCCGGCCGAGTTGGTCGAAAGCCGGCTGTTCGGGCACCGCCAGGGAGCTTTTACCGGGGCCAACAAAGACGCCCTGGGCATCATCCGGTCGGCCGCCGGAGGAACGCTGTTTCTGGACGAAATTGGAGAGCTGGCCCTGCACGTCCAGCCCAAGCTGCTGCGCTTCCTGCAGGAGCGCGAAATTCACCCGGTAGGCGAGGAAAAGCCCATCAAGGTGGATGTCCGGGTCATTGCGGCGACCAACCGCGACCTGGAAGCGGAGGTGGCCCAGGGCCGGTTTCGGGAAGACCTGTTTCACCGCCTCAACGTGGTACGTCTGCACGTCCCACCGCTGCGGGCGCGCCGCGAAGACATTGCGCCGTTGGTACGGCATCTGTTGCGCGAGTGCGCCAAGCGGGAAGGGAAAAATGTTGCCCTTTCCGAAGCGGCTCTGGAACGTCTGTGCCAGCTTCCCTGGCCGGGCAATGTGCGGCAGCTCAAAAACGAAGTTGAGCGGGCGGTTGCACTTGCCGAACCCAACGACATCCTGACGCCCGATCACTTTTCACCGGAGTTGTGGCTCGCCACACCGCCGATGCCGAGTGGCGCGCACCGCATTCCGCCGTTGCCGCCGGGCGGTCGCCGTGGAACGGGGGAGTTGATCTTTCCTTCCCGACCGACACTGTCGGCGGCCGTGGAGGCGCTGGAGCGCCAGATGATTGCCGAGGCGCTGGAGCGTCACCACGGCAACGTCACCCATGCCGCCCGTGAACTGGGCCTGACCCGGCAGGGGCTGATTCTCAAGCGCCGCCGCTATGGCCTTGAAAAAGAACCGCTGCGGGAATGATGCCGGTACACTATGGCAAAGGCAGGCCCCACCGGCGAACCGTGCCATCCTGCCCCCAGGAAAAGGCATGGACGCCATCGGGATGCAGGGCCACGTGGTGCACCCGTTCGGTGTGACCGGTCAGGCACATAATTTCACAGCCGCTTTCGATGTCCCACAGCCGCACGGTCCGGTCGTCGCTGCCCGACAGAAGCCGTTTGCCATCGGCCGAAATGGCCAGACTGTTGACGTAGTTGCCGTGGCCAATGAAGACCTGCACCGGTTTTCCGTCGGCGACCTGCCACAGGCGAATTGTCGAATCGAGGTTGACTGACGCCACCTGCCGGCCATCGGGCGTAAAGACAACCTGCGCCGAGCCGTAGGGAATTTGCCCGGCATCAAGCCGCTTGATGCGCCGCCGTCCTTCACTTTCGGCCGTTTTGACCTGTTTGAGTTCACTGCCGACCAGCCGCTGGCGGTCATCCGAAATGGACACGCTCAGCGAGTCGTAGGTCGTTTCGTCCGGCGGCAGATAGAGCAGCTCCCGTCCAGTGTGCGTGGCCCACAGGTGGATGTCACCGCTGACGGTCATGACGATGACCGATTGCCCGTCCGGCGCAAAGGTGGCGCAGGCAATTTCATCGGCATGCTTGGTGAACCGGCGGATTTCGCGTCCGGTGGAAGTTTCCCACAGGCGTACGGTTTTGTCCTGCCCGCCGGTCACAATCCATTGCCCGTCTGGCGAGAACGCCACCGTCGTCACCATCGTGTGCCCGAAGAGCCGCCGCAGTTCGCTGCCGCTCTGGGCGTCGCGCAGGCGGAGGCTGTCATCCGCGCCGCTGAACACGGCCAGGCGGTTGTCGGGACTTAGCGCCGCACAGCGTACCGGAAACATGCGCCCGGCGGCAAAACGGGTGATTTCACGCCCGTCTTCAGTCGAAAACATGCCGATGGTCTGGTCACGGCGCGCTGAATGGAAAAACCGGCCATCCCGCGAAAAAGCAATGCTGTTTGGGTAGGTGTGGGCGGTGAAAACGGCAATCTCGCCGAGCTTTTCGGGCGGTTTTACCGGTTCGGGCGCCGGCAACACCAGTCCTGCCAGATTCGGCAGGTGCGGGGCGGGGCCGTTGGTCGCCGATGGAGCCGTGGCCGCCGGGACGCTTTCCGTCAGCGGGGAAGTGATGATTTCCAGGGTTGAGGTCAGGTCGAAGAGCAACGGTACGCTGGGGCCTTCAGCCGTCAGCGCCGGGAGTCCGGCCGGAACCGCCGGTGAGGCGGGGTCCGCCGATGGCGTTGACGCCGGACTGCCCAGGGTGAACTTCCCGGAAGAGTAGCCGAAGGAAGATTCGCCCGTGGCTGCCAGCAGCTCGCTGGCCAGTTCCTCTGCCGTCGGCCGGTTGGCCGGGTCCTTTTCCAGCGCGTGCATGACAACCCGCTCGATTTCCACTGGAACGGCCGGGTTGTATGAACGCAATGGCGGCGGCGGATCGTTGACCTGCATCCACATCACGGCGACGAAATCATTGTCCGGCGACTCGAACGGCAACTTTCCGGTCAGCATCTGATACATCATGATGCCCAGGCTGTACACGTCCGCCTTGCCGTCATAGGGTTTGTTGCGCATGCGTTCCGGCGACATGTATTCCGGCGTCCCCATGAGAATGCCGGTGGCCGTCAGGTTGCGCCGGCCGGGTTCTTTCGGGGGGCGCGCCAGCTTGGCAATGCCGAAGTCGAGTACCTTGACGACCTCTCCGCGCCGGGTGCGGTGGAGAAAAATGTTATCCGGCTTGATGTCGCGGTGGACGATGCCCGATGCATGGGCTTCGGTGAGCACATCGCACACTGGAATGATGATTTCCACGCAGCGTTCGAGTGGAAGCACAAACCGTTCCTGGAGTTCGTCGCTCAGCGGGCGGCCGTCGAGCAGCTCCATGACCAAGTAGGCATGACCATCCTGGGTGATGCTGAAATCCAGAATGGCCACGGCGTTGGGGTGTGAAACCGAACAGGCCGAGACGCCTTCCTGCCGAAACCGCTCCAGGTTTTCCGGCGTGGTGTTGTGGATGTTGTTGTGCAGCACCTTGACTGCCACAGGGCGGTTGAGGTTCAGATGCGTGGCCCGATAGACCGCACCAAAACCGCCCACGCCAATTTTGGCGTCAAGGCGATACTTGCCATCGAGGGTGACACCAATGAAGGGATCGGGGATGGTCGTCAAGGGCTGGTGTCTCCACGAAGAAAACCTGGGTCGGTGCGGGATGAGAAGCCTATTGTGTGCCAAACCTTGTGGTATGACAACCAAGTTTCTCGTCAACCTTTTGGCAGCCGATTGTAGCAAAAATTCAGATGCAGTGCAGCCGGCCGTGGCGCTGGCAGGGCTGTTTTTCAGTCCGGTGTACCGTGCCGCGCGCCGCCATAGCGGAACTTCAGCACCAGAATCGTGGCGACCAGAACCAGCGTGAGGGTGTTCCACACCATCAGCGGTATGTCCCGGCGGAGCAACCCATAGATGAGCCACAGGATGACACCGGTGGAAAACACAAGGTACATGCCGGCTGAAACGTCTTTGACCGACTTCGTGCGCCAGCTCTGCCACACCTGAAGGGCGAAAGAAAAGCTGGTGAGGGCGCCGGCCAAAAGGCCCAGAACTGTCAGTGTGGCAGAGGAAGGCATAGGTGTGGCACCGGTTGGTTACGGCGCATCCGGTCGGCCTGGTCAGGGTGTCAGCCAGTGGCCACGCCAGCCGGCGGCATGATCGTCCCAGGTGAAGGCGGCCCGCCGGTGGCCGCGGGCGGCAAGCTGGAGCCAGTCCAGCCGGATAACCTCCGTGACGCAGACGGCAAAGTTGACAAAGCCGGCTTCACTTTCTTCCGCCGTCGGCGACCGCTCCACCAGTGCCGGCGGTAGTCCGCTGGAGGGGGTATCGGACGGGGTGCTGGGAGCCACTTCAGCCAAGTAACAGCGCCGTGACATCAGCCGGGTGCGCGCCCAGGCGTCTGCGGCCACGGCATCACCCTGGTGAACCACACTGTTCCCTTTGGCCCGTACCTGTACCTTGCCAGCCGGGTCATAAAACACCCAGGCCGTTGTGTGACAGGCCTGTAACAGGCGCACCTTGGGGGCGCGGGCGTCGGTGTGGAATGCCAGTTCGCGGCGGTCCGGGGAAGCGCGCCGCAGGACGACGACCCGCGCATCGCAGTCTGCCGGGCCGGCCGTGGCTACGACGGGCGTGTGAAAGGGATGTCCGGCTTCCCGGACGCCGACTTCAAAAGTCTCCCAGATACTTCTGAGAATGGCGTCGAGATCGATTGGCAGGTCAGTTGGCAGGTGATGGCCCTTCATCGGAAACGGCTGACACTCGGTTCATTCGGAATGAAGAACCGCCAGAGTAAATCGCGCCCCTGAGTAATGCCAATGCGGGGCGAACTGGCGATGGGCGGTGCAGTTGCGCGCGGTTGGAGGCAGACCCGGTGCCCGATCTGCTCGCCGTTGTGTTCGCGTCCAATTCCCAGGGCGCGGCAGAGCCGGCCCGGGCCGCGCGCCAACTCGTGAACCGGCATCGGGCGCGGCGTCCGGGCCTGCATGCTCTCGATGCCATGCGTCGGCGCAATGGCGCGAATGAGCACTGCGCCAGGGCCGCGCGTATCGGTCGTGAAGTTGAGGCAGTAATACATCCCGTAAATCAGATACACGTAGAGCCGCCCGTAGGTCTCACGCATCAACTGACCACGCGGCCCACGCAAAACGGCATGCGAGGCCGGGTCGTCGGTGTAGGCTTCGGTTTCAACGATGATGCCGCCGGCGTCACCGTGCCAGAGCGTACATCCCAGAAGTTCCTGTGCGACGGTCACGGCGTCACGGGCGAAAAAATCAGCCGTCAGCATTGGGTTCATACCAGTCAGCACGGCGCGTCGGTCAACCGGCCCGCCGCTGCCGGGCAATGGTCTGGAAATAATCCGAACACGGCTCACCGGCAAGCTCCACGGCGCGCAGGTCCACGTCCAGCAGGTCGGTCCCGGTGACAACCTTGCCCACTGGAACAGCCGTGCCTTCATCCGGTTGCCAGTCCCGGCTGATGAACTTGTGAGTCAGGTCCACGACGGCCCCTTCAAACCGTACGCCAAGGGTGAAATAGACATCCACCAGGACGCGCTGCACGTCCGGCACGTGGAGCTGCCCGCGGGCATGCGGGCTGCGGGCGCGATAGACGGCGCGCGGAAAGAGTCCGTAGAGATTTTTGATGGCGGCGCTGATGAGCGGGCGTCCCTTGAGCGTCGTGCGCTTGAAACCGGCCACGGATACCCGGCAGTCAGCTTCCTCCAGAAGCGCCGGGGCCTGCATCCGGTCAAACCGCTGCGGTTGCCGGGAGGTGTTGGAATAGGCCTTGTGCGACAGCGTATCCGCATCCAGCAGCCGCAGCCCTGGATCGTCCAGTTCGGTCAGCAGCCGGTTGACGCCCAGCCGGGACATGACTTCCGCAAACGTGACCTTGGTGCAGACCCCTTCCAGAATGACGATCTCCGCCCGTGGCGCAACACGCCGGATACCGAGCAGCACTTCCCGCAGCACCGGCAGCCCTACCGTGACCGGAGCCGGGACGGGATAGCCCAGGTTTGGCTTGACAATGACCCGCTGCGCCCCATGCGCAGCCAGCGGCGGTACGTAGTGAAAGGTCGGACTATCGGCTACGACGGTGTCGCTCACGAAATGGCGTTGGCCGCAGCGAAGGCGGCACGATTATGGGCTGGTGGGGGGAGCGTGCAGAACAAGAGGCTTTATCCGGGGTGCCCATTGCCCAGGTCACGCTCGATGGCGGCGGCAACCTGCGCGGCAAGCGTGCCGATGTCTATGCCGTTGGCCGCTTCCAGCATCACCCGCGCCAGATTTTCCGTGCCGGAGTACCGCAGGAGCAGGCGTCCCCGTCCGGCAAGCTGGGCCTCGACTTCCCGCACCGTTGCCGCCACCCGTGGAAGGGTCTCGAAGGGGCGCTTTTCACGTACGGGAACGTTGACGAGCGTCTGTGGGAAGCGGGTCAGTCCGCGCACGGCTTCGCGCAGCGAGCACTGCCGTTCCACGAGCAGGCGCAGGACGTTGAGGGCGGTCAGCAGCCCGTCGCCGGCCAGGCTCTGGCGGGCAAAAATGATGTGGCCCGATTGTTCACCGCCCAGCAGTGCCCCGTGTTCGAGCATTGCCGCCAGCACGGCCCGGTCGCCCACCGGCGTGCGGATGAGGTCAATGCCCCGTTCCCGCAGGGCCAGTTCCAGCCCCAGGTTGCTCATGACGGTTGCCACGACACAGCGCGGTGTCAGTTCGCCACGGGCGTCGGCGTCGGTGGCCATGGCGTAGAGGATGGCATCGCCGTCCACCACTTCGCCCTGTTCATCCACAAACAGGCAGCGGTCGGCGTCCCCGTCAAAGGCAATGCCAAGCTGCGCACCGGCTGCACGGGTCACTTCGGCCACGTGCTGGATGTGAATCGTTCCACATCCGTCGTTGATGTTGCGTCCGTTGGCGGCCGCGCCGGTCACAAAGGTTTTGGCGCCGAGCGCCTGGAGCATGATGTTGGCGTAAGGCGCGGCCGCGCCATTGGCACAGTCAACGGCAATGGACCAGCCGGAAAGGTCGAGGTCCGCGCCAATGTGCTGCGTGAGAAACTCCAGATAACTCAACGCATGGGTTGGGTCTTCCCACAACGAAGCCGGAGCTGAACCGGGCGCCTCAGTCTGCGCCGGGGCCGGGGACAGGTTTTCAAGGGCGGCTTCAATGGCGGTTTCCAGCGCGTCGTCGGTTTTTTCTCCCGAAGCCAGAAAGAACTTGATGCCGTTGTCGTGAAATGGATTGTGCGAGGCCGAAATGACAATCCCGGCGTCAAAGCCTTCGGCGCGGGTCAGGTAGGCAATGCCGGGCGTGGGGATGATACCGGCGCAGCTTACTGTGCCCCCGGCCTGTGCAATCCCCTGGGCAACGGCGGCAGCTATCCACGGACTGGATTCACGGGTGTCACCGCCAATGACCAACCGGGGCGTCTGCCCGGTACGCGCCGCCAGCACCTGGCTGAGCGTGGCTCCGATGACGGTCAGAGCTTCTGGTTGAAGTGGGAACTCCCCGGCGCGGCCGCGTATCCCATCGGTACCAAAAAAGCGTCCCATGACAGTGAACTTCGCTGTGGCTGAATTTCGAGCCGCCGGACGCCAGACCACCATAGCGCCGGACTCTTTCTGGAATTTATAGTCTGGCGGCGGCATCCGCACCAGCCAAGATTGTGTTGAGGAGCTATCCGTTTGTCTATTCCAGTTACCGTTGTCATATTGGCGGCCGGCGAAGGGACGCGCATGAAGTCACGCCTGCCGAAAGTGCTGCACCCTGTCGCCGGCGATACGCTGCTGGGGCATGTTGCCCGGAGCGCGGCCGCACTGGACCCAAAGCAGGTCGTGGTCGTGGTCGGCCACGGGGCAGAAGCCGTGCACGAGGCTTTTGCCGCCCGTTGGAAGGCGTTGGCCCCGCATATCCCGTTTTCAGTCGTCGTGCAGTCCGAGCGGCGTGGCACCGCCCATGCCCTGCGGGTGACGGAGGAAGTGCTGGCGGCGGTCACGGGGACGCTGCTGGTGCTCTCCGGGGATGTGCCGCTGCTGCGGCCAGCAACACTCCGCCACCTGCTGGCCGTCCATGCCGCAACCGGGGCGGCGGCAACCGTCCTTTCCACCCACCTGGCGACGCCGACCGGCTACGGCCGCATCCGGCGCACATCCGACGGAGGCTTTGACCGGATCATCGAGGAACGCGACGCCACACCGGCCGAAAAAGCCATCACCGAAATCAACGCCGGGGTCTATACCTTCCAGCTCGACGGCCTGTTTGACGTGCTGGCCCGCATCTCCAACGACAACGCCCAGGGGGAATACTACCTACCCGATGCCCTGCGGCTGCTGCGCCAGGATGGGCGGCGCGTCGAGGTGCTGCTGCACCCCGAAGCCGAGGAAGTCTGCGGCGTCAACACCCGCGCCGAACTGGCGGCGGCAGGAGCCATCCTGCGTCGTCGCAAGGTGTCCGAACTGATGGCCGCCGGGGTGACGTTTCTCGACCCGGCAACAGCGTACGTCGAAGTGGAGGTCGAGATTGGGATGGACACCGTGGTGTATCCCAACGTGCACCTCGAAGGTCAGACCGTCATTGGCGAAGATTGCCGGATTCACACGGGCGCACGGCTCGTCAATGCCTGCTTGGGGAACAGTGTGACCGTACGCGACTACTCGCTGGTCTTTGACAGCCGCCTCGATGACCGGGCAACCGTCGGGCCCTTTGCCCACCTGCGCCTGAATGCCCACGTGCAGGAAGGCGCTGTGGTGGGGAACTTCGTGGAGGTCAAGCAGTCGTCGCTGGGTCCCGGAACAAAAGCCATGCACCTGAGCTATCTCGGTGACGCCACGCTTGGGGCTGGGGTCAATGTGGGCGCCGGCACGATCACCTGCAACTACGATGGCAGACAGAAGCACCGCACCATTGTCGAGGACGGCGTCAAAATCGGCAGCGACACCATGCTGGTCGCGCCAGTGCGGGTGGGCGCGGGAGCCGTGACGGGGGCCGGGGCCGTCGTGACCGAGGATGTGCCGCCTGCCACGCTCGTGGTCGGCGTGCCGGCCAAGGTCAAAAAAGTTTTGTCCTGAGCGCCTGTCCGAAACACGGCGTTAACGCGCCTCCTCCAAGCTTCCCTTACGTTTGACATTGCTATTTTCAGGCTCGGTTTTGAGGGAATCCGGTTCGTATGGATGCATTATTTGGCGAGGCGCTTCCGCCGACGACCCTCGTGCTGCTCCTCGTGTCGCTGGCCGTCGCTTTTGGTTTCGAGTTCGTCAACGGTTTTCACGACACAGCCAATGCCGTAGCCACCGTGATCTACACGAAGTCGCTGCGTCCCTGGACGGCTGTGGTCTGGTCCGGGATTTGCAACTTCTGCGGCGTGTTTTTCGGCGGGATTGCCGTGGCCATGGGCATCGTCTATCTGCTGCCCGTCGAGCTGCTCATTTCAAAGAGCACCAGCGCCGGGCTGGCCATGGCGCTCGCCCTGCTGCTGGGAGCCATTATCTGGAATCTGGGCACGTGGTACTTCGGGCTGCCGGCTTCCAGTTCGCACACGCTGATTGGTGCGATTGTCGGCGTCGGTCTTGCCAATTCGCTTCTGCCCGGTCATCGCTTTGGTGATGGGGTCAACTGGGGCAAGGTCTCGGAAACCGGGCTGGCGTTGCTCATTTCGCCGCTGATCGGTTTTTCGCTGGCGGCCCTGCTCGTCCTGCTGTCAAGGTGGCTGATTCCCGACAAGCGGTTGTACGAAAAGCCGGATGAGCACAATCCGCCGCCGCTGTGGATTCGCGCCATTCTCATCCTGACCTGCACCGGCGTGAGTTTCGCCCACGGCTCCAACGACGGCCAGAAGGGCATCGGGCTGGTGATGCTCATTCTCACGGGGATTGTCCCGGCTTCGTTCGCGCTGGATATGTCCTTCAACGCCCAGCAGATGGAAAGCGCCCGGCAGGCGCTCGTGCGCATGGACGGCGTTGCATCCCGGCTGGCCCCGGCCGAAGCCGAGGCACTTCAGTCGGCTGTCGCGCGGGTGCGGGGGACGCTTGATGGTCACACCACGCTGGGGGAGATTCCGCGTGAGCAACGCAAGGACGTACGCTCAGACATCATCAAGCTTGACGCCACGGTGAAGAAAATCCTCAAGGCCGCGTCGCCGGGGCTACCGGCCGCCGAAGCCGAGGTGCTCAAGAAAGACATTGCCACGCTCAAGTCGCTCACCGACTTTGCCCCCTTCTGGGTCAAGGTCTCCATTGCCCTTTCGCTGGGCATTGGGACGATGGTCGGCTGGAAGCGCATCGTCATCACCATTGGCGAAAAAATCGGCAAAGAGCATCTGACGTACGCACAGGGAGCCTCGGCTGAGCTGGTGGCGATGTCCAGCATCGGGATGGCGTCCTACCTGGGGTTGCCGGTGAGTACAACGCACGTGTTGTCGTCAGGTGTCGCCGGCACGATGGTGGCCAAGGGGTCGGGCCTTCAGGCGGCCACCGTCATCAAAATTGCCTCGGCCTGGGTGCTGACCCTTCCGGCCGCCATCGGGCTGGCCGGCGGACTGTTTTTGTTGTTCCACTGGCTGTTCGTCTAGGGCTTTGGGGCGGCTTTGGGCCTGAACACCCAGCCGCCCTGCTGCATCGTCCAGCCGGGCGGTGCCGTAGCCTTCAGGCGCTCCATAATCCTGGGGACATACATTTCGTTGTAGCGCAGCCGCGACAGGGCATTCGGGCGCGTGGGATCGCCGTTCCAGCAGTGCTCGGCGCGGTCGCCGTAGCGTACTTCGCCCCCGTAAGGCGGGTCGGTCGTGGCGGCCAGGAACTCCTCGACGAGATAGACGGCATTGTTGAGGTAGTAGTTATCCATGTCCCCGCAGTAGATGTGGATTTTCCCCTGGAGCCTGGGCCCCAGCGTCTTCCAGTTGCGCCGCAGGATGTCGCCCAGGTCGTAGTGTTCCCGCCAGTACGCCGCTACGGACTTGTCAATGACGCCCGTGCGTTTGTCCCAGATGGGCTTGGGATAGCCGTCGGGCCCGACGGGTGAGTACACCGCCTGCCAGATGTCCCACTGCCCGCCGGAGCGGCCGTTGGAGCCGAGCGCCAGCTCCAGTTGGTTCATCTGCTGGACGGTCGCCTGAAGGTGGCCGAGGTAATCGCGCTTGCCCGGACGCGGGACGGTCTTCCACGGCCCACCGAAAACGTAGGCGTTGTCGTCCGCATAGATGTTGACCGTGGTGTAGGCGCGAAAATCAATCGGGTCGGGACAGGCGGCAAAACAGCCGTTGAAATCGTCCGGGTAAAAGATTTGCGCGGCCAGCGCTTCCCAGCCGCCGGTTGAGCCACCATAGGTGAAGCGCGCCCAGCCCTGCCCGATGCAGCGGAAGCGGCGTTCGATTTCGGGAATCAGCTCGCGCATGATGGCGTCGCCGTAGGGTCCGACGTTGGCCGAGTTGACCGCGTAGGAGTCGTCGTAATACGGGTTGGCGTGCTGGATTTCGACAATGACCAGCCGTGGGAAGTCGGGACTCGTCCAGGTTTTGTAAAAATCGTAGGCCGCCTGCTGCTGAATCCGGTTGTAGCCCGTCAGTTTGAAACGCTTGCTGTAATCCGGCTTGAGGTCGGGGTCGGGCGGTGTTTCCCGAAAGCCATCGAAGGTGTAGGGAAAATGCCCGTGGAACACGCAGAGCGGATAACGCAGGTCGGGATGTTCATCAAAGCCTTCGGGCAGAAGAACGCATGCGCCGAGTTCCATGGGGCGTCCCCAGAACTTCGACAGCAACTCACTGCGGATTTTGAAGTGTTTGATGTACTTCGTGTCCGGCGGGGGCGGAATGGGCGGGATTTCCTGATCGAGGGACAGTTCCACCGTGCCGCCGCGCTGCGGGTTGAGCGTGATTTGCCGTGGCGTGCTGTAGGTGTTGCCCGGCGCGCGGTTCCACTGCTGCCCTTCGCCCCGGTCCATTGGCAGTTTGACGACGTGCCCATCGCTGCGTCGGAACGTCTCGTAGCGGTGGAACAGCACCTGCACGAAGTAGTCGCCGGGCGGGAGGTCGGCCAGGCGGAGCACCGGATAACCGTCAGCCTGGGGGTCGAAGGTCACCACCTGTCCGGGCTGGACGCCGTTGACATCCATGCCGAAAACCTGCTGTGTGTCGAGGTCTTCGCTGATTTGAAAGCGGGGTTCGGCACTGGGGTCTTTCGAGATGAGCAACAGCAGCCGCCCGTCGCTTGGGGCGCTGAAGCGCGTCTTGGGAAACAGCACCCGGATGTTCAGCGAGGCGTTGGCCGCCGCCTGTCGGGCCGGGCCGAAAGCGCCCAGACCGCCCCACAGTAACAGAACGCCGGCAACCAGCAGCCATCCGGCCCGGTGTGCCGGCGACATCCGGGCCGGTGACATCCGGGCTGGCTGAAGCAGGAGCAGAGGTTTCGGCATGGTTTATCCAACGGTTTCCCGAAGCACTTCAAAGACTTCCAGTGCGTAGGCGACGCGCCCGAACGGTGCGCTCACCTGTACGCCCTGTACGAGATCGCGCACTTCAGACAACATTTCACGGGCAATGGCCAGCCCTTCCTGCTGTCCGGCTTCCGGCGAGGCGTTAGCCCGGCGCATGCGTTCGAGAATCTCCGGCGCCACGACGACGCCGGGGACTTCATTGCTCAGAAATTCCGCATTGCGGTAGCTCGTCAGGGGCCAAATCCCGGCCATGATGGGAATGCGGCAGTGTTCGATGCGCTTGAGAAAGGCGCGGAACATGCCGATGTCAAAGATGGGCTGGGTGATGGCGAACTCCGCGCCGGCCTCGACCTTGTACTCAAACCGCCGGATTTCGTAGTCCAGGTCCACGGCACAGGGATTGACGCCGACGCCGATGAAATACGAGGTCGGCTGCCCGATGGCATTGCCGCCCAGATCGAGTCCCAGGTTGAGTCGCGTGACCATGTTGGTCAGACCGATGGAGTCAATGTCGAAGACGGCCGTGGCGTCCGGGTACGGCCCCATCTTCGGCGGATCGCCCGTGATGAGGAGGATGTTCCGCAAGCCAAGGGCTGCTGCCCCCAGCAGGTCGGAGGTCATCCCCAGCAGATTCCGGTCCCGGCAGCAGTAGTGCGTGACCGTCTCGATGCCGACCTGCTGCTCGATGATGAGCGAGGTTGCAATGGCACCCATCCGCGACTGCGCCCGTGGGCCGTCGGGAACGTTGACGGCATCCACGCCAGCCGCTTTGAGCAGACGCACGCCTTCCAGCATTTTGGTCGGGTCACAGCCGCGCGGGGGGACAATCTCCACGCTGGTGACAAACTCGCCCTGCACGATCTTGCGCGCAAACCGGGACTTTTCCTCCGGCGGCGTGATGCGCACATCCGGGCACTTTGTCTCCAGAACCTGTATCACCGGCTCGATGCGCTTGGCCGGCGACAGCGCCCGCACGGCCGCCTTGAGGGTCTTGATGTGCTCCGGGGTTGTGCCACAGCAGCCGCCGATGAACCGTACGCCGGATTGAATGAGCCGGCGGGCGTATTTCGCCATGTATTCCGGCGAGCAGAGATAGATTTTGCGCCCCTGCAGGTCTTGCGGCAGGCCGGCGTTGGGCTGTGCAGACAGGGGTTTTTCCGTAACGGCCGCCATGCGCTCGATGGCTTCCAGCATGGGCTTGGGCCCTACGCTACAGTTGAGACCAATGACATCCGCACCCCACTCATCAAGCCGTGTGGTGAAGGTTTCCGGGGCTGTCCCGTAGCCGGTGGCACCGTCTTCCCCCACGGTCATCTGGGCGACAACCACCATGTCCGCGGACAGTTCCCGGACGGCGGCCAGCGCCTGCCGAATCTCTGTCAGGTCAGTGAAGGTTTCGAGCACGATGAGGTCCACGCCGCCGTCAATCAGCGCCTCGGCCTGCTCGCGGAAAAAGGCTTTGGCTTCGTCAAACGAGGTCGGCCCCCACGGCTCGATGCGGATGCCCAGCGGCCCGATGGAACCGGCCACATACACCTGCGGGCCAACGGCCTCGCGGGCCAGTTTGGCCGCCTTGTAGTTGATCTCCTGGACGCGATCCTGAAACCCGTGCATTTCGAGCTTCGGACGATTCGCGCCAAAGGTGTTGGTCTGGACAATTTCAGCGCCGGCCTTGACGTATTCGCGGTGCACTTCCTGGACAAGCGCCGGATTGGAAAGCGAAATCTCGTCGTAGCACCGGTTGACATAGACACCTTTGGCGTACAGCAGGGTTCCCATCGCGCCGTCGAAAACGTGGATACCGTCGGCGGCAAGGAGTTCACGGAACGGTTTGAGGACTTTCATGGGCAGCAGACCGACAGGGATGTGGGGGTTGGTTCGGGCTGGAAGTCCCGATTGTCAGGGAAGATGGCTTTCCATGCAACCTGCCGGCGAACGCCCGCCGGTTCCGGCGACCACCGGAGTTGTCCGCTGTCCGCTGATGGGTGCCGGCTTGCTTCCGCCCCTATTGCTTCTGCCTTTGGGCGCGTACTACAGTGATGCCGGAGAAACAACCCCATGCGTGTGCAGCATTCCGGTCAGCACAAAACAGGTTGGCAGCAGGGCTTCGGGAGTTTTTTCCTGCTCTGGCTGCTGTTTGACCTGTGTGTGGTGCACCTGCTTTGCCCGCAGTACTCGGCCGGTGAACTTTTCGGGTGCGCTGTGCCGGCGGTTGTCGCTGTGCCCACTTCGGGAGACCTGGCGCCGGAAGACGGAGGTGTACCGCAATTGACAGCGGTTGCCCTCGGCGGCAGCGTGACCGAAAAAGGCGCTGTGGCACATTCCTGCCTGTGGAACACCCAGTCGGTGGTTGAATCTCCCCCCTTCGTCGTCCCGCCGCTGCACGGTATCCCGCTGGCGGCAGGCGCCCATGGCGACGACCTCCCGGTGTTCTACGCCCGCATGTTTCCCGGCGCGATTTTCCACCCACCACGACATTCCTGACCCAATGCCTGTTTGACGGCGGCTGGCGCCCGAAGCCGGGCCCGGCAGTCTGGCTTTCCACAAACAGATGAGGTCAGGAGTTGTGTCATGACGACGGAAATCATGCCGGAGGTTTCTCCGGCTGTTGGTACAGAAGTGTCCGGCGGCGGCGGAATGGCCCCGGTCACGCCGCCCCGGTGGGGACGCGGGTGGTCATCCTGGGCGGTTGCCCTGGGGCTTTTGGGAATTCTGGCGCTGGGCGGCTGGTGGCTTGTGGGTGCGCGCCGTTCGGCCGTCGTGGCCACACTGCCGGCAACGCCGCAGCCGAAAGCGGGCACGCCGGCGCTGCGGCTTGAGTCTCTGGACGGCGTACGCCTTGAGCCGGCAGAGACCGCCGCTGTGTCTGCGGAATGGCATGTCACCGGCACAGTCGAACTCAATCCCCAGGCGAATGTTGTGATTGCGCCGCTGGTATCCGGGCACATCAGGCGGGTGCTGGTCACGCAGGGGACACGGGTGCGGGCCGGGCAACCGCTGGTGGTTCTCGACAGCCCGGAAATTGCTGACCTGCACGTACGGTTGCACGACGCCGAAACCCGCCGCGACATTGCCGCGCGCAACGTGCAGCGGGTCGAGCGCGATGAAAGCCGGGTGGCGCTCGTGCAGGCGCAGGCGCGCATGCATCAGGCGGAAGCCACCTTCGAGCGCATGAAACAGCTTTTCGAGGCCGGGGTGCTGTCGCGGCAGGAGTTGCAGGACGCCGAAACCGCCTATGCCACGGCCAAAGCCGAGTATGACTTTCAGAAAGTGGTCGGTCTGGAGCGTGATTTACGGGAGGCGCGGGCCGCACTTGAAGTCGCCACGGTGGAGGTCAGGCACATCCAGGATCAGCTTGCCGCGCTTGGCGCGCCGGCCGGTGCTTCCGATGACACGGCCCATCCGACGGCAGAAATCACACTCGTTGCGCCGCTCTCCGGTCTGGTGACGGAACGAACGGCAAATGTCGGGGCGTTTGTCCCGGTTGGCACGCCGCTGCTGACGGTCGCTGACCTGCGGACGGTGTGGGTCATGGCGGCCGTTCCCGAAGCCCAGTTGGGGCAGGTACGCCTGGGGCAGCCGGTGACGGTTCACGCGCCAGTGCTTGGGGCAACGCCTGTGCGGGGGCGGGTGGCCTTTATCGAAGCGCAGATCAATGCCGACACCCGTACGGCGCGCGTCCGCATCGAGGTGCCCAATCCCGGCGAGCGTCTGCGGGCGGGGATGTTTGTCGAAGTCGCCCTGCTGTCACCGTCACCGGTAGCGCAGCTTGTCATTCCGGCGGCGGCCGTCCAGCGCATTGGCGCCCGAACGGTGGTGTTTGTCGCGGGAGCCGACCCCCACGAGTTTCACCCACGGGACATCGAGGTTGGAGCAATCCAGGGCGACAGCGTTGTGGTGCTGCGCGGTCTGGAAGTCGGTGAGCGCGTCGTGGTCGGGGGGGCGTTGGCGCTCAAAACCCAGCTTGTCGGCCTCGAAGCGGAGGAATAAGCCATGCTTGACCGTATCCTGCGCTTTTCGGCCAACCATCCGCTGCTCATACTCATCGGCGTCCTGCTGCTCGTGCTGGCCGGGCTGGATGCGTTCCGGCGGCTGCCGATTGATGCCGTGCCGGATGTCACCAACAACCAGGTTCAGATACTGACGTCCGCGCCCGCCCTGACACCGCTGGAAATCGAACGCCAGGTAACGTTTCCGATTGAAACGGCGCTGGCCGGACTGACCGGCGTCGAGGAAATCCGCTCCCTGTCGAAGTTTGGTCTCTCGGCCGTCACTGTCGTCTTTGATGATGACATGGACATTTACCGGGCGCGGCAGTTGGTTTTTGAACGGTTGGCAGCCGCGCGCGATCAGATTCCGCCGGGTAGTGGTGCACCAATGCTGGGCCCCATCACAACCGGTCTGGGGGAGGTCTATCAGTATGAGCTGCGCGCCGCGCCCGGCAGTGGTTACGACGCCATGGGGCTGCGGACCATCCAGGATTGGATTGTCCGGCGGCAGTTGCTGGGAACGCCGGGTGTCGCTGAGGTCAACAGTTACGGCGGTTTGAGCAAGCAGTATCAGGTGCGGATTGAGCCATCCCGGCTTCAGGCGTACGGTCTGACGCTGCGGGAGGTCATGGATGCCGTTGTCCGCAACAACGCCAACGTGAGCGGCGGGGCGATTGTCCACGCCCAGGAGCAGTACCTGTTGCGTGGCTTGGGACTGGCGCAATCGGTGGAAGACCTGGCGCAGATTGTCGTGGCAACCGGACGCGGCGGGACACCCATCCTGGTGCGCGACCTGGGCGAGGTTGTCTGTGCGCCGCCCGCTGTACGGCAGGGGGCAGTAACGGCCGACGGCACTGGCGAAACCGTCTGCGGCATTGCGCTGATGCTCAAGGGCGCCAACGCCCGGACGGTGACGCAGAACGTGGCCGAACGGCTGGCCGAAATTGCGCCGACGTTACCGCCCGGCGTGCACATCGTGCCGTTTTATGACCGGGCCGAACTGGTTGGGCGCACCATCCGCACGGTGATCTGGAACCTGACCGAAGGGGCGCTGATTGTCATCGGTGTCCTGGTCCTGCTGCTGGGTCACTGGCCGTCGGCGCTGCTGGTCGCCACGGTGATTCCGCTCTCGATGCTGGGCGCTGCCGTCGGCATGCAGATGCTGGGACTGTCGGGCAACCTGATGAGTTTGGGGGCGATTGATTTTGGTCTCATCGTGGATGGGGCTGTCATCCTGACGGAAAACAGCATCCGGCGGGTTGCCGAGCATCAGCATGCGCTTGGGCGGCGGCTGACCACGGCGGAACGGCAGGAGGTCGTGGTGGCGGCCTCAAGCGAGGTGCGGCGCGCCACGATGTTCGGCGAGATCATCATTGCCCTGGTGTATGTCCCGTTGCTGGCCCTGCGCGGCATCGAGGGAAAAATGTTTGCGCCCATGGCGCTGACCGTCATGTGCGCGCTGGCCAGTGCGGCGGTACTGTCGTTGACCTATATCCCGGCGATGCTGGTCTTTGTCCTGCGCGGCTTCGTTGCGGAGCATGAAGTCTGGCTCATCCGCCTGGCCAAGCGCGGTTACGGCCCCGTCTTTGCGTGGATGCGGCGGCAGCGCGCCCAGGCCACGGCAGTGGCTTTTGGACTGGTGCTGCTGTCCGGCGCGCTGGTGATGTCGCTGGGGGCGGAGTTCATTCCACGTCTGGAAGAAGGGGCGCTGGCGGTGCAGATACAGCGCCTGCCCAGTGTGTCGGTTGCCGAAGCCGTCCGCACGGCCACCGAAGCCGAACGGGTGCTGCTGGAATTCCCGGAAGTGACCAAGGTCGTCACGAAAAACGGCAGTGCCGAAATTGCCACCGATCCGATGGGGATTGAGTTGGGCGACATGTACATCGGGTTGAAGCTGCCCGCCGAATGGAAGACGGCCCGAACCCGCGAAGAGCTGGTGGCGGCGATGGCCGCGGCGCTGCGGCAGCGGATTCCTGAAGCGCATTTCAGCTTCAGCCAGCCCATTGAGCTGCGGGTGTCGGAACTCATTTCGGGCGTCAAGTCGGATGTCGCGGTCAAGGTCTTTGGGGATGATCTGGAGGTGCTGCGTGACCGGGCGGAACGGATTGCCCAGGTGCTCACCCGGGTTCCCGGCGCGGCGGATGTCAAACTGGAAACGATTGCCGGCATCCCGCAGGTACAGATTGTGCCCAACCGCCCGGCGCTGGCGCGGTACGGTCTGAGTGTCGAGGATGTCAACCTGCTGGTGGAATCACTTGTGGTCGGGCGGGAAGTCGGCACGGTCTATGAAGGCGAACGGCGTTTTCCGCTGGTCGTGCGTCTTGATGAGACCAGCGCCCGCCGGATCGAGGACATTGCCGCCCAGGTGCTTTTGACGCCGACTGGTGCGCGGGTGCCGTTGGCGGCCGTGGCTGAGGTGACGCTGGTCGAGGGGCCCGCCCAGGTGTCACGTGAACACGGCCGGCGCCGGATGGTGGTCGAGTGCAACGTACGTGGGCGGGATGTGGCCGGCTTCGTTGCCGAGGCCCAGTCCAAACTCAAGGCGTCCGTGGACCTGCCGCCCGGCTACCGGTTGGTGTTCGGAGGCCAGTTTGAGAACCTGCAGCGGGCCGCGGCCCGGCTGGCGGTGGTCGTTCCGGTGGCCCTGTTGCTGATTTACGCACTGCTTTATACCTCGTTCGGGCAGGCACGGGCGGCGGCGCTGGTCTTTACCGGCGTGCCTTTTGCCGCCGTAGGTGGCGTGGCGGCGCTGGCGCTGCGCGGTATGCCGTTTTCCATCTCGGCCGGCGTTGGCTTTATTGCCCTGTTTGGCGTGGCGGTGCTCAACGGGTTGGTGCTGGTGTCGGCCATGAAGCAACTGCGGCGGCAGGGCTTGACGCTGGAAGCCGCCGTGCGCGAGGGGGCGCTGACGCGCGTGCGTCCGGTACTGACCACGGCGCTGGTGGCAAGCCTGGGCTTTTTGCCCATGGCTACGGCCACTTCGGCCGGCGCAGAAGTGCAACGGCCGCTTGCCACGGTCGTCATCGGCGGGTTAGTGACAGCCACGCTGTTGACCCTGCTTCTGTTGCCGGCGCTGTATGAATGGGTGGAGCAGGCAGCAGACACACCGGAAGGGAGATGAGTCAGCGTGGCCGAACTGCCGATTTATCACGATTCCTACCGCCCTTCATCGAACTGGGCGAAGCGACTTGAAGCGGCCCGGCAGGCGCACCCGGCTGCGGCCGTTCTGGCGGCGCAGCCACGGTGGCTGCCGAAGTGGATTGCCGGGCTGGAAGCTTATGCCGTGCCACCGTTTGATACGGCGTCGGATGCGACAACGCCGGCTGCTCTGGAAAGGGCTGCGCGGTGGCTGCTGGCGCGGGCAACCGCCAAGCCCGGAGACCAGCGGGATGCCCTGACGATGGACGATCTGGAAACGGCCTGCCGCGAACTCGTCGGGGAACAGGGAGACACCGTTCAGGTGTGGCGTACCGCTGCGGGCCGGCCCCAGGTGGAGACCCACCAGCCGGCCGCGCCGGCCGCCTTGCCGGTGCTTTTGGAGATGACCCTTGACTGGTTCACCACCGATGCCTTTGCCGAACTGCATCCCGTCGAGCAGGCGGGCCTGTTTCACCTGCGCCTGCTCGATCTCCAGCCCTTTGCCGCCCGGACAAACACCCTCGTGCGCCTGCTGTCCAGTTTTTATGTCCTGCGGGCTGGCTTTCCGCCCATCATACCCGTCGCTGAAGAACAGTCGGCCTATCGGGATGTTGTCGGGTATGCTTTCCAAATGATCACGCAGCCCGGGGTGGAACTGTTTGCCCGCTGGCTGCTGGCGGCTTACAGCCTCATCGAGACGGAGCAGGAGGAACGACGGTGAGATTTTTCCGTGTCACGACGGGTGTATTTCAGGCGCATACGTACTTTCTCATCTGCGAGCAGACCCGCCAGACGCTGGTCATCGATCCCGGTGAGGAGTTCGATGCCATTGCCGATGCCATTCAGAAAGAACGGCTGGACGTGGTGCGGATTGTGGTCTCTCACGCCCACCTGGATCACTTCTGGAGCGCCGGGGCGCTCCGGGACATGACGGGCGCACCGATTCATCTGCATCCGGCAGATGACTTTCTCTACACACAGTTGCCAGAGCAAGGCTCGTGGTTTGGGTTTGATCTGGAGGATGCGCCGCCGGTGGAGGTGTATCTGAAAGACGGCGACGTACTCACCTTCGGGCGTGAGCAGGTCAGGGTGCGTCACGTGCCCGGGCATTCACCTGGACACGTGATGCTGTACAACGAAACCGATGCGTGGGTGGGTGACTGTCTGTTTGCTTCGTCGGTTGGGCGGGTGGACCTGCCTGGCGGCGACGGCCCAACGTTGATCAACTCAATTGAAGAACGCATCGTGACCTTGGGTGAGCACTACCGCATTCATCCCGGCCACGGGCCGTCAACGACGGTGGCCCGTGAATTGGACGACAACCCGTTCCTGACCGGTCGCCTTCCGGGCATGAGCCGACGGTGAGGTTGCGGGCGTGCAGCGGGGGCCAACCCGTGAACTAAAACTTCGTGATGCTGATGTCTTCGGCCCGCTCTTCCGGTCTGGTCAGGAAGAAGCCAAGGGCTGAACCGCCAGCCGCCACAAAACACACGACAGCAATCCAGAACTTGTAGGTCTCTGTCGAGGATGCCTGGCTCATGTACATCCAGGCCCCGACAATCGCCAACAGAATCGCAGCACCGAGCAATCCAATCCGAAGAGGGGACATACGCTTAGCCTCCAGGGTGTGACAGGTGGTGGGGTGAACGTCAGGTGGCTGAAGCGCCTGCCGGGTTCAGCGCACCTGCCATCTTAGGTCTTCCAAGTGTAAACATTATCACATGCGGAGGGGGCTGCGGCCAAGTCGGGCCGGCAAGGTGGAAAAGAAAGGCGTTGCAATCCGTGAACGATGTGCTATCATCGTGGCTTTTCCAGGCAATCATGGTGTGTGTCACCAAGGAGGTTTTTGCCGGCGTAGCTCAGTTGGTAGAGCAACTGACTTGTAATCAGTAGGTCGCGGGTTCGAGTC
Organism: Chloracidobacterium sp. N; assembly: GCF_018304765.1. Taxonomy (NCBI): domain Bacteria; kingdom Pseudomonadati; phylum Acidobacteriota; class Blastocatellia; order Chloracidobacteriales; family Chloracidobacteriaceae; genus Chloracidobacterium; species Candidatus Chloracidobacterium aggregatum. The sequence continues at coordinate 264,622 of NZ_CP072642.1, forward strand.
CCATCGCCGGCTCTTCACAAAGGATCGTTGCAGGGGTGGCCGAGCGGTCAATGGCAGCAGACTGTAAATCTGCCCTCCGAGTGAGTTCACAGGTTCGAATCCTGTCCCCTGCACCAGCTTGGACCCGAGCGGGAGTAACTCAGTGGTAGAGTCACGGCCTTCCAAGCCGTTGGTCGCGAGTTCGAATCTCGTCTCCCGCTCCATCCGCGCCCATATAGCTCAGTCGGTAGAGCACTTCCTTGGTAAGGAAGAGGTCACCGGTTCAAGTCCGGTTATGGGCTCTCGCAATTTTTGCGCGCCGTCCACCCGAGCAGGTGAGCGACGCCCTATTTTTCGCGGTAACTCACGCGGCTATTCATCGAGGTTTTGACATGTCAAAGGAGAAGTTTGACCGGAGTAAGACGCACGTCAACATTGGGACGATTGGGCACGTGGATCACGGGAAGACGACGTTGACGGCGGCGATCACGACGGTGCTGGCGAAGCGGAATCCGAAGGTGCAGAAGAAGAGCTACGATCAGATTGACGCGGCGCCGGAGGAGAAGGCGCGGGGGATTACGATCAACACGGCGCACGTGGAGTACGAGACGGCGACGCGGCACTATGCGCACGTGGACTGTCCTGGGCACGCGGACTACATCAAGAACATGATCACGGGTGCGGCGCAGATGGACGGGGCGATATTGGTGGTGGCGGCGACGGACGGGCCGATGCCGCAGACGCGGGAGCACATCTTGCTGGCGCGGCAGGTGGGGGTGCCGGCGATGGTGGTGTTCATGAACAAGTGCGACATGGTGGACGACGCGGAGTTGCTGGATTTGGTGGAGTTGGAGGTGCGGGAGCTGCTGTCGAAGTACGACTTTCCGGGGGACGAGATACCGGTCATTCGGGGGAGCGCGCTTGGTGGGTTGAACGGGGAGCCGCAGTGGGAGGCGAAGATTGAGGAGTTGATGGCGGCGGTGGACAGCTACATTCCGACGCCGGTGCGGGACATTGACAAGCCGTTTTTGATGCCGGTGGAGGACGTGTTTTCGATATCGGGGCGCGGGACGGTGGCGACGGGGCGCGTGGAGCGAGGGGTGGTGAAGGTGTCGGACGAGGTGGAAGTGGTTGGGATACGGGCGACACGGAAGACGGTGGTGACCGGGGTGGAGATGTTTCGGAAGCTGCTGGATCAGGGGCAGGCTGGGGACAACGTGGGGTTGCTGCTGCGGGGTGTGGAGCGGCGGGAGATAGAGCGGGGGCAGGTGATTGCGAAGCCGGGGAGCATCACGCCGCACACGAAGTTCAAGGCGGAGGTGTATGTGCTGACGAAGGAGGAAGGCGGGCGGCACACACCGTTTTTCAAGGGGTATCGGCCGCAGTTTTACTTTCGGACGACGGATGTGACGGGGGTGGCGGAGTTGCCGGAGGGCGTGGAGATGGTGATGCCGGGCGACAATGTGGCGCTGACGGTGGAGTTGATTACGCCGATTGCCATGGAGAAGGGGCTGCGGTTTGCGATTCGGGAGGGTGGTCGGACGGTGGGCGCCGGCACTATCTCCGAAATCATCGAATAAACCGGCTTTGCAGGGGTATGGTGTCAATGGTCAGCACGTCGGTCTCCAAAACCGAAAGTACGGGTTCGACTCCTGTTACCCCTGCCAATCCATTCCCTGGTGCGCCGGGCAGGTGCCTGTGCCGAGTTTAGAAGGTGTTCGGGGTATTTCATGGAACGAGCTTCCGAAACAGTAACAGCACCGGAGAGCAAACCCTCCGTACCGGTTCCAAAACTGGCCGGTTGGTGGTCGTCCGGTATCCAGTTTCTCCGTGACACACGTAGTGAGCTCAGGAATGTAGTCTGGCCGACGCGCGAGGAAGTCTATGATACAACCCTTGTCGTCATCGGCATCGCGGTTTTCTTTGGTTTCTTTCTGTGGGGTGTGGATGTCGTGGTGACACGCCTCCTGGAAATGATCTTCAAGTGGTTGGCATAACGCGCGCCGGCTGAGACTGTATATGGCAAAGCGCTGGTACATCATTCATACCTATTCGGGACACGAGAAAAAGGTACGCGAGAGCCTGCAGAGCCGCCTCAAGGCCTACGGCATGGAAGACGAGGTGACGGAGGTGCTCATTCCTTCGGAAACCGTCGTCGAAATGCGCGGCAACAAGCGCGTCGAAACTTCGCGGATGATTTTTCCGGGCTACGTTCTCGTGCAGATTGAAACGAATGACGAAACCGGCGAAATGTCGGAGCGTGTCTGGCACACCATCAAAAACACCCCCAAAGTGACCAACTTCATCGGCGGCCAGAAGCCGACGGCGCTCACTGAGGAAGAAGTCAATCAGATCATCAACCATGTCACCGAGACCACGGACCATCCAAAACCAAAGGTCATGTTTTCCACTGGGGAGACCGTGCGCATCATCAGCGGTCCTTTCACCGGTTTTACCGGAGTGGTGGAAGAGGTCAATGCCGAACGCAGTACGCTGAAAGTCATGGTGACGATTTTCGGGCGGGCGACGCCAGTTGAGCTGGACTTCCTGGGTGTCGAAAAACCCAACTTCACTGAGTCCTGAACCCTGTCCGGCATCCTGAGCAGCGGACGGGAAACCCGTTGCCTGTGGGGTGTCCGATATGCTTTGTCATTGTCCGTCGTATGAGTGATGCCGGCTGCCCGGCTTCAGATAACCGAGTGATATAGACAAACGTTATGGCAAAAAAAGTTACGGCATATATCAAGCTTCAAGTTCAGGCTGGAAAGGCCAATCCGGCCCCGCCGATTGGCCCTGCGCTGGGTCAGCATGGGGTCAACATCATGGAGTTCTGCAAGCAGTTCAATGCGCGCACGAGCGACATGGGAGACCTGAAAATTCCGGTCGTCATCACGGTCTATGCGGACAAGTCATTTACCTTCGTGACGAAGACACCGCCCGTCCCTGACCTCATCAAAAAGACGTTGGGGATCACGAGCGGCGCGGCGCGGCCCGGACGGGAGCGGATTGGAAAGCTGACCATGGCGCAGGTGCGTCAGATTGCGGAGACCAAGATGCCGGATATGAACTGTGCTTCACTGGAAGCGGCCATCCGCTCGGTCAAAGGGACGGCCCGCAGCATGGGGCTCGAAGTGGTCGAATAAGTATTGAACCGGCATACCACACCGGCCAGATTGGCTGCGCCGGTGATTTCAGGGAGCGACGGCAACGGTCGCGCTGGCACCTGAGAGGAGACGATTATGGGACGGATGGGCAAGAAATACCGGGCTGCACTGGCACAAATCGAGCCGGGGCGGCTCTACGCCCTGGCGGATGCCGTGCCGCTCATCAAGCGGATGGCCTACGCCAGGTTTGATGAGACGGTCGAAGTCACCATGGTTTTGGGCGTTGACCCCCGCAAGGCTGACCAGATGGTACGCGGGACGGTCATTCTGCCGAACGGGCTGGGAAAAACCAAACGGGTGGTGGTGATTGCCGCCGGAGAGAAGCAGTCCGAGGCGCAGACGGCCGGTGCCGATGAGGTCGGCGGTGAAGACTTCGTCGAGCGCATCAAGGGCGGCTGGCTGGACTTCGATGTGCTCATTGCCACGCCGGATATGATGAAGTCCGTCGGTGCGCTGGGTAAAATTCTCGGCCCGCGCGGGCTGATGCCCAACCCGAAGACGGGAACCGTGACTTTTGAGGTCGGCAAGGCCGTGCAGGAAGTCAAGGCCGGTAAGGTCGAGTTCCGCGTGGACAAAACCGGTGTCGTTCACGTTCCGGTGGGGCGTGTCTCTTTTTCGGATGAGAAGCTCACGGAAAACATCCGTACCCTCATTGAAGCCGTTCTGCGCGCCAAGCCGTCGGCAAGCAAGGGGCGGTATGTGCGCGCCGCTTACTGTGGCTCAACCATGGGGCCGGCCGTACCGCTTGCATCGTCTGAGTATCATAGCTGAATCCAGACCACAGCGAGGAAAACGTTGATGCCCTGTGCGGTAAGCCGGGGCGTCCTTGTGCAATGCCTGAGTTGAGGGCCTGAGTTGGGGGAACAATGACGCGACAGGAAAAGGTGTCGGCAGTGGAGGCGTTGGCGGCGGAGTTTCAGTCCACCCGCCATGCCTTTCTGGTTGATTTTCAGGGCTTGACGGTGCAATCCGACACGGCGCTGCGCGGTGAGCTGCGCCGGGCCGGTGTGCGCTACCACGTTGTCAAGAACACGCTGGCGCGCCGCGCCGCCAAAGGGACCGTGCTGGAGCAGCTCGGCGATCGGTTTACCGGCCCGACGGCGGTTGCCCTGGCCCCGGAAGACCCAGTGGCCGCCGCCAAGCTGCTGCTCAAGCTCTTCAAAGACTATCAGCAGTTTGCTTTCAAAGCCGGGGTGGTGGACGGGAACACCATCGGGGAGAAGGACATGGAGGCGCTGGCCACCATGCCCTCCCGTGAGGAACTGCTGTCCCGCATCATGTTCCTGGTCAACTCCGGGGCCCAGCGGATTGCCTCGGCAACGAGTGGTGTGGCGCGCAATGTGGCGGTGGTCACGGCGCAGGTACGAGACAAAAAGGCAGAGTAGCGTCCGGTCGAGCGTTGTGACCCAGCCATCTGCCAGCGGATGTCGCGGAGCAGGGGAAGAGCAGGGGGGGGCGGCGCTGCCTGGTCAGAGCCTGAACAACCCCTACCTGAACCACCCATGGCAGCTCGTGATTTTACGTTTTAGTTCAGAAAGGTAGGAATGAACATGTCGGAGAAGTTGACGGCCATTGTCGATCAAATTGGTTCATTGACATTGTTGGAGGCAGCGGAACTCGTCAAGCTGATGGAAGCGAAGTTTGGAGTTTCGGCTGCGGCGGCTGCGGTCGCCGTTCCGGCTGCCGCCGCCGCCGGTGCGCCGGCGGCTCCGGCCGAGGAAGCCAAGGATGAGTTCGATGTCATCCTGACGGCGGCCGGCGCCAACAAGATCAACGTCATCAAGGTTGTCCGGGAAATTACCTCGCTGGGGCTGAAGGAGGCCAAAGACCTTGTGGACGGCGCTCCCAAGCCGGTCAAGACCGGCATTCCAAAGGCCGAGGCCGAGGCTATCAAGGCCAAGCTGACGGAAGCCGGAGCGTCCGTCGAAGTCAAGTAAGAACGTTTGTCGTCGGCGGGGCGGTAGGGGCAGATTACCACCACCATGTCCAAGGTCAGGGCAGGTGGTGGGCTTGCCTTTTGAGCACAGGGCTTACCTGAAAAACCCGTCCGGCCTGGAAAACCTGTCCGGACTGGAAAGCCTGTCCGGTTTGAGCCATTCATTGGTGGCGGGAGGCGCTTTTGAACAACGTCAGTGGCGCCAACTGGCTCGTGGTTACGGGGTATGCACGAGTGGCTTTCCCTTGTCACCTGACGGGCGACTGTGGCCGGCCGGCTGCGGCAGGTGATCCCGGTCCGGCCCTGACCCGTTGTTTTCCCAACTGGTTTCGCTGCACCATTTCCTTGTTGGCTTCCTTACTTCACGCGCATCGAAAAGCCCGTTTTTCAACGGGTGCGTTTTCCCGTGCCCGTTGTTTTCCGGGGCTGGTTTGATGCGGAAAGGCATGTCTTTGGCTTATGTCGTACAACGGTAAGGAGACGCGGGCGCGTCACGACTTCTCAAAGATCAAGACGGCGATTCGTATTCCGAACCTCATCGAGGTTCAGCGCGAGTCTTACTATCGCTTCCTCCAGATGGACAAGCTCCCTGAAGAGCGTGAAAACATCGGTCTTCAGGCAGTTTTCAAATCCGTATTTCCCATCAAGGATTTCCGTGACACGGCCCAGTTGAGCTTCGTCGAATACTCGATTGGCGAGTGGAAGTGCAAGTGTGGCAAGAACGAGGGCTTGCAGTTCCTGCGCTCCAACTGTCACAACTGCGGGGCCGTCATTCAGGTTGATCCGCTCTCCGGTGAAGACGTGATCTGTCACGCCTGTGGCGCGGCCAACAAAAATATCGTCACCACCTGCGATGTGTGTGGCGAGCCGGTCGGTCTCAAGCACAAATACGAAGTCCGGGAATGCCAGGAGCGCGGCATGACGTATGCCGTTCCGCTCAAGGTCAAAATCCGCCTGACGCTCTGGGACAAAGACGAGGAAACCGGACAGCGCAGCCTCCGCAACTTTCTGGACGAAGACGTGTACTTTGGCGACATCCCACTGATGACCGACAACGGCACGTTCATCATCAACGGGACGGAACGAGTCATCGTTTCCCAGCTTCACCGCAGCCCGGGGGTGTTCTTTGAAAAGTCGCCGACCTACCTGGCGAAAGTCATTCCCTACCGTGGTTCGTGGGTGGAGTTTGAATACGACCAGAAAAACCTGCTTTACGTGCGGATTGACCGGAAGCGGAAGTTTCTGGCGACGATCTTTCTGCGCGCACTGGCGCTCATCCAGAAGCTCGATCTGGAAGCGATTGAGCGGGGCGACTATACCGATGCCCAACTGGAGGAGCGCATCAAGGCGACGACGTGTACGGACGTTGAAATCCTGCGGCAGTTCTACCAGGTGGCGACGATGGAGGTTCGTGAGGGAACGCTCTGGTTTCCCATCAGTCCCATGCTGCTCGATATGCGTCTCACGGGTGGGGTTCAGCATCCCGAAACCGGTGAGACCCTGCTGCGGCCGGGGCAGAAGGTCATGCCAAAGCACCTGAAAACCTTCCGTGAAGCCGGGCTGACCGGGATTCCGGTCAGTGCGCCGGACCTGCCGGGAGCGACGGCGCTGGCTGATATTGTGGATGCGGCAACCGGTGAGGTTCTGGTTGAGGCCGGGACGGAGCTGACGGCACGCGAGTATGAAAAGCTCTTTGTCGCCGGGGTCGGGAGCTTCGAGGTGTATTTCCCGGAACGGGATGACATCGGGACGATTCTCCAGCAAACGCTCAAGAAAGACACCATCCGCCGGCCTGTGGATGCACTGCTGGAAATCTACCGCAAGATGCGGCCCGGTGATCCGCCCACCATCATGACGTCCTGGGGACTGTTTTACGGGATGTTTTTCGATGCCCGGAAGTTTGACTTCTCGCGCGTCGGGCGGCTCAAGTTCAACATCAAGATGGGGTATCCCGAACGGGCGAACCTTGACCAGCAAACGCTTTCGCCGCGCGATTTCGTGGATGTCATCAACTACCTGCTCAAACTGCGCAAGGGGCGCGCCATTGGGCCCGACGGGCAGGAACTGCTCTACGACGCCGATGACATTGACCATCTGGGCAACCGGCGGGTGCGCGCCGTCGGTGAGTTGCTCGAAAACCAGTTTCGGCTGGGCCTGGTGCGCATGGAGCGGGCCATCAAGGACAAAATGTCCATCCACCAGGAGATGCAGCAGGCGATGCCGCGCGACCTCGTCAACGCCAAGCCGGTCATGGCGGCCGTGCGCGAGTTCTTCGGTTCGTCGCAGCTTTCGCAGTTCATGGACCAGACGAATCCGCTGTCGGAAATCACCCACAAGCGGCGGCTTTCGGCGCTGGGGCCGGGCGGACTCTCCCGTGAGCGGGCTGGCTTCGAGGTGCGCGATGTGCATCCGACGCACTACGGCCGCATCTGCCCGATTGAGACACCGGAAGGTCCGAACATTGGACTGATTTCGTCCCTGTCGTGCTTTGCGCGGATCAACGAGTTTGGCTTCATCGAGTCGCCCTACCGCAAGGTGGAAAACGGGCGGGTCATCGAGTACGTCCGCATTACCAACGGCGGCGACACCAACCTGCGACCCGGAACCCATCTGCCACTGTCGGACGCCGAGGCCGCCAATGCGGCGCTCAAGCCAGGCCAAAAACCGGCTGAATATGAACCCTATCCGTTTTATCTCTCGGCCTGGGAGGAAGACAAATACACCATCGGGCAGGCCAACATCCGCCTCAATGACCGGCTCGAAATCGTGGATGAACGGGTGTCGTCCCGCAAGACCGGGGATTTTCGGGAGGTTTCGCGGGAAGAAATCCAGTTTATGGACGTATCGCCCAAGCAGCTTGTGTCGGTGGCAGCGGCGCTCGTGCCGTTTCTGGAGCACGACGACGCCAACCGCGCACTGATGGGGGCAAACATGCAGCGGCAGGCCGTGCCCCTGCTGCGGGCGGAAGCGCCGCTGATTGGCACGGGGATGGAGCGGGTCACGGCTCAGGATTCCGGCGCCGTCGTCATTGCCCGCCGCGATGGCATCGTGGACAGCGTGGATTCCGAACGCATCATCATCCGGGTGGATACCACGCAGCCCGGCACGCTCTCGCGTGAGGTGACGGCTGACATTTACCAGTTGGTCAAGTTCCGGCGCTCCAACCAGAGCACCTGCATCAACCAGAAACCCATCGTGCGCGTCGGGCAGCGGGTCAAGAAAGGCGATGTGCTGGCGGATGGCCCCTGCACCGACCAGGGCGAGCTGGCGCTGGGCCGCAACGTGCTCGTGGCGTTCATGCCCTGGCGTGGCTACAACTTCGAGGATGCCATCCTCATTTCGCAGAAACTCGTGCAGGAGGACGCCTACACGTCCGTCCACATCGAGGAACTCGAAATCGAAGCGCGGGACACCAAGCTCGGCCCGGAAGAAATCACCCGCGACATTCCGAATGTTTCGGAATCCAGCCTCCGTGATCTGGATGAATCCGGGGTCATCCGTATCGGCGCCCGCGTCAAGCCGGGTTCGATTCTCGTCGGGAAGGTGACGCCCAAAGGCGAAACCCAGCTCACGGCGGAGGAAAAGCTCCTGCGCGCCATTTTTGGCGAAAAGGCGGGGGATGTCCGCGATGCGTCGCTGACCTGTCCGCCGGGCATCGAAGGCACGGTGGTGGATGTCAAGATTTTCACCCGGAAAGGGCAGGAAAAGTGCAAACGCTCCCTGGCCATCGAGGAGGAGGAAGAGGCGCGGCTGCGCAAAAACCTCGAAGATGAGCGCCGCATCCTCGAAGACGAGCGCAACAAGCGGATTTACGAAATTCTGGAAGGGCAGAAAGTCGCCAAGGATGTGCTCGTCAACAAGCGGGCCGTGCTGGGCAAGGGGGAAGTGCTGACGCTCGACTTCCTCAAGACGCTGGACCTGTCCACGCTCAAGAAAATCGAGCTTCAGAATCCCAAGATTGACGTGGCGGCCGAAATCAGGGAACTCGAAGAGTTCACCAAGCGCCAATTTGCCATTCTCCAGAAGCTGCACGAGGAGAAGGTGGAAAAACTCAAACGGGGCGATGAACTGCCGCCGGGCGTCATCAAGATGGTCAAGGTCTTCATCGCCATGAAGCGCAAGCTTTCGGTGGGCGACAAAATGGCCGGGCGGCACGGCAACAAGGGGGTCATTGCCCAGATTCTGGCCGAGGAGGATATGCCTTACCTGCCCGACGGCCGGCCCGTTGAAATCGTGCTCAATCCGCTGGGCGTGCCGTCGCGCATGAACGTCGGTCAGATTCTGGAGACCCACCTGGGCTGGGCGGCGCACGTGCTTGGCGTGCGGTTTGCCACGCCGGTGTTTGACGGGGCTTCAGAAGCCGAAGTCAAGCAGAAGCTGGCCGAAGCGGCGGCGCTGCGGGAATCCCAAGGCGAGTTGCCGATGATCAACCAGTCCGGCAAGACCGTGCTCTATGACGGCATGACGGGCGAACCCTTCGAGCAGTTGGTCACGGTCGGCTACATCTACATGCTGAAACTCTCCCATCTGGTGGATGACAAGATTCACGCCCGCTCCATCGGGCCCTACTCCCTCATCACGCAGCAGCCACTGGGCGGCAAGGCACAGTTTGGTGGTCAACGCTTCGGAGAAATGGAGGTGTGGGCGCTCGAAGCGTACGGGGCGGCGCACATTCTCCAGGAGCTGTTGACGGCGAAATCGGATGATGTGGCCGGCCGCTCGAAGAGCTACGAGGCGATTGTGAAGGGGGAAACCGACTTTGATCCCGGCGTACCGGAGTCCTTCAACGTGCTGGTGCGGGAGCTCCAGTCGTTGTGCCTCGATGTCGAACTCATCAAGCGCTCGGAGGACTCGAATGGCGCGTCCGCCGAGCCACCCACCAACCTGTCGCGTCGCTGAGATGGTCAACCAGTGACGGCCGTTCAGTCCGGCGGCCGTCACATTGCCCGCTTTGGAGGTCATTCATGCTCAGACATCAGGACAAGCCAACCGTCGCGCCCGACTTTGAAGCCATTCGGATTTCGCTCGCCTCACCGGACAAAATACGTTCGTGGTCGTACGGTGAAGTGACCAAGCCGGAAACCATCAACTACCGAACGTTCAAACCGGAGCGGGACGGCCTGTTTTGCGCCCGCATTTTCGGCCCCATCACGGACTGGGAGTGTTTGTGCGGCAAGTACAAACGCATGAAATACCGGGGTGTGGTCTGCGACAAGTGCGGGGTCGAAGTCACCCTGTCGCGCGTGCGTCGGGAACGGCTCGGTCACATTGAGCTGGCGTCGCCCTGCTCCCACGTCTGGTTTTTCAAGGGGCTGCCCAGCCGGATTGGACACCTGCTCGATATTCCACTGCGTGATCTGGAAAAGGTGCTCTACTACGAGTCCTACATCGTGGTGGATGCCGGCGAGATGACCGACATCAAGGAAAAAGACCTGCTGACCGACGAGCAGTACCGCAAGCTGTTTGACGCCTATCCCGGACAGTTCATTGCGCGCATGGGGGCGGAAGCCATCAAGACGCTTCTTGAGCGGGTGGATTGCGAGTCGCTCTCCGAAGAACTGCGCCAGAAGATGCGCGAGGAAACCTCCCAGCAGAAGAAACTCAAGCTGGCCAAACGGCTCAAGGTTGTGGATGCCTTCCGGCGTTCCGGCAACCGGCCCGAATGGATGATCCTCGATGTCATCCCGGTCATTCCGCCGGAGCTGCGTCCGCTCGTGCCGCTCGATGGCGGGCGCTTCGCCACGTCGGACCTCAATGACCTCTACCGCCGTGTCATCAACCGGAACAACCGCCTGCGCAAGCTGCTTGACCTGAAAGCGCCGGAAGTCATCGTCCGCAACGAAAAGCGGATGCTCCAGGAAGCCGTGGACGCCCTGTTTGACAACGGCCGCCGGGGACGGGTGCTGCGGGGGGCGAACAACCGTCCGCTCAAGTCGCTGTCGGACACGCTCAAGGGCAAGACCGGCCGGTTCCGGCAGAACCTGCTGGGCAAGCGCGTGGATTACTCCGGGCGGTCGGTCATCGTCGTCGGGCCCGAACTGAAACTGCATCAGTGCGGATTGCCGAAGAAAATGGCGCTGGAGCTGTTCAAGCCCTTCATTTACCACCAGCTTGAAAAGCAGAAGTACGCCCAGACCATCAAGCAGGCCAAGGAAATGGTGGACCGGCAGGCGCCGGAGGTGTGGGACATCCTCGAAGAGGTCATTCGGGAGCATCCGGTGCTGCTCAACCGGGCCCCAACGCTCCACCGCCTGGGGATTCAGGCCTTCGAGCCGGTGCTGGTGGAAGGCAAGGCCATCAAGATTCATCCGCTGGTGTGCACCGCCTTCAACGCCGACTTCGACGGCGACCAGATGGCCGTGCACATTCCGCTTTCCCACGAAGCGCAAATCGAAGCCATGGTTCTGATGCGCGCCGACAACAACATCCTGTCCCCGGCCAATGGGCAACCGATTGCCGTGCCGACGCAGGATATTGTCTTGGGGTGCTACTACCTCACCTATGAGCGCGCTGACGATCCGAAGGGGGGACGCTCCTTCGCCACGCTGGATGACGTGGTCATTGCCCATGACGCCGGCATCGTCAACACGCAATCACCCATCAAGCTGCGCTACGAAGGCGTGCTCATTGACCTGGAGCAGGAACGCAACCAGCAGGACCTGCTGCGCGCCACCCCGCGCCATGTCCGGCAGGTCATCAGTACGACGGTCGGGCGGGTCATCTTCAACCAGGCCCTGCCGGAGGGCATGCCTTTCGTCAACGGGATTCTCAAAAAGAAAGGCTTGCAGTCGCTGGTCAGCTACTGCCAGCTCCACCACGGCCTCGAAACGACCGTCAGGATGCTCGATTCGCTCAAGGCCATTGGGTTTCTCTACGCCATGAAGGCGGGTATTTCCATTGGTATTGACGACCTGGTAACGCCGCCGCGCAAAGCCGAACTCATTGCCGAAGCCGACCGCGAAGTGGCGCGCTTCCAGCGCGAATACGAGGAAGGCAGCATCACGGACGGCGAGCGGTACAACAAGGTGATCGCCACCTGGTCGCAGACGACGGAAGCCGTGGCCAAGGAAATGAACGAGGCCATGAAAGCGGCCGAGAAAAACAACAACGAACTCAACCCGATCATGGTCATGGCGGACTCCGGGGCGCGTGGTTCGGCGCAGCAGATTCGCCAGTTGGCCGGGATGCGCGGGCTGATGGCCAAACCATCAGGGGCCATCATCGAAAAACCCATCCGCGCCAACTTCCGTGAAGGTCTCGACGTGCTGGAGTACTTCATCTCCACGCACGGCGCGCGCAAGGGGCTGGCGGATACGGCGCTCAAAACCGCCGACTCCGGCTATCTCACACGCCGTCTGGTGGATGTCGCCCAGGATGTCATCGTGTCGGAGGAAGACTGCGGCACGATTCGCGGCATCTGGGTCGAAGCCATCAGTGAGGGGGGAGAAATCATCGAACCGCTGCGCGACCGGATCGTCGGGCGGGTGGCCCTCGATGACATCGTTGACCCGGTGACAGGCGACATCCTCGTGCAGGCCAACCAGGAAATCACCGAAAAGCTGGCGGCCGACATTCAGGACGCCGGCGGCATCGAGCGCGTCAAACTGCGCTCGGTGCTGACCTGTGAAGCGCGCCGGGGCGTGTGCGTCAAGTGCTATGGACGCAACCTGGCGACCGGAAAAATGGTTGAACTGGGCGAGGCCGTCGGGGTCATTGCGGCGCAGTCCATCGGCGAACCGGGAACGCAGCTCACCATGCGTACCTTCCACCTGGGCGGCGCGGTGACGGGCTCCTCGGAGCAGTCTTCGCATGAAGCGCGCAAGGCCGGACGGGTGAAGTTTGAAGACCTGCGGACGGTGACGGGACGCGACGGCCGACTCGTCGCCATGAACCGCAACGGCTACGTCGTCCTCATTGACGAAAACCGCAGCAACCGGGAAATCGGACGCTACCAGATTGTCTATGGCGCGCGTCTGACCGTCACGGATGGGCAACTCGTGGAGGAAGGCGACACGCTGGCGACCTGGGACCCCTACACCTTCTCGATTCTGACCGAGGTCGAAGGCACGGTGCGTTACCACGACCTCATTGAGGGCATCACCATTCAGGAAGACATTGATGCCAATACCGGCAACCGCAGCATGATCGTCCGCGAGGCCACGGATGAAAAGCGGCAGCCGCGTATCGAAATCATTGGCGATGACGGCAGGACGGTCCTCAAGGCCTACCAGATGCCGGTACGCGCCAACCTGAGCGTCCGCCAGGGCGACCGGGTGCTGCCGGGAGACGTGATTGCCAAGATTCCGCGTGAATCCACCCGCGCCAAGGACATCACCGGTGGTCTGCCCCGGATTACCGAGCTGTTTGAAGCCCGGAAGCCCCGCGAAACGGCCGTGATGGCCGAGATTGATGGCGTCGTCAAGTTCGGCAACGTCGTCAAGGGGCAGCGCAAGGTGCAGATTATTGGCGACGACGGCGAGACGCGCGAATACTCGATTCCGAAGGGCGTCAACATGTTCATCCAGGAAGGCGACCGGGTCAAAGCCGGCGAGCCGCTGGTGGACGGCCCGCTCAATCCACACGACATCCTCGCCATCCAGGGGATGGATGCCCTGCAGCGGTATCTCGTCAATGAAATCCAGGAAGTCTATCGCCTCCAGGGGGTCAACATTGCCGACAAGCACATTGAAGTCATCGTGCGTCAGATGCTGCGGTGGGTGCGCGTCAAGGATGTGGGCGACACCGATTTCCTCATTGATGAACAGGTGGATCGCTTCCGCTTCGAGGACGAAAACAACCGCGTGATCGCTGCCGGCGGGCAGCCGGCCACGGCCGAGCCGCTGCTGCTGGGCATCACCAAGGCTTCACTTTCGACCGAAAGCTTCATCTCGGCGGCAAGTTTCCAGGAAACGACGCGCGTTCTGACGGAAGCCGCCATTTCGGGCCGCGTGGATTACCTGCGCGGCCTCAAGGAAAACGTCATCATGGGACGGCTCATCCCGGCCGGGACCGGTATGGAATACTACCGGCGGATTCGTCTCCACGAAGAAAAAACCTTCACCGTGGAAGAAGATACGGATGTCTCGGCCTATCACTTCGACGATGCCATGACGCAAATTGCCGAAACGGACATCCAGGTTCGCAAGGCGGCCAGGGGGAGCGAATAGCACGGGGGACGGGACATTTTCCCCCGGTGACGGACGGCGCGCGTCCGGGTTACGATGCCCGGCGCGCGCTTTTTTGTCTGCTTTGGCCGCGCCATACCTTGTTCCGGCAACCCTCTTGCGGAGGCAACTGCGATCATGCCAACCGGAGATGAACTGCGCCGCCTGGCGCAGCAGCTACGCGAAGGAACTGCGCCGGTGCTTGAAGCGCCTGCGATTGGAAGCTGGCTACAGTCCTGGGCCCGTCAGCAACCGACGGCAACGGCGCTGGTTGCCTACGATGCTGAAGGGCAACGTACGGCGCTGAGCTACGCGGAGTTGTGGGAAGCCGTCCAGGTAGGCGTCGCCGCATTGCGGGCGCACGGTATTGCGCCGGGCGACCGGGTGGCCACGCTGGCCCACAATGACGGTGAAACCGTTGTGGCGTATCTCGCCATCTGGGCGCTTGGCGCATGTGTGGCGCCGGTCAACATGACCGAAGACGCCGGGCGCCGGCGCTTCATTGTCGAACACGCCGAAGCCCGGCTGCTGCTCGCGCTGGATGATTACCTGTCCGAAGCCCACGAACTGGCGCGTCAAATTCCGGCGGTGCGGGCTGTCCTCGAACTTCAGGGCGGACGGTGGCGGGCCGGCTTTGCCAGCGCTGGCAATGTGGAGCCGGATTGCACCCCGGAGCGCGAAGCCCTGATTGTCTATACCTCCGGCACGACCGGCGCGCCAAAGGGGGTGGTGCTCACGCAGGCCAACCTGCTGCTCGATGCCCAGGCGCTGCGCGACTGGAACGGCGTCACCCGGCAGGATGGGCTGATGTGCGTTCTGCCCATCCACCACGTCAACGGCATTGTGGTCACGCTGCTGACGCCGCTGGTTGCCGGTGCGCGGGCGGTCCTCAATCACCGGTTTTCGCCGGCGACCTTCTGGCCGCGCCTTGTGGCGGAGCAGGTACGCATTGTGAGCGTCGTTCCGACACTGCTTGCCTTCTTGCTGGAGCGTCGCCAGCACTTCCTGCCGGAAGCCAGGGCGTTTCTTTCACACGTCATCTGCGGGGCCGGGCCGCTGACCGTCGAACTGGCACGCCAGTTTGAAGACACCTTTGGCATCCGGGTGCTCCACGGGTACGGGCTGAGTGAAACAACCTGCTACTCGACGATGCTGCCGCTGGACCTACCGCCGGACGAACACCGGCACTGGATGCAGACCTTGGGCTTTCCTTCCATCGGGGTGGCCCTGCCGGTCTGCAACGTGGCCATTCACGACGCCACGGGGCAGCCCCTGCCGCCGGGCGTCCGGGGGGAAATCGTCGTGTGCGGGCCGACCGTCATGGTCGGGTATTTCAAGCGCCCGGAAGCGAATGCTGATACCTTTGCCCACGGCTGGTTTCGGACGGGCGACGAGGGCTTCTACGAGCGCGATGCCCAGGGGCGCGCCTTTTTCTTCATCACCGGACGCATCAAGGAACTCATCATCCGGGGTGGAGTGAACCTGTCGCCTTTTGAGATTGACGCCGTGCTTTCCCACATTCCCGGTGTGAAATGCGGGCTGGCCGTCGGCTTTGAAAACCGCTGGTATGGCGAGGAAGTAGGGGCTTATGTCGTTTTGGAGGAAGGCGTCCAGCTTGACGCTGAAACCATCCTGCGGGCGGCGCGGGAGCGGCTGCCCTTCCACAAGTCGCCCAAAGTCGTCGTGTTTGGCACGGACATCCCCGTGACTTCCACGGGCAAATACCAGCGCAACAAACTGAAGGCTTACTTTGAACCGTGGCGTGACGCCCAGTTCACCGCATAGGCCGGCTGATCGTGGGCGGGCGTGGACAGTTCCCGCTGCGGCTGCCGGGACGCCGGCTGGTCGCGGTAGGGGCAGTGACGGCAGCCCGAACCACAGCAGCGCCCACGGGCCAGAAGATACCGCGCCGTAAAGACGTAGCAGCCGTTTTCAAGGTAGTAGTCGTCGCCTTCGATGAGCGCCATCCCGCTTGACCGATGGGCCGGTGAACGCGGCCATTATGGGCAGTCTGTGGGGACGGACGGCGGCGTGCGCCAGAGAATTTCGGTTTGCTGCGCCGAAATGAGCCGGTAGGCAATCCCGCGCCATACAACAACCCGGCAGAACAGCGACACGACCGTATTGGCAGCATACAGCATGGCCGTCGGGATGTGGAGACAGCAAAACAGGATGCGCCGCCGCCAGTCGCCGATGTGCTGCGCGCCGAGCGCCTGCCGGACGGCCAGCAGGGACAGGGCATCATCCAGCCCGCCGAGCAGCCACAGCCCGACCAGTCCCAGGTGGGCTGTCGAAAGCACACCGGCCCAGGCATCCCGCAGCCCTTCCAGCCCGATGCCGAGGACGACGAGCGTAAAGAAGCCGTACCAGAGCAGGGCAATGCGCCACATCGCCGGGTGATAAATGCGGGTGATGAGGATTTGCCGGGTCGTAAACTCCCACAGATCGCGCCAGCCAAGGCCATCGGATGAGGCCACAAGACAGGTTGGAACAAACACCATCCGTCGCCGGTAGGCGCGCAGGGCGGCGCTGGCAACGTAGTCATCGCTGAGTGTTCCACGCCATCGTTCGGCCAAGCGGAGTTGTGCGAACGTCGCCCGCCGGAGCGCCATCGAGCCGCCCCAGACAAAGCTCGATCCGCCGGGTTTGAGGTTGGTCAGGATGACGGTGTTCCAGTGTGCGCGCCACAGGCTGGGCAGATCAGCGTTGTCCAGCGAGTACCACCGCATGCCGCTGGTCGCGCCAACCTGCTCATCGCCAAGGGGTGCGACCAGTTCGCGCAACCAGTCGGGCGGGATTTCGATGTCGGAGTCGAGAAACGCCAGCACTTCACTGTCCGGCCGGGCGGCTGCCACACCAGCCAGCAGGTTGTGAACTTTCTGACCGCTGTCGGTGGCCAGCCCGGCGACAACAAGGCGGAGGCGTCCGGGATGTTGCAGCACCCATTGGGAAAGCTGCTGATAAGCCGGATCGGTCTCGCTTTCGACGACAAACACCACCTCGTAGTCGGGAAAGTCGAGGGCGGCCAGTCGCGGCAGGCTGCGACGCAGTCCGTCGTCATCACCCTTGCACGGCGCAATGACGGTCACAAAGGGCGCGTAGTCCTTGGGATGCGCCCGTGCGGCAACAAAGCGTCGCACACAGGCAAGGAGCTGGAAGCCTTCCCAGAGCCGAAGCAGGGCGCGGCCCAGCAGCGGTAGCAGCAGCAGGTCAAACCCGTGTGTGACCAGTCCTCCGGTCATAGGGTCTGACCACTCGGCTTCAGCGCCATACCGGCCAGGGCCCTGGCGACACAGCCGGACAGCGTGCGGACGGCCTGGTTGGGTGCATGGGGCGGAAGTTCATAAACGGCCGTAAACCCGGCGGCGCGCCACTGCGCTTCGGTCAACCGGACGCGCCCGGCAAAGGCCACCACCGGCAGGTGGCGCTGCGCGCCCAGTGCGGCCAGAAATCCCGTGGACTTGCCGTGAAGGGACTGTTCATCAAGTTGTCCTTCACCCGTGAGCAGCGCTGTGGCGCGGGTCAGTTCAGCCTGGAAGCGGGGGTGTTCGGTCAGCCAGCGCGCGCCCAGTACCCGTTCGGCGCCGAGCCAGGCAACCAAGGCAAAGGCCGTACCGCCGGCCGCGCCAGTACCGGGAAGGTCGCGGACGCGGCGACCGGTTACGGCTTCAAGGACCTCGGCCCAGTGGTGGAGGTTGGCTTCGAGCTGCGGCAGTTCGTCGGGTGTCGCGCCTTTCTGTTCGGCAAAGGTATGGACCGCGCCGCTGGGGCCGAGCAGCGGATGCAGCACGTCACAGGCGCAGATGAGGCGACCGCCGCGCGCCCGGAAGGTTTCCGGCGGGCTGTCCGGTTCAGGCCCTTCAATCCGCTCCACCTGACCGAGGCCCGCGTTGCCGGGAGGCACCGGGTTGCCATCGCGGTCAAGCAGCCGGACACCAAGCGCCTGCAACACCCCGGCGCCGCCGTCCATCGTCGCCGTGTCGCCCAGACCAAGCACGATGGTGTGCACCTGCGGGCGCGCCATGATGGACCGGAGCAGTTCGCTCGTCCCGCGACTGGAGAGGTGCGCCGGGCGCCGGGCTGTTTCCGGCACGAGATCAAGCCCCGACGCCAGCGCCATTTCGGCATAGGCTGTCCCGTCTTCGCCCAGAAGAAACGTGACCGGAATACGCCTTCCAACCGGTGGGTGCACGTTCGTCTGGTGTTTCCGCAGGTGTGGGGAGAGGCGGCGAATGGCATCGAGAAAGCCGCGCCCGCCGTCACTCATCGGAAAGCTTGTGGAGTCGAGCGTTGGATGGGCGCGATGCAAGCCCAAGGCTATGGCCCGGGCCGCCTGCACCGACGAAAGCGTACCTTTGAACCCGTTGGGAGCGATGAGGATCACGCGCTTATTCAGGCTTCTTTTCGGTCACGACCTGTTTGACAGCATGCAGGAGTTCATTTTCGCTGAAGGGCTTGGCCAGAAACACCGTGTCCAGCGGCAAATCCGTCGCCCGGTCGCGGGCGCCAAAAGAACCGCTCATGAGAATACACCGGCAGTTCGGATATTCTCTGGCGATGTCCTGAAAGACACGCTGTCCGCCGCCTTCCGGCAGGATGTCATCGGTGATGAGCAGGTGAATGGGTTTGCCACTCTGCGCCACGATGTGGTGAAGCGCCTCTTCGGCGGTTTGGGCGGAGAGAACTGAAAAGCCGGCATCGGTGAGCCACTCGCAGACGAGTTCGAGCAGGTCCGGTTCATCTTCGACGACGAGCGCCGTCAGACCGACGTAGTTGCCGGTCGGACGCCAGGACAGACGCGCTCTGGGCACCAGGCTCGGATCGGCTTCGGCCATGGGCAGGAACAGGTGAAACGTCGTTCCCAACCCAAGTTTGGACTCCACTTCAATGAAGCCACCGGCTTCGGTCACACAGCCATAGACGGCCGCCAGGCCGAGACCCGTGCCTTTACCGGCTGGTTTGGTGGTGAAAAAGGGTTCAAAGAGACGGTGGCGCGTTTCGGCGCTCATGCCAACGCCGGTGTCCGAAACCGCGATGACGGCGTAATCGCCGGGCGCAGGCGGGGTGGCACAGGCCCGGATGCGTTCCGGTGAGGGGATAAGCTGGTCTTCCGTGAGGAAATGTCGCGTCGTCTTCACGGTCAGGGTGCCGCCTTCCGGCATGGCATCCCGCGCATTGACAATGAGGTTGAGCAGGCACTGCGAGAGCTGTCCGGCGTCTATGGACACGAACAAGGCCTCTGGATGAAGCTGCCTGGTGAATGTCACCCGCGCCGACAGGATGCGCTCGGCGAGAACGGCCGTTTCGGCCGCAACCGGATTGATGTCCTGAACGAGGGCAACGGAGTCGCTTTTGCGGCTGAAAATCATAAGCTGCCGCACGAGTTCAGCGCCACGCTTGGCTGCCGTCAGAATGGACGACCGCTGCTTGGCGAGGCGCGCATCGAGCTGGCTGGACCGCGCCCCAATCATTTCGGCATAGCCTTGGATGACGGACAGGATGTTGTTGAAGTTGTGGGCCACGCCGGAGGTCAGTTGCCCGATGGCTTCCAGGCGCTGCATGCGCCGGAACTGCTCTTCCCGCTGTTGCCGGCCGAAGGTTTCTTCGGCCACGGCGACACAAAATTCCCTGGCGCACAGCTCCAGACGGGCCAGGGAGAGGTGCACACTGATGGGGACACCCGCTTTGGTCTGATGCCGCCAGGCCACCGGCTGGGTGAACCTTTCCATCGCCACTTTCTGGCAGGGGGCCTGCACAAGGTAGTCCTGCCAGGCAACAGCCGTATCTGTCGTGGCCAATTGCCGCACATCCATCCCCACCCACTCATCGGCTGGATAGCCATAGAGTTCCAGGGCGGCGACGTTTCCGTACTCAATCTTCAGGTTTTGAGGGTCGAACGACCAGACCGGCAGCGGAAAGTGGTCGAAAAGCCGGTGCCAGGTTTGGGTTGTCAGGGAGGCTTCGCGGGCGTGGAACTGTTCGTCCTGCAGGGCCGCCAGCAGCTCTCCGGCACGCATCAGGGCGGACGGAGACAAGGTTCCCGCTTCAAGCAGGGCTGCCAAGGCTTCATGGTGAAGCGCCGTGAGCCGGTGTGTGTCGGTGGAAGCTGCCGCGAGTGATGCCGTCAGGGAGGTGAGCGCCGTTGGAAGGCCGGCCGGATCGTCGAGGCAGATCTTGAGCGCCTGCAAATAGGCTGCAAACAGTGGTTCTGGAGAAGACATGGAAAGGCCCATCTGACCAATGGATGAGCGGAGTCTAAAACAGGCTGTTACACGTAAGCAATCAACGTAGTCTGCCGTTCATACACGTTCGCCGGGAGGGGAGGGGGGCTTTGGCAGTTTCCCGGCCCAGTCCGAAGTGCCTGGGCGCCTGCCCGTTGGGCAACGGTTTCGATGTGAATTGCAGGAAGTCTTGAGGCAGCCATCCACACAACTGGCTGTTCTGCCGCTCACACCAAGGCGGCACTCAAAGCCGGAAGTTATATGACAGCTTGAAAAAGAACGTCCGGGCCTGGCGAAAAAGTCCCGGCGTCCGGCGTCCGGCGATAGGGTCAAAGCCGTTGAACAGCAAGTCGTTATAGCCCACAAAGACCGCTGTGTTGGGGTATGGGTTATAGGCATAGAGCACGCTCAGCCCAAAGCGACGGGCGGCGCTGTCGTAGTCAAACAGCCCGCGAAAGGATGTGTTCTGGGTGAACTGGTACGTTGTGCGCAGGCGAAAGATATTTTGATCGAAGAAGGGACTCCTGGTGCGCTGGTCGCGCAGGCGGCTTTTCAGATAGAGCAGTTCCAGGTTGAGTCGTTCATTGGGGCGAAAGGTGATGGTTTCACGCAGGTCGAGACGCCGACCAACCGTGGTGTTGGAGGGGTCAAGGTTGAGTCCGGTTCCAAAACTCAGGTTGCCCGAAAATGTCAGACGCTTGAAGCGCGTAACCGAGTGTCGTAGTTGCACTGCCCGGTGTGAAAGAACCCTGCCGGCAAAGCCATCGCGGTTGAACTCATAGCCCGCATAGAAAAAAATACCCCGGCGCAGTGTCACATCAATACCAGGCTTGACGTTCTGGAGTTCGGGGAATCCCGTGCTGGTTTGTGAGCGATAAGCCTGGACGAACGGCCAGATTTCGGCATACCACTTTCTGTCATCAACCGGACGAAAGGCATAACCCACTTCAGCAAATGTTCCCTGGTAGCCGGTTCGATCCACGAACCCGGCATCGTTGCGATACGTGGGGTCCACCTGCTGGTGATCGGCAAAAATGCGCCAGTTGCGCCCGAATAAGCTGTAGTTGACTGTAAATGATTTGCCGCGTTGTGTCAGTCCGTCGGGCGTGGTGGTTTGGGTTTGCGTGAACTGCCCCCGAAGCGTGGTATCTGAGCGCACACGGACGCGCGTATCCACCGCTGCCGCCTGGTTGGTTGTGCCGGCCCAGTGCGTCCTGGTGAAAAAGCCGCCGATGGCCGAGTCCCGCCAGAAGTCCCGCTGGTAGCGTCCAACGAGGAACAGGGCATTGGCGCCGGCTCCAGTCTGTCCGGGAGCCACCCGCTTGCCGGGCGCACGGTCGCTGGCCGCCAGAAAGGCAAAGGTATTCCGGCCAACTTTGCCTGTCAGCTTGGCACCCCAGTCTGGATCAACGATGGTCCGACTGTTGAACGGCGAAAGCCCGTTGTACTGTTCGTTTACGGCCAGACTCCGAAAGAATTCCTGTCCTTCCAGAAAGAAGGGCCGACGTTCCGGGAAAAAGAGTATGAAGCGCTGGTTGACATTGACCTGCGGCGTATCAGCTTCAACCTGTGAAAAATCGGGATTGGCCGTCGCGGTGAGGGTGATGTTGGGTGTGATGGAGAAAGCGACGGTAAGCCCGGCCTCGGCCTTGCGGAAGGTGGCCACCCGTCCGTCAGGGCGTCGTTCGTCGTTGAGCGAGCCGATGACGATAGGAACGACATCAAGTGTGCGACTGATCCGCAGGTCGTCAAACCCCCGGAGTTCGCCACTTTGAACCAGAAGGTTCGATACCTGGCGTGACACGGGCTGCCATGACGTGCGCTCGGCTTTGCGGGCAATCCACCGCTGGAGATGCAGTCCCCACACCGCATCCTTACCAGCCCGAAAACGCAGGGTTTTGAATGGAATCGCGATCTCGACCACATAGCCATTGGCGGTGACGCGCCCCTTTGACCTGAAGATGCCGTCCCAAGTGTTGTCAACGTCTCCTTCCTGGTTGATAAAGCCGTCGGATTGAATGCCCAGCGGGTTGAAGCTCAACCGGTATGCCCGCACGTGGTCATTGTAGGTGTCAAGCATCACGATGACATAATCATCATCGTCAATGTCGTCCCGTCGGGTCACGCGCGCGCGAATGGACTGCGAATCCGTGTCGTGCGCCTGGAAGGCCAGGTACAGGTGTTGATCATCACGTGCCAGCCAGGCTTCTGTTTTTTCTGAAGCCGGGGCGTTGTCGCCCGGTTCAACCTGGAATGGCAGTTCGACCTTGACGGCTACCTGCCATTCGTCCGGCTCAAGCCTGCCATCCACTACGGGCGGTGTGGCAAGGAGCGGCAACGTGAGTGCCGTGTCTCCCGCTGCGCTTGCCCGTCCTGTGCCGGTCGCCACCAGAAGCCAGGTCAGCAGGCAGGTGAGTAATCCCACAGCGGTACGGAACGGCATCCTCATGGGTTTCGGCTGGAAGCTTGCAACGGATTCGGTCTGTACCGCTATTCGCAGATAGGATAAATCTTATCTGCGCTGCTTCAGAGCCTATGCCCGAGTGAAACCGGCTGTCAAGTCCGCTGCGGAGAACAGTCTGCTGTATTTGGCAGGAACCAGCTTAGGTGATTGTGGCATTCGCTGTGGTCATAACCCCGTGACACTACCTCGTCGTAGCCCATAAGCCAGCAGGCCACAGCCGACGGCGCCGGCCGTGAGCGTGCCGAACAGCCACCAGCGCAGCGGAATCGGTTGCCGTTCGCGGGGTTGGCGGGGCATCCAGATGGGCCACGGGCGGCCGACGTAAAACACCTCAAAGTTGAGCGCCCACAGCGGGCCATCGTCCGCCCACTCAGGTGACAGCCCAAAGATGCAATAGGTGTTGGTGTCGTCGTAGGGGCCGGGCCGAAACCAGCAGGCTTTGTCCCGTGCCGACGGGTTGACCGGATCGAGCAGTTCCGCCGGCCGCGCCAGCAGCGCACTTTCCCGGAAATAAAAGCCCGGGTCCGTTGCCCAGAAGTGCGGCGGCAGACAGCGTTCCAGAAAGAACCGCTGGTGGTCGAGGCTCAATCCCAGCGCCTGCACCCCCAGCCCGACGGCGACGATGACCACCGCCCCCCAGCGCATCAGGGTATTTGAGGGCAAAAAGGCAAAGGTCAGTGACCACAGCGGCAGGATGGGCAGCAGATACCGCGGCCCCCAGCACCAGTCGCCACCATAAAACGAGATGCACCCGATGAAGCCGACGAGGACCACCGAGGCTGCCAGGGTCATCTGCGCCACCATAGGCGCGCGCGCCCGCAACCCGGCGTAGCCAAAGAACGCCAGCAAGATCGGCGGGCTGTACCACAATACCCCTTTGCCGGGGCTGATGAGGATGCCCGGCACACCATAGAGCGGATTGCCCCAGAAGGAAGGATGTCCGGGAATGTCGAACTTGCCGGTGGCGAGAGGATGCCCGAAACGAAGCGTGTTATAGACCCCGAAGATCACCAGCCCAACGCCGCAGGCCAGACTGAAGGCTGCGATGCGTTGCAGTGAAGCGCGTCCGGCGTCCGTCTTCCAGAAGTCCGTCCAGAGGTGGGTCAGCCAGGGACGCATGTCGCCAGACCATGGAGGCCGGGTGATGTTCACCCGCGAACACATCAGCGCCAGAAAGGGCCACAGCAGCACAAGGTGTTCGACAAAGTTGACCAGCCAGCCGGCGCACAGTCCCCCGGCAAGGGCATACCCGACCGACTGCCGCCGGGCGCTGCGGTAGGCGCACCAGGCAGCACACAGGACGAACAATGCCTGCTGGAGGTTGTCAAACGTCGTCGTGGCGCCAATAAACGTCAATGTGGCAAAGGCATTGACCAGTGTCCACACCACGGCGCGACCGGGAGAAACGCCAAGGTCAAGCAGAAAGAAAAACAGCACTACGGCCAATCCCGCGCCAACAAGGGCGCAGGTGAGGGAAAACAGAAAACGCTGGCGTTCGCCTTTCCAGTCGTCGCCGATTTTGCCGAGGGCTACCAGTGGCACGCCCATTGCCGAAGCACCCAGACCATAGTGGCTATACAGCCGCTGGTCTTTTCCCCGAACGCCAATCCACTGGAGCGCCGGGTCGCGCAGGGTCGGTTGTCCGGCTTCCACCAAGCTGCGCGCCACCTCGAAGCGGCACTGACCGTCAATGATGTCAATCCGGCCGGGACTCATCAGGACATAGACCGCCCCGACGAACAAAAACAGCCCGGCAGCCAGCCAATGCGCACAGGATTTCACAAAAAACAATCGTGGAGACGACAGGATTTGAGCTTGCATTCGGGTTTTGGGCGCAAGTATATGCACACCCATGAGGTTTGCCCATGCCTGCTTTCATACACTGTGGCCCCTCACTGTGGCCCCTGCCGCGCTGGGCCGTGGCCGGGGCTTGTGCGCTGGCCGTTGCGCTGCCTTTGTGGACAACACCGTTCCCACCAGTCACCGACCTGCCCCAGCACGTTGCCCAGGTGCGGCTGTGGTTTGAAACCCTGGCCGGAATGCCACACCCGGACGGAACGCGCTACATCATTCAGTGGTGGACGCCCTACAGCCTGACCTACTGGCTCATGGGCGGATTATGGCAGATGTTGCCGCCGGTGCGCGTCGGGCAGGCGATAGTGCTATTGCAGGCGCTCGCCTGGGTGTTTCTGGTGCACTGGCTGGCGGCCCGGCGGCAACGCTCGGCGGCTGCGGCGGCCCTGGCCACGACCCTGTTTTTCAACCATACGCTGTACTGGGGATTTGTCAGCTTCATGACCGGTGGCCCCCTGTTTCTGCTGTGGGTTCACACAACGGCCCGGGACGCGCCCATGACACGCCGCCGGCAACTGCTTCTTCTAGGCTTGGCAGCGTTGCTCTATGCCGCCCACGCCCTGTGGTTTGCCATGGCGCTGCTGTGGTTTGGGGTGATGGCGTGGGGATTGCGACGCCCTTGGCGCACGGTGCTGCACAACGGCCTGTGGCTGCTGCCGCTCGCGGCGCTGGCGGCACTGATGTACAGCCGGATTGGCTACGCCACAACTCTCGTGGAGCATAAAACCCTGTGGCGCGTGCCGGTGGTCGGGCGGCTGTTCACCCCGTGGTTGCCGGAATCGGTCTATGGCGGCCTGAGCGGTCCCGTGGAGCCGCTGGCGCTGGCCGGGGTGGGGCTGTGGCTGGTTGCCGGATTGGTCCGGCATCGGCGCCAGTGGCGGTCCGCCAGCGATCCGGTCTGGCTGCTGGCTGGCGGGCTGTGCCTGGCCGCCGGGTTGCTGCTGCCTTACCAGTATCAGTACACCATTGAGTTTGCCGAACGCTGGATGCCAGCCGCCGTAACCTGTCTGCTGCTCGGCGCACCGGCTTTGGATGTACCACCGCCCGGCAGCGACACCCGTTCTGTTCCGGGTTGGCCGCGCGCCGTCGCCACAGCGGGCTGTGTCGTCTTCTGCGGCTGGACGGCGCTGGTCTGGCAGGCGTTTCAGCGCGACTACCTGCCCGGTCTGCCCGAAGCGCTGGCGGCGCTTCCGTCCCAACCGCGTGTCGTCGGGCTGGATTTCGTCAAGGAAATTCCGGGCTTCCAGCGGCGTCCGCTGATGCAGATGCCTGCCTATGCCCAGGTGCTGCACGGCGGCGCCTACAGCCTGTCCTTTGCCAAGTTTCCGCAGAGCTTCGTGCGCTATGAAACGGATGCCGTGGTGGGCTGGACGGATGGCCTTGAATGGTCACCCGAACGCCTGACGGAGCGTGACCTGGGCTACTTTGATTTTGTGCTGGCCGTGGGCGACCGCTGGGCGCACGAGCGTTTGCAGACAAAGTTTCCCCGGCTTCAGCCCCTCACCGGCGACGACCGCACTCCCTGGCGGTTGTATCGCATCAGCGCCTGCGCCCATCACCAGTGATGTTCCCCAGGCGCACCGGGGAACACGTGGGCGTTACTCGTACTGTTCCCGCCGCCCGCGCGGCGAAGGCTGGAAGCTTTCGGGATAGTTGGCACTCTCGATGAGGTTGAGTCCCGACAGGGCCGGCGCAGATTCTTCCAGGATTTGCTTGGTGATTTCGATATTGGCGAGCAGTTCGTCGAAGTCCAGGTCCGTCGCGCCCGCCCCGTCCAAGGCCGTCATGGTCACGATATGGTCGTTGATCAGACTGAAGCGGTTTTCAATCGCCTGAAGTTGGGCCTCGACCCGGCGGACACTGCGCTCAATCTCATCGAAGGTCTTGAGGCGGCGGCGGAGAACATCCAGGTTGTGTTCGAGCAGGGGGCGGGTGGCTGCATCGGCCGTGGTCATCTGGCGCTCAATCTGGATGATCTGGTTTTGAATGGCATTCCGGTTGACCGACCGCAGGTGGGTTTTGCGCCGCCGATAGACATCAAGCAGGTCAACGAACTGCTCCCACATCGTATCCAGGCACTGGATGGATTCCGGGAGTTTTTCGAGTTTGGTGAACTTGAGATAGTTTTCGTAGATTTTGCTTTTCTGGAAGCGCAGATACTCGACCATTTCACGGTCGCGCGGCTCGAAGGTGCGGATGAGTTCTTCCCGCTGCCGCCGCCGAAGCATCTGCCGCTGCCGGGCCGCCCGGCGTTCGACAAGACGCCGGTAAGCATTCATCGCCGGGACGACCGTGAGATAGGTCGCTTCCAGCGCCGCGCCCGCCACGAGGGGCATCCAGTCCTGGGTGTAGGCGGCCGCCGACAAAAACAACACCATCGTCCAGATGTTGTAGGGTTCGCCAGCGGCTTCCTTGACATAGTTGATTCGTGAGGTAGCAGAGGTCAAACCGCTCATGACACTTTGGACCTGGATGTGGCCAGTGTTTGCTCGTGGGAGCGTCAAAGTGTCGCACCATCGTTCTGGCATTTCAAGGCATTCTCACATTCCTGCGCGGGCCACATGGTGCCTGTGGGTGATGCCTTGCCGCCGCCGGCCGGTCTGGTTTGAAAACCCCGGGAGGCTTACATACAGTCGGCTTTCCCTTGTCCGAGCCACTTGCACACCCTGCTGATCCACCACGAGGCTTGTTCATGGCTGCCCTGCTTTCTGCGCCCTCAAAATCAGCCACAATGCCGCCAACCGCCGTTGGGAAGGACCAGGCGTTGGTGTGGACGAGCTGGGCGACCCTGTTGGCGCTCGTGGTGTTTGCCCTGTGCAGTGGGCAGGTCTATGCGCCTCCCGTGGCGCGCCTGACAGAGCCGGAAGCACTGACCCGCGCCGAACGTCTGCTGGAGCGTCTGCGCCCAGCCGACCTCTCCGGTGTGCCGCTGGCGGCGTACCAGAGAGCCGGGCAGTGTCAACGGCATCCGGTTGATTTGGCCCGGTGGGAGTTTGCTTTTCTGGCGCCGGACAGGAGCCACCTGTACCGCCTGACGCTGAATGCCACCGGCGACTTCCGGTACTTCGCTGTTTATCGGCGTCGCCCGGCAGTGGAAGCCGCCGCCGCGTTCAATGAGGCTGCCGTACGTCAGCAGTCCGAAGTCTGGCGGGACTTTCTCAGAGCGGAAGCCGGAATCACCCCGGTGCCTGTGACCGAAGCGCCACCGCCCGTCCGGGAAAGTCCCTTTCCAGGTTCGGTCCGGGACATCCTGCGGCGTTGGAAAACCGATCATGCGCAGTGGGCCTTTGTGGAAGTCAGCTTCGACCAGCAGGGGCTTCAATCCCTGGGGGTGACACCGGCGGAGACACCACGCCCTACCGGAGGCAGCGTTTGGGGTGGTGTCCTTGTCATCGGGTTTCTCGCGCTGGTTTTCTGGCTTCCCTGGCTCCTGGTGTTTGTGCGTGGGATTGCCCGCCGTGAAATGGGATCGCTCACCACGCTCGTTACAAGCGGGGTCCTGGCGACGCTGCTGATGCTTTGGCTCACAACGCTTCTGGGGGTTACATTGGTCACACACTTTGCCTGGCTGAACCCGTCCATCTCGGAGGAGGGATTTGTTGTCCTGCTGTCAGATGCCGGCTATCGGTGGGTGATCTTTTTCATCACTTTGCTGGTGGCGGCGGGCGTGTCGCTGGGGGCGCTGGGTGTGGGGCTGGTTTCTCTGGCCGTGACGGAGTCTTACGACTGGAAGCGCCAGCGGCAGTTGCTGGGCGATGTGTATCGCCTGACGCGCCGGGGCGGCCTGACGCCCTTGCAAATGCTGCGGCTCAGTGTGGGGAGCGTCGCGCTGGCATCGTGGGTGCTGGCGCTGGAAACCGGCGTCCAGTGGATAACCGGGCAGCCTCTCCTTCCCTGGCATGAGTTTGCTGTCTGGTCGCAAAGTCTGGCTATCGGGCGGTGGCCGGGTTGGAAAATCATCGGCGAATGCCTGGCCGACGTATGGCTGATGACCATCTGGCTGCTGCCCCTGGTGGCCTTTGCCCGCGACCGCCTTCAGGATCGTTCCACGGGACTGGCGGTTGGAGTGCTGTTGGGCTTGATGGGTTTGCCCTTCGTCATCGGCGACTGGGCCATGGCCTTAGGCTATGCCCTGCTGGTCACGGGACTGGTCTGGGCGCTGCTGAACTATGGCTGGCTGGCCGTTGTGTTTGGCCAGCTTCTGGTAGGCGGGCTGTTTCCTCTGCTGTGGGGGCTGCGGTTTCCAAATGGTTTCGAGCCGGCGTTTCTGCTGGGTGGGATGCTCATCATCCTGCCGCTTGGGTTCCTCATCGGGTTTCGCCGGCCGGCGCGCCGCCTGCGAAAAGAGACTTTCGATCTCGCCCCTCGGTACATCCGCGATCGCCTCCGCCTCGAACGCTGGCGCGAAGACCGCGAAGTGCGGTGGCTGATTCACTGCAACCTGCTGCCGCCCTCCGGTTTTCGGGATGAGCGGCAGCGCGTCCTTGCCGAGTACGCCCACCTGCCCGAACAGGGCCAGGAGTGGTTTATCGTGCTGCCGTTGGGTCCGGAGCGGATTGGCGTGGGGATTGGGGAAGTGAGCGGACAGGAACTCCAGGCTTCCCTGCTGGTGGCGATTGTACTGGCGGCCATCCGGTCCAAGGCGGCCCACTATGCAGACTGTCCAGCGCAGGTCATCGAGCGCCTCAATGACTTTTTATCCCCCCGCTTGCGGGCGATTGGTTCGCAGGTCCGGCTGCTGTACGGTATCGCCGATTTCCGCACGGGTGAGTTTATCTACTGTAATGCCGGCTATGTTGCGCCGGTGGTGCTGCGACCGCGTGCGGGGGAAAAGCCGTCGCCCTCCAGCCTGACGGGGGCGCGGAACAGTGCGCTGGACGGCCGCACGGACCTGCGGTTTACCGAAAATCGGGTGTGTCTCGAACGGGGGAGCCGGGTAGTGCTGATGAGTGACTGGCTGGCTGAAGTTCAGGGGCTGGAGTCTGATGCGCCCGACCTTGCCTCACGCTACGAAACCCTGTTGGCGTCTCTGGATGAACCGCCGGAGGGCAACCTGCCACGTGCCGTAATTGACTATGCGCGTGAGCGCCTTCAGCCACCGCCCGGTGAATCGTTTGCCAAGTCCCCGGCTGAGACTGAAATCACCGTCGTCTGCCTCACCTTCTAAGCCTGGGGAAGGCATCCGCCGGGTCACCGGCCGTGTGATTCGGCAGCGGCGCGCTGTCTGCTCTTGCCGTGGGTACGCCAAACAAGTACCTTGCGTGGCCGGGCATGTGGCTTGTCTGGTGTGGCCGTGGCCCGTGATTGCACCCCTTCCCGGAGATGTTGCCGCAATGTCTTTCCTCGATCAGATGACCAAAGAACTGCTCAAGCGGTACGGACGCCTTGCCTTGGGCAAGCCGTTTGCCCCGGTTTTCCTCAACATTCTGGCGACGTCCGTCTGTGACATGCGCTGTGTCCACTGCTTTTTCACCGAAGAACTGGATGACAAAGAGCGCAAAAAGAACCAGATGAAAACGGAAAACATCGTCCGGGTCAGCGAGACCCTGGGGGGGAATCTCTCCGTGCTGGTCATTGCCGGCGGCGAACCGTTCACCCGCCTCGACCTGCCGGATATTGCCCGGGCGTTTTACGAAAACAACCAGCTTGAATCCATCTACCTGATGTCCAACGGGCAAATCCAGAAGCGCATTCTGCCCGATGTCGAACGCATCCTGACCGAGTGCCCGAAACTTCACGTCACCGTGGCGCTGGGCCTTGACGGACTCGAAGCCGACCACGACCGGATTCGGCAGAAACCGGGCAGTTGGGCGCGGGCCATTGACACGGCACGGCAGCTCCAGAAACTGAAGAAAAGCCTGGCGCGGCTCGACGTACAGACCTGCACGTGCGTGATGAACTCGAACCAGGACCGGCTGTTCGAGTGGTATGACTTTCTCAAGCACGACCTCCGGCCGGACAAAATCAACGTCAACTACATCCGTCCGCCGGCGGCCCGCCCCGAAGAACTCAACATTGATCTTGAGCGTTACCGGCGGTTGTCCCAGATGATCCTTGAAGATTCGCGCAGCGGACAGGCCAAGAACGTGTACGGCGGGCCGAATGGCGCCTTCAAGGCTGCCGTGGACATCTACATGCACGAACTCATCGCCAAAACCCAGGAAGAGAAAAAAGCCCAGCTCCGGTGTTTTGCCGGTACAGCCGGCGGCGTCATCTACGACGAAGGCACGGTGTCGAGCTGCGAAAACCTGCCGCCCATCGGCAACCTGCGGGATTACGACTGGAATTTTTCGGCCCTGTGGTACTCCGAAGCCATGCAGATGCGGCGCGCGCGGGTCAAGGACGGCTGCTTCTGTACGCACGAAAGCAACTGCTACTACCCATCGCTGGCGTTCAATCCGAAGCACCTGGTCAAGATCAAGCGTCTCGAACGCGACATCATTGCCGCCCGCAAGCGGGTCGAAGCCGTTGAACAGCAGGCAACCGTCGCCACGGCTTCATCCTGAACCGCACGGCATGTTCAACCTGGTGTGAAAGGCACAGCGGCGGCAGGAAGCGTCTTCCGGCCGCCGTTGCTCTGTTGTGTGTGCTTCCGGTGATTCGTTTTTGCCGGGGGCCTGTGCCTGACCGGTTTGACGGCCGGGTTGCACACCTGCCGTCGGGTTCGTCATAATCGGCTGCGGCTGGTGGCTGTTCCGCCACCTCTTCCGAAGTCACTCCAGGTTGGAATTTTGGGGTTTGTCCGATGCGTACCTTTCGCCGCTATGCCCCATCCCTTCGTTTGCGGGTCGCTCTGACCTGCCTCCCGTTGCGGCGGCGGGCCGATCTTTTTGCTGACTAGCCTTCCTTGGAAATCGGTTGCTCTGTCTGTCACACGCCGGCCGCACCAGGCCTGCCGGTTGCCCTTATTGCCGATGCCTTTTTCCAAGGAGGTCATCATGTCAGCCGCGATTCCAACGCTTACCAAATTCCCGCAGCTCATCACGGAACTGCCCGGCCCGAAGGCCCGGGCCATCGTTGAACAGGACCATCGCTACGTTTCGCCGAGTTATACACGCCCTTACCCGCTGGTCATCGAGCGCGGCTGGGGCGCGATGATTCAGGATGTGGACGGCAATGTGTTTTTGGACTTCAATGCCGGGGTCGCTGTGCTGGCGACGGGCCATGCCCACCCGGAGATTGTGGCCGCGATTGCCAAACAGGCGGCGGAGTTTGTCCACATTGCCGGGGCGGATTACTACTACCCACAACTTGCGGCTCTGGCCGAGCGGCTCCAGACGGAAACGCCGGGGGATTTCCCCAAGCGGGTTCACTTTGGTAACTCCGGCGCAGAGGCCGTCGAATGCGCCCTCAAGGTGGCGATGTATGCCACCCGGCGCACGAAGTTCATCGCCTTTTTCAACAGCTTTCACGGGCGGACGATGGGGGCGCTGTCGCTCACCTCTTCGCGGGCGGCCCAGCGGTTGGGCTTCGGCCGCGCGGCGCTCGATGTCACCCATATCCCCTATGCCAACTGTCTGCGCTGCGCCTACGGCAAAACGCCTGACACCTGCCAGGTGGAATGTGTGAAGGTCATCGAAGAGCGGCTGTTCAAAACCACCTGCCCGAAGGAAGAAGTCGCCGCCGTCGTGGTCGAGGCGGTACAGGGCGAAGGCGGCTACGTCGTTCCCCCGGCCAAGTTTCACCACGAACTGCGCCGGCTGTGCGATGAGCACAACATCGTCCTCATCGTGGATGAGGTTCAGTCCGGCATGGGACGTACCGGGAAGATGTTTGCCATCGAGCACTTTGGGGTTGTCCCGGACGTGCTGTGCGCGGCCAAGGGGATTGCGTCGGGGCTGCCGCTGAGCGCAACCGTGGCGCGGGCTGACCTGATGAACTGGCACGTCGGCGCGCATGCTTCGACCTTTGGCGGCAATCCCGTCGCCATTGCCGCTTCGCTCAAGACCTTTGAACTGCTCCACAACGGCCTGCTCAGGAACGCGGCCGAAATGGGCGAACGCATGCTGGGCGGACTGCGCCTGGTGCAGGCAAAGTATGCCGACCGGATTGCCGACGTGCGCGGATTGGGCCTGATGATTGGCGTCGAGTTTGTCACTGACCGGCGCAGCCTGACGCCTGATCCTGAACTCCGCAACCGCATCGAGCAGGAGTGTTTCCGCCGCGGCCTCATCGTGCTGGGGGCCGGGGAGTCCACAATCCGGTTCTCACCACCGCTCGTCATTGACGCCGAGCAGGTGGACTGCGCCGTGGAAATTTTTTCAGAGGCTATCGGCGCGGCACTCAATGCCTGAGTATCCAGCCACAGCCATATCTGGTGGGCGTCCCTTGGGGAGCGGCCCACCCTCGCTTTTTGGGCTGTCTCTGGGATAGGTTGCCCTTGGTACGTCCGGCTTCGGTGCCGGTCGCCTATCCGATTGCTGAAAGGATGTCGTTCCATGCAACCAGTCGGTTATGCCCCACCGCCGCCACCGGCCAAAAAACGCAATGTCTGGCTGTGGGTTCTGGGTGGCTGCGGAGTCCTCACCCTGCTCGGTATCGTGGCCGTTGGCGTGGTTCTCTACATTGCCTATTACGCCGCCTCGCGGGCCGTGGATGAAGTCTCGAAGAACCCCGTCCGCACGGCAGCCAAACTCATCGAGTTGGCTAATCCCGACATTGAGGTGGTGTCGGTGGATGAGGAAAAGAAGCTGGTGACCTTCCGCGACAAAAAGACCGGCACCACGACGACCGTTTCGCTTGAAGAGTTTGAGAAGCAGGCCAAGTCCGGGGAGGAAACGGGTAGTCCGGGTCCGTCCACCGGCAGCCAGCCGTCGTCTTCGCCGCCGGATGTCGGCATCAGCGAAAAGGATAACCTTCCCAACTGGGTCCCGGTGTATCCGGGGGCCAAGGTCACGGCCAAGGTGACATCGGGCAGCGGCAACAATGCGTCCGGTTCGCTGACCTTGATGACGAGAGACAAGCTCGAAGCGGTGTTCAGCTTCTATGAAACCAGGCTGGACGGTACTGGTTTTTCCGTGACACGTGCCGCATCCGGCGGCTACCGGGCGATTGCCGCCAAACGTGACTCCGGGGAAAGTATCAGCGTCATGGTGATGAAAATGGAGGCTGAGGACCACACGGGAGACGATGACGACTACACGGGTATCGTGATCACCTACAAGTTGGAGTAGTGATGCCCGCCAGTGTCACGCCCAGCCTTGGACGGCATACATCAGCAGCCCGGAGCGGAGCTTCGGCTCAAACCAGGTGGACTTCGGGGGCATCACTTCTCCCCGGTCAGCAACAGCAAACAACGCCTCCAGCGAAGTCGGGTAAAGGGAAAAGGCGACTGCTGCCTGTCCGGTGTTGACCCGCCGTTCCAGTTCCGCCGTGCCGCGAATCCCGCCGACGAAATCCAGCCGCCTGTCCGTACGGGGATCGCCAATGCCCAGCAGCGGCTCCAGTACCTGCATTTGCAGGCGGCTGACATCCAGCCGCGCCAGGATGTCCTCCCCTTCTGCCGGACGAAAGCGGAAGCTGTGCCACCGGCCGGCGCAATAGACCGAAAAATCACCTTCCGCAGTGGGCGTTGGCGTGGCCGGACGTGGCTCGCATCGGGCTTGCAAAGCCGCGATGAAGTCCGTTGGTGCATAGCCGTTGAGGTCACTGACAACGCGGTTGTAGGGCAGTATCCGCAGTTGACCCGCCGGGAAAAGCACCGCCAGAAAAAAGTTGTAGGGTGCTTCCGCTGACGGGTGCGGGTCCTGCGCACGCCATACGGCGCGGGCGCGGCTGGCGCTGGCCGAACGGTGATGCCCGTCGGCGACATAGAGCGTCGGAACATCCGCAAAGGCCAGGCGAACCTGGTCGGTCTCCGGCATGCGCCAGACCGTGTGCTGAATGCCATCCTCAGCCGTGAAGTCATACAGCGGCCCACCGGAACAGGTCTGCGCCACGAGCGCCTCCAGCGCCGGTACGTCCCGGTAGGCCAGAAACACCGGCTCCGTATGGACGCCCAGCGCCAGCAGATGCCGGGTGCGGTCGTCTTCCTTGTCCGGGCGTGTCTTTTCGTGCTTGCGGATCATGTCCCGGTCGTAGTCGTCCACGGCGCAGACGCCGACGATGCCGGTCTGTGCCCGTCCCGCCATGACGAGCCGATAGACAAAGAAACCGGCTTCCTCATCAGTCAGCAGCGGCGCTTCCCGGATGAGCCGCTCCAGGTTGGCCCGGGCGGTCTGGTACTGGAGTTCCGCCTCCGGCGGGGTGTCGTCCGGCAGGTCCACGTCCGGCCGGGTGACGTGCAGCAGGCTGTAGGGGTTGTTGGCAACCAGCGCACGGGCTTCGTCGCGGCTGACAACATCGTAGGGAACCGCGGCCACGTCCGCGACGCGGGCGGGCTGGGGACGAAGTGCGCGAAAGGGATGAACAATGGCCATGGTGTGTCCGATACCGGTTTGAACGTGCAGGGAATGGGGAAAGGCTGGTTACTCCAATGGCGGGCCCTGGCGATGCAGCGCCGCCTCGGCCACGAAGTGCTTGAACAGGGCTTGTGAAAAGGGATCGTGGTCGGCGTTGATTTCCGGGTGCCACTGCACGCCGAGCACGAAGTGGTTGGGCTGGGTTCCGACGACGGCCTCGATGACGCCATCCGCCGCCCAGGCGATGGCGCGCAGGTCGCGGCCGAGTTCGTCAATTGCCTGGTGATGGTGACTGTTGACACGTGCTGTGACGCCTCCGGCCAGCTTGGCCAGCAGGCTGTCCCGGTCAATCTGAATGCCATGGGCAACCCGGCGAAAAGTGCCGCGCTGCTGGTGCTGCATGACGTTTTCGACCTGCGAGGGCAGGTCCTGAAACAGCGTTCCGCCACGGTGGACGTTGAGCAGTTGCATCCCGTAGCAGATGGCAAGGACGGGAAGCCGTCGGGCATCGGCAAGGCGCAACAACTGAAGGTCGGTTTCATCCCGTTCCGGGTGAACCGGGCCGAGTGCGACATGCGGCGCCTGCCCGTAGCGGAACGGGTCAATATCACCGGGATTGCCGGACAAAAGGATACCGTCAAGCACCTGGGCGACGGCGTCAAGGTAGCCCGGCTCCGTCAGCAGCGGGATGAGCAGCGGAATCCCACCGGCGTGCAAAACCGCGCGCGGGTAGGTCGTGCGCAGATGATAGGTGTCCTTGTCGGGGTCAATCCGAACGGTGATACCAATGATGGGCTGCTTCGTGTATGGTGCGGGCATCGTCGGATGTTCTCGTCAGACCTGTTCGCTGGCGTGGGCGCAAGCCAGCCTTGGCCCCGCCAGATCACGTAAAACTCAGAATGGCGCAGCATCGCGCCAAAGGATGACCATAACGTGACAAACCTTGCAATCACAGACCTGCAAACCGGCGCCGGCGCGGTAGCTGAAAACGGTCATGTCGTCACCGTCCACTACACCGGCTGGCTGCTTGATGGAACGAAATTCGACAGCTCCCACGACCGGCGGCAGCCCTTCGAGTTTGTGCTTGGGTTAGGGCAGGTCATTCGCGGCTGGGACCTGGGGGTTGCCGGCATGCGCGTTGGCGGCAAGCGGCAACTGACCATTCCGCCAGAGCTGGCCTATGGTAGCCGAGGGATTGGGCCGATTCCACCCAACGCCACCCTGCGCTTTGAGGTCGAACTGTTGTCGGTCAAACCGTGAGGGCGTTGGTCATTGTCCCCGGCCATGCCATTTGTCTGAGACCTGATGCCCCGGACTTGACGGCGGATGACGCTTGGGCGCTTCAGCCATACCAGCGCGGGGAAGGTGGTTGCT
Organism: Chloracidobacterium sp. N; assembly: GCF_018304765.1. Lineage (NCBI taxonomy): Bacteria > Pseudomonadati > Acidobacteriota > Blastocatellia > Chloracidobacteriales > Chloracidobacteriaceae > Chloracidobacterium > Candidatus Chloracidobacterium aggregatum. Next base: position 301,178 of record NZ_CP072642.1, read on the forward strand.
ACCTGGAGCACATCCGGGCGGGCGTCCGGTGGACAGCGGAAGATGACCACCGGTGGCTGGTGTTCTCCGGCGGAGATACCCACCGGGAGTATCCGACCCGAAGCGAAGCCGAAAGCTACCGGCAGGTGGCCGAAGCCCAAGGTTGGTGGCACTGCCGGGAAGTTGCCGCGCGGACGCTGACCGAGACCTTTGCCCGCGATTCCTACGAGAACCTGCGCTTCGGTCTGTGGCGCTTCCACGATGCCTTGGGTGCGTGGCCGGCCGAAGTCTTCGTGGTTGGCTGGGCATTCAAGCAGCAGCGGTTTCAGTGGCATGCCGCCGCCTTGGGCTGGCCCGCAGAGCGGTTTCACTACATAGGCGTCAATGATCCGCCGGACCTGGCTGCGGCCCAGGCTGGCGAATCACAGGCACTCCGCGATTTCCTGGCCGACCCCCACGGCCGGCAGGGGCGGCTGGCCGCCAAGCGCCACGCCCGCAATCCGTTCGGGCACCAGCCGCCGGCACACTGGCAGGCTCTGGGCTGGCTCACGAGGCTGGTTCCTGGAGAAGCTTTTTGACCTTGCGCTCAAAAATCCCTTCGTTGATGCCGCCGGTAACGGTGTCCCGGATGTTGCCGCGCCGGTCAATGAAGACGGTGTAGGGAATCGAGTTACCAATCCCGAAGCGGGCCGCCGTGGTGGAATCAGCCATGCCAATGGGGTAGCTGATTTGGCGTTTGGCAAGAAATTCCCTGACGACCTTCGGCCCTTCCTGATCGACCGAAAGACCAACGATTTCGAGACCGTCGCCTTTGAGACGACGGTAGGTGGCATCGAAGCCAGGCATTTCGGCAACGCAGGGCGGGCACCAGGTGGCCCAGAAGTTGACGACCACGACCTTTCCACGATGGGCGCTCAAATCGAACTTGCCGGCGTTGAAGGTTTCGACGGCAAGGTTGGGCGCCGCCCGCGCGGCTTCCGGCGCTGGCGAAGAAGAAGCCGTTTTGGACGGCGCACCCGATGAAGATGGAGACGGTGAATCCGTCGGCGTGGACTGACAGGCCAGCCCCAGCGTGGCGCCAAGAACCAACACCAGGGTGAGACCATAACGTGGGGTAGGCGTGGACATTGTCATAGACGCTCCAGCGTGGTGAAATCCCATGTGGTTATCATGCGCCGAATGTCACCTCCAAGACAACCGGCTTGCTACCGGCCAGACCTTTAGGTAGCGTCAACCTACGCTCAGCGCCGCTCATTGCCAGCACCACGCACTGGTGAAAAACGCCATGGGGTTCGTTCCACTTATTCTGGTTGTCATCGTGCTTCTGCCCCTCGTGTGGCTGGAGCTGCGGCGCTACGGCCGGGCGCGGCTGGACGGCAAGGTGTCCGACGCAATGCGGGCGCGGCTGGGCCGCCGGTTGCTGAGCGCCGGTTTGCTGGTTGTCGTCACGGCGCTGGTGGGGTTTGGGCTTGAGTTCCGTACGCTGTTTCAGCCTTCCCAACTGGTGGGCTACTTCCTCATCTGCGGATTGCTGCTGTGTCTGCTGGTGGGCACGATGATCTATGACATCCGCGCCGTGGTGCGTCAGTCGCTGCTGGAATTTCACGACCGGGATGCCGAAGCCGCACGTTTCCAGGCGTTCATGGCGCGGGATGCCAGCCTGCCCCACGAGTTGTTCCAGAAGGGCCAATCGGGCGGGAGAGAGCCAGGGCGAACCCGCAAGCCACTGGGCTGAACCTTAGAAAGTGCACTGCCATGAGTGAAACGATTGCCATGATACCCCCGTCGCCGCCGGCTGGCGATCCGTTGATTGGACGAACGATTGCCGGACGCTTCCGGGTCATCAGCAAGCTGGGCGAAGGGGGGATGGGGGCGGTGTACAAGGCGGAGCAGCTCAAGGTCAATCGCCTGTGCGCCATCAAAATTCTCAGTGCTTCCTTTGCCTCCGACCCGGATGCCCTGGCCCGTTTCAACCGTGAGGCGCAGATGTCGAGCGCCTTCAGTCATCCCCACGCGGTGACGATTTACGACTTCGGGGATGACAACGGGTTGCACTACCTCGCCATGGAATTCGTCGAAGGGGAAACACTGTCGTCGGTGTTGCGCCGGGAGGGACCCTTGCCATTGGCGCGAACCCTGGCGATTGCCCGGCAGGCCTGTGCCGCTCTTGATGCCGCCCACCGCATGAACATCGTGCACCGCGACCTCAAGCCGGACAACATCATGCTGTCCCGCCGCGACGATGGCGATTGGGTGAAAATACTCGACTTTGGGATTGCCAAAATGGCCGGCGACGCCCCGCAGCGCGGGCAGGATTTGACTCAGGCCGGATTTGTGGTAGGGACGCCACTCTACATGTCGCCGGAGCAGTTGGCCGGCGAGCGGCTCGATCCCCGGTCAGACATCTACAGCCTGGCCATCATCATTTACCAGATGTTGACGGGGCAGTTGCCCTTTGCCGGCGACAACATGCAGTCCGTCATGGTCAAGCGGCTGACGGAAGACCCGCTGCCGGTGTGGAAGGTCAACCCCCGAGTGGCGATTCCTCCCGGTGTCGAGGCGGCCCTGATGCGCGCCCTGCAGCGCCACCGTGACCGCCGGACACCCACCGTGCGGGATTTCATCGGCGAGCTGGAAGCCGGATGTGCTGCGCCCGGTGTGGCTGCCCCCGGAGCAACACAGGCGCAGCCGGCCGCCGGGAGTACGTCGCCTTTCGCACCGGGCACCTCCCCCTTTCCAGGCGAGGAAGCCTACCAGACGACGCCGGGTGCCACGCCGATGGCTTCCACGCCACCTCCCAGTCCGGTTGCCACGGGAGGCGCGTCCCCGCTGCCAACGGTGGCGGCCAGCCCGCCGCCGGTTGGAGGAACGGTCATGCAACCGGGTGCTGCCCCCGGGCAGGCGCTCCCGCCGCCGTATCCGGCTGCGCCTTATGCACCTCCTCCGCCGGGGTATCCGCCGGCCCAGACCGGTTTTCCTCCCGCGCCGTCGGTGGCTCCGGCCGCCAGGTCGGGCGGTGGGGTCGGCATGATTTTGGCGGTGGTGGCCTTTGTCGGGGTGCTCGTTCTGGGGGGCGGGGCGCTGGGTGCCTATTTCTTTCTGTGGCCGCGGGATAGCGGGCGACAGACGCGGGACGACACGCCACCCCGACGGAATGGGTCAGCCCAGGAGCCGCCCAAGCCGTCTCCTGTTGAGGCGTCTGGTAGTGGTGCGCCGTCCAATGCAGCCAAGGAAGCCTTCGCCAGCGGCGTTCAGGCGCTTGCCCAAAAAAGCTACGCCACGGCGGAACGCCATTTCCGTGCGGCACTCGATGCCTCTCCCGGATTCGGGAAGGCGCATCTCAACCTTGGCATTGCCCTGTATCACCAGCGGAAGTTCGGCGAGGCGCTCGATCGCTTTGCCCAGGCGGCCCGCCTGTGTGATGACGAAGCCTGCAAGAACTTCGCCTGGAACTACCGTGGGCGCCTGCACTGGGAGCAACGCGAGTACGCGCTGGCCGAAGAGGATTTCCGGCAGGCTCTGACCCACGATGGCAACGATCTGTCGTCGCTGGCGTTTCGCGGCTTTATGCTGCGGCTGGACGGGCGGACGGCTGCGGCCAACGAACTGTTCGACCAGGTGCTGGCGCGCAGTCAGGACGAAAATCTGAAGTCGGTCGTCCGGCAGTGCAAAGGCGCGGCGCTGCCACCGGCAACCGCTTCTGATGCCGGGATTGGCCCGGGGCAGTAACGGTTTCAGCACACCACAGTCTTATGACGCCAACCATCATCGTTCTGGATGATGAAAGTTCGGTGGCCTTCACCGTCGCCCACGCCATTGCGGCCCTGGGCTGGCATCCGGTGGTATGTCCGCTGGCACTGACGGATGCCACCCGGCTGGATGAGCTGGCGCCGACGCATGTCGTCCTCGTCACCGGCCAGGCCCCGGCGGTATCCCAACCGGTCATAGACACGCTCGTGGCCGCGCGGCTGGGGCACACGGCTTTGATTGGGATTGGCCAGGGAGCCCTGTCCTTGGGGGTGGCGCTGGGGCTTTCGGTGCCACCGGAGCGCCCGGTGAGTCCGGGACTGGTTGAGGTCTGCCACGATGGTTGCCTGGCGTTTGGCAATCTCAAGTATCGCTTTCGGGCCTGGGCATCCCGTCTTCCCCGTCTGGGGGCGGAGAATCTGCCAGAGGCGCTGGAGATGACGGCCACGACGCCTGCCGGACTGCTGCTTGGCTTCCGTCACCGAACGCACCCATGTGAAGGGGTGCTGTTTCAGCCTGAATCAAGCGGTACGCCGGACGGACTCCAGTGGTTTGCCAATGTATTTGGCGTCCGCTCGTGATGCCGGCCGGCAGCCGCACGCGCCGCCGCCAGCAGGTGCGCCATCGTCTGGCTGGCGTAGCCGGTGAGGGCAACGTCTGCGCCGACCGGCTCGATGGTGCCATCCGTCAGGTTCAGGGTTTCTTCGAGCGTGGCCGCACCCTGCCCCCCGATGGCATTCAGTCCACCACCGCCAATGATGCGCGGCGCCAGAAAGCAGGTGATTTTGTCAACCAGACGGGCATCCACGAAGGCCCCGGCCAGCGTGCTGCCACCTTCGACGAGCAGGCTGGCGATGCCCTCGGCAAAAAGCTGATTCAGCGCCGCCGGTAGCTGTGGACGGCCCTGGGCATCGGCTTCCACATAAAAAATACGGACACCGTACTGTTCGAGCCGGGACAGGTCTTCCAGCCGCTGCGGTGAAACAACGGTGACCAGCCACGTTGGACATACCCGGGCCGTCTGGACGAGGTGTGCCGTCAGGGGAAGGCGCACCCGCGCCGAATCAAACACCACCCGCACGAGCGGGCGGTGGCGGTACTGCCCGGTGCGGTCCGTGAGCTGCGGGTTGTCGGCCAGAACCGTGCCTGTGCCAACGGCAATCGCATCGTAGCGATGCCGCAACTCCTGTCCGGCCGCACGGGCGGCGGCACCCGTCACCCACTGGGAAGCGCCGGTGCGGGTGGCGATGCGTCCATCCAGACTCGTGGCCAGCTTGAGGTGAACGAAGGGGCGGCGTTCAAGCTGATTGATGATAAAGACTTCATTGAGCTGCGTGCCTTCCACGGGAAGCACATCCGTCAGCACTTCGATACCGGCTGCGCGCAACCGGGCAAAGCCACGTCCGTTGACCTGTGGGTTGGGGTCACGAATGCTGGCCACGACGCGCTGGATGCCGGCGGCAATGATGGCTTCGGTACAGGGTGGGGTGCGTCCGTAGTGGGAGCAGGGTTCGAGATTGACGTACAGGGTTGCCCCCCGGGCCCGATGGCCGGCTTCGCGCAGCGCCCAGACTTCGGCGTGGGTGGGTTCCGGTTCGTGATAGAAGCCGCGTCCCACGATGGCCCCGTCGCGGACAACGAGGGAGCCCACCAGCGGGCGGGGGCTGACCCGCCCCCGTCCCTGCCCGGCAAGGCATAAGGTTTCACGCATCAGGGCTTCATGCTGTGTCATACGGTTTCTGTCGCGTCCGGCGCTGAGCCTCACCCTGGGCCTTATGGAAGCACAAAGCCGAGCGCGGATGCACGAACCACAGCCTGTTTTCTGTGTCTTTATGTCTCTGTGCTCTCACGCCCCGCCAGTGGGGCCAGCGCACCGGCAAAAGCTGTGGTATAGTGTGACCATCGAAACGGCATGGTTCACTGTATAACGACAGGCCCAGCGCCGAATATCCATTCTGAAGCGAGCCGGTCAGCTTGTTTTCCGGTCTCACTTCCGCCGGGTGGCAGTCCTGCCCCCGATGAAAGGCGCGGTTCTACGGAGAGCACCAAGGATACGTATGTCGCAGTCACTGCCACCGGCCGACGAGCATCTGACGGACTTGCTGGCGACGCTCTCTCCCTTCAATCTGCTTCAGAGCCTGTCCCACGAGTTGCGCGCCCCGCTGACGGCGATTCTGGGCTGGACGGAGTGGTTTTCAGAAGGCATTACCGACGCCCGGCAACAGCAGGAAGGCATCCGTCACATCCGGTCGGCTGCGGAAAAGATGCTGCAACTCCTTGACGACTACAGTGATCTGGCCCGGTTCGGGGAGGCCGAAGGTCTGGCGACGGCGGCCACCGACCTGCTGGTGACGCTGCGCCGCATTGGCCACGGGCTGGAACTGGTGGCCCAGCCGCGACGGCAATCGCTCCTGATTGCCGTGGAAGAACAGGCGTCATCGGTGACCGTCTCCCCGGTGGTGCGGCAGGCACTGTGGCTCGTCATGCGGCACGCTTTCCAGATGTTGCCGGAGGGGGCCGTGGTGAAGGTAAGCTTCAATCCGGTTGGCCAGGTGTTGGTGGAGAGCGATGCGGCGCCCCAAGAGAAGGTCAGTGCCGGGGGACTGAAGCTGGCGCGTTTCCTCATCGCGCGTGAGGGAGGGGCGCTGCTGGTCGAGCCACGTGATACCGGGATGGGCATTGTCATCCAGTTGCCCACCCCGGACATGATCACCGTGCCGCCCCCGGCGACGTTGACCGGCCCGGCGGGCAGCGCGGATGACAGTCTGGCGCCGGCCCCCAGGGCCAGGAAAGTCCTCGTCATTGACGATGATGAAAACCTGCTGAAGCTGCTGGGGGCCGTTGTCAGTGCGGCCGGATATTGCCCCTACCTGGCGACGAGCGGGGTGCGTGGCCTCGAAACGGCCCGGGCCACGAAGCCGGATGTCGTGCTGCTCGATATTGGCATGCCGGGCATGGATGGCTTTGCCACATTCAACATACTGCGTGCCGAGCCGGAGTTGGCCAGATCGAAAATCGTGGCGCTGACGGCCTACACGGGCGCGGCCGAACGGGAACGGATTGCGCTCCACGGCTTTGATGGCTTCATTCCCAAGCCATTCCGGCGCGAGCAGTTGATTCAGGTGCTTTCAGAACTTTCAGTCTGAACAAGGGTGACAGCGCATGTCCAGGACACGTCCAATGGTGCTTGAAGCCTCCGAGCTGGAAAAACAACTCGGTGATTTGTCAGCCTGGCAGTGCCAATCCGGTCGTCTGGTGCGGACACTGACCTTTCGCAACTTCGCGGATGCCTTGGATTTCGTCAACCGGGTTGGAAAACTGGCCGAAGAAGCCGACCACCACCCGGACATCCTGCTGCACAACTGGAACCAGGTTACGCTGACCCTTTGGACGCATGACGTGGGCGGGCTGACCATGCTGGATGTGAACCTGGCCCACAAAATTGATGCCGTTGTCAGCTAGGGCGCACGAAGCTCCCAAGGCACACAAGCGGTGATCGCCGGTGATGTTTTCACCCGGGTAAGGGCTGGCGCGCCTTTTGCGCGAGGCGTTCGGCCGCAGCCAGGCCACTGAGAAAAGCCGCCTCGACCCGCCCGCCAATCAGATAGTCGCCACAGAGGTCGAGATTGAAGTCAGCGCCGGCTGTTGCGGCATCCGGGTTCGGCAGGCCTACCGCCGGGTTGGCATAGCGCCACTGTTTGATGTTCACCCACCGGAGCGTCGGCAGGTCAATCTGGAAGTGCTCACTCAGTGCGCTTGCCAGAACCTGGATGACCGTTCCTTCCGGCTGGTCAAGCAGGCTGTGGCTTGCATCCGGGCCAAACTGGGCGATGACAATGCTGTTTCCGTCAGGCACCCGGTACGGTGCCAGCCGGTCGAGCCAGGCCAGCCAGCCAATGGGAGCCTCCCTGGATGTGGCCCGCAGCGCGCCTACGCCGGGGTAGGCCGTACTGGGTGGCGCGCCCCAGACCACGGTGATACAGGGGTGATACGTCACCCCTTCGAGAGCCGTTTGCAGTGTGGTGAAAGGCGTTGGGAGGGGATGGCTGCGCGCCAGAAGCTGGGCGGCCTGTGGCGCCGGAAGCGCCAGGATGACCCAGTCGGCCGAGCGGATCCCACCCAGGGTCGTGTTGTCTCCACGGGTGTGAATGCTCCAGCGGCGCAGCGTCGCGTCCCAGGCAATGGCTTCGACAAAGCATTCCCGGACGACCCGCGACTCGCCTATCCGCGCCACAATGGCCTTGGCCAGGGTGGTCATCCCGGAACGAAACATATAACGGTGCGGAAAACCGGGAACGGCACTGACTTCAGGCTGACTGGCATCTGCCAGAGCCGTGGCCAGGTCGTGAAAGGGATAACTCACGACCGGGGCCGCCAGAGGAGCCAGGGCTTCAGTGACGCCGACTTCGTGCAGAAAATCGGCAAAGGCAGTCGTCTTGACCGTGAAGTACTGCGCCCCGTGGTCGAAAGAGGTGTCCTCGTGGCGACGGGTGGCCATGCGTCCACCCAGCGCGCGGCTCTTTTCCAGGACTTCACAGTTGAAGCCACGCTGCGTCAGGGTATAAGCCGCCGTCAGTCCGGCCAGGCCCGCGCCGATGATGATGACATCCATGACGGTTCAGAAGGGCGGGAGGCACGGCATCGCGCGTCCCGGTATCTTTCAGGGGAAATAAACCCTTGGCCTGGCACCTAGCTTGGGGGCGTACCGCCATGCCACTGCAGGTTGCGCCCGTAGGCGTCCAGGATCATCTGCGCGGCACGAAAACCGGACAGCGTGGCCCCTTCCATGCTCGGCGTGTACCCGTGGTGGGTAAAGTCGCCGCAGAGAAAGAAGTTTTCGATGGGGGTCTTCTGGGTCGGGCGCCGGCTTTCAGCGCCTGGCTCACAACGATACAGGGCCTGGGGAATCCGCACCACAGTGCTTTTGATGAGGTTCGCCTGGGCCACTTCCGGGAAGAGTTCGGTGAGGTCGTCGAGGCACAGGCGGACGATTTCACCATCGTCGAGGTGGAAGATGTCCTTGGCCGGGGCGACGATCATTTCGATGAGACACACATCGTCAGCGTAACCCGGACTCGTGACCGACAGGTTGACGACCAGCGACATCACCGTTCCGATGGCAAATACGGCATTGTCGAGGGCAATCACCTTGCGGTCAAAGCGAAGCTGGACGGTGATGACCGGGATTTCTTCAACCTGCCAGAGGCGTGAAAAGAACGGATAGCTCCAGGCCTGACCCGGCAGGACTTCCCGCAGCGCGTGCAGTTCCATGGCCGAGACATAGACATCAGCGGTAAGGAATTCACCGTTGGTCAGTTCCAGCCCCAGCGCGCGGGGAGCGTCGTTGGAGAAGTCAATCCGCGCCAGCCGGGCATTGGTACGAATGCGCGCCCCGCGCTTTTCGAGGTAAGCCTGGATGGGTTGAAAGAGCCGCTGGCAGGGATCGCCGTCGAGAAAGCCGATGCGTGTGGCGTTGAACCCCTGGGCAATCGAGGCCATCTGGAAAATGATGACCCGTGCGGAGACTTCGTCGGGGCGCAGGAAACTGACCGTCCGTGACAGTGGATCGAAAAACCGTCCGATGGCTTCCCGGTTGACGCCCAGGTTGGCTGCCCAGTCGCTGAAGTTTTTGACATCCTGGTTTTCGATGAAGTTCTTGTCACCGGTAAAGGCCGGCAGCAGACCTGTCAGCAGCTTGAGTTTGTCGCCGAAGCCGAGCAGGTCACTGCCAATCATCGAGCGCAGGATTTCGACCGGCCCGGCCGAGGGCGAAAAGGAAATGTTGGAGATTTTTCCACCCTTGCTGGCATACACCAGTTGCTGCTTTTTCCACTGGATGCGGTCGGCAATGCCCACCCGCTCCATGAGGGCGATGAGGGATTTGTAGCTACCCCGAATGACGTGTGGGGCCGTTTCAACCCAGTCGCCGTCTTTGTCCAGCCAGGAGGAGACCCGTCCGCCCAGCACTGGGCGTTTCTCCAGCACTTCCACTTCGTAGCCGTTGTCGGCCAGTTCGACGGCACAGGCCAGTCCTGCCAGGCCAGCGCCAATGACGATGACTTTCATAGTGCAAACAATCCAGTGACAGCAGTCCCGTCTGGCAAGCCACGGGGTATCCTGCTCCGTCCTGCCAGAACGGGAATGAACGATACGCGCAATGCAGCCACCTAAGCTAGTGATTTTCGCTGGCCGCGAATGCGAGCTTCTGAACGCTTCGTGTCCCGTCCGTTGACCTGTTGGCGCGGGCAAGGTAAACACATACCCGGTGCCAGGATTCCCCGGCCCGACGCCAGGATTCCCCGGCCAACAAACTTTGTGTTTCGACGCTCAAACTTTTTTCCATGTCCGAACAAAAATTGCCAACGCGCGCCGAGGACTTCAATGAGTGGTACAACCAGTTGGTTCTCCGCGCCGAGCTTGCGGATTATGCCCCGGTGCGTGGCTGCATGATCGTCCGGCCCTACGGCTGGGCGCTGTGGGAAAACATTCAGGCGGCGCTCGACCGCCGCTTCAAGGCCACGGGCCACCTCAACGCTGCTTTTCCCCTGCTCATTCCAAAGAGCTTTCTGGAACGCGAAGCCTCGCACGTCGAAGGGTTCTCGCCCGAACTGGCCGTGGTCACGATTGGCGGCAACAAGGAACTCGAAGAACCGCTTGTGGTGCGCCCAACGTCGGAGACGGTCATCGGGCACGCATACGCCAGGTGGATTCAGTCCTACCGTGACCTGCCGGTGCTCATCAACCAGTGGTGCAGCGTCGTCCGGTGGGAACTGCGGACGAAGCTCTTTCTGCGCACGCTGGAATTTTTCTGGCAGGAAGGGCATACGGCGCACGCCACCTTCGAGGAAGCCGAAGCCGAAACCCGCCAGATGCTGGATGTCTATACCGATTTTGCCGTCAACGAGGCGGCGCTGCCGGTCATTCCCGGTATCAAGTCCGAGTCGGAGCGCTTTGCCGGCGCTGACCGCACCTACTCGATTGAAGCCATGATGGGCGACGGCAAGGCGCTCCAGGCCGGTACTTCCCACAACCTGGGGCAGAATTTTGCCAGGGCGTTTGACATCCAGTTCCTTGACCGCGATGGCGAACGGAAATACTGCTGGACAACGTCGTGGGGGATGTCCACGCGGATCGTGGGCGCGATCATCATGGTGCACGGCGACGACCAGGGCCTGGTCCTGCCGCCCCGCCTGGCGCCGATTCATGTGGTCGTTGTTCCGATTCACAAAAACGAGGACGAACGCGCGCGGGTGATGGAATCCGCCACGGGCCTGTATCAGGAAATGGTCAAGGTGGGCCTCCGGGTCAAACTTGATACGCGGGAAGGGTTGACGCCCGGCTTCAAGTTCAATGACTGGGAAATGCGCGGTGTTCCCCTGCGCATCGAGATTGGGCCGAAGGATGTGGAGAAGGGCGTCGTCGTGCTGGCACGGCGGGACCGTCCGGGCAGGGAGGGCAAGTCGGTGGTGGGCCGTGAAGGTGCCATTGTCACCATTGCCTCCATGCTGGAGGACATCCAGCTCGCCATGCTCGCTAAGGCCAAGGCGTTTCGGGATGCCCGTCTCCACGATGTGGCCGACTATGGCGCTTTCAAGGAAGCCATCGAAACGGGCTTTGCACGGGTGTGGTGGGATGGCGATGCCGCACTCGAACGTCAGATCAAGGAAGAAACCAAGGCAACGCTCCGGTGCATTCCGCTCGACCAGCCTGACCAGATGGGAAGGTGCTTTATGACCGGGCGGCCGACCCGCACCCAGGCCATCTTTGCGCGGGCCTATTAGGGGCGGCAAGCCAGGGGCGGCAAGCGACTCCGGCTGGCGACGTGTTGCCGTCCGTCCGGCTGGCTTGGTCCGGCTGGCTTGGGTTGCCCGGCCGGGCAAAATCAAGCAAGCTGAAACTCCCCACCGGTTTTTTCCGCAATCGTTTCTGTTCCAAGGACACCTGCCATGTCGTCTGACGAGCCTCTTTCGCCCCAACCCGAATCGGAAGCAGACTCTGCACCGGATACGGACCGGGCATCCGGGGAAGCCTCCGGGGACACTGCGCCGGCTGCTTCCACGGCGACGGATGCCGCCGCCGAAGCTGCACCTGGGACGGCGGAGCGGGAAGTTCGCTGCCGTTACTGCGGGCAGCGCAACCGCGTCCGCGCCGACTGGACGCCACGGGCCGGCGTCCGCTGTGGCCGCTGCCGGCTGCCGCTCGATGAGCAGGCGCACCGCAAGTTTCCGGGGCTGTCGCCACATGAATACATCCACCCGCTCGACTCCCAGGCGCTGGAAACCCTTCAGCTCATTCCGGGCATTGACCCGCTGCTCAAAAAGGCGCTCGAAGTCACGGGCGAAACCTACCTGCGGGTGATGTTTACGGCCAACGGCGTCAAGGTTTCGGAAAAACAGTGTCCTGACCTGCATGCCAAACTGGAGGTTGCCTGCCAGACCCTTGGCATCCGGGAGTTGCCGGAGCTGTATCTCAGTGTGACGAATCCTCTGGGCGGCGGCGGACTGGGCTTCAATGCGTTCACGAGCGGCGTCGAGCGTCCGTTCATCGTGTTGTTTACGCCGCTCATTGAACGGCTCGATGACATCGAGGTGCTGGCCGTCATGGCCCACGAACTGGGACACATTCACTGTCACCATCTGCTCTACAAAGTCGCCGCCGAACTGCTGTTTCAACTGGGCAGCTATGCGCTGTCCCGCGCACCGTTGCCGCCGGGAATTCCCGATCTGCTGACCTGGCCCGTGCGCAGCGCCCTGCTGACCTGGTATCAGAAAGCCGAGTTGAGCTGTGACCGGGCGGCCCAGCTCGTCGTTCAGGAACCGCACGTGTTGACCAGACTCATGATGAAGCTGGCCGGCGGCACGCTGACCTCGCGGCTCAATCACGAGGAGTTCATTGCCCAGGCCCGCGCCTTCGACCAGCGCAATGAGAGCAACTTCATTGACCGCTTCTGGACGTGGCAGATTGCCAGTGGGCGCACGCATCCCTTCCCCATCTGGCGGGTTTCAGAAATTCTCAAGTGGACAGAGAGCGAAGATGGCTTCAAAAAACTGATGAAGCCCGCCGCGCTCGCCACCCTATCCTGACTGATTCAAGCCGGTTTGAGCCGGCACGCAACGCATGAGGGCATTTTCGGCTTCCACCCCGCACGAACCCCGACTTGACTTTCACGAATGGAAAACCGGGACGATCATCGTTGAGCGGACAGGCATCCGGCGTCCGCTGTTTGCCCTGCGGCAGGCCGATCAGGTTCTGGCACATCTGGTGTGGCAGCGCCGGCGCGCCGGACGGTATGTGGCACTGGCCGACGGCCTGACGCTCGATGTGAGCGTCGCGCGCATGGGCTATGAACTCACCATTCGGGATGACACCCAAGGGTTGTCCCGGTTGCGGATCAACCGCCGGCGCAACCCACATCGCGCCCGGATGACCATCGAGTTGCCGGCCGGCCGGTTTTTCGTACGGCTGCGCCGCGACAAACGCCAACCGGGGGATTTTGCGCTCCACGTACGGCGGGAGTTCTACAAACAGGACCTGCTCGAAGTGCAGTTCGAGCGCGCCCACCTCAACGCTCACCATGCTTCGCTGTCGCGCCGTCTGCTCACCATTCAGGTGTATCCCGTCATGCGCTGGGAGGCCGTTCACTTCCACCACCTCGTCGCCTTGCTGGTGGGGTGCATCGTGTTCGTCGGCGGACACGATCAGTTCCGCTTTGATCCACGGGTGAATCCCTACATGGTCAAGCGGCGCGGATGAACATCCTGCACGTCAGCTCAGGCGATGCCTTCGGCGGCGGGGAGCGGCACGTGCTGGAACTCGTCCTTGCCCTGGCTGCCCGTGGGCATCGGCTGCACGTGGCCACCCCGGCCGACGGGGCCTTGGCCCGAAGGTTGCGCGAAGCCGCCGGCGCGCAGCCATCCGTTGTGCTGCATCCGCTCCGGGTGCGTCATGCGCTTGATCTGGGGGCAATGTGGTCGTTGGTGCGCCTGGTGCGCACACACCGCATAGACATCCTGCACGCCCACTATGCGCGCGACTATCCGGTGGCCGCCGGCGTCGTCCGCTGGCAACGCCAGTGGGGAAACCACCGCCCGGCCCTGTTTCTGACCCGTCACCACTATGCGCCGTTGAACGGGCATCGGCTGTATGCCTGGTGGTTGAGTGTGGCGGAACGGTTCATTGCCGTATCGGGCTATGTGCGTGACCAGCTCAAGGCATCGCTCGGATGGGATGACCGGCGGTTCGTGGTCATCCCGAACTGGGTGGATTCCAGCCGTTTTCGCCGCCCGGCAGTCTTTGACCGGGCAGGCTGCCGCCAGCGGTTCGGCCTGCCCCGGGACGGGTTTATCGTCGGCTGTCTCAATCGGCTGGAGCCGGACAAGGGGCAGGCGACGTTGCTCTTTGCCCTGGAGCTGGCCCGGCGCCAGGCACCACAGCTTCATCTGGTGCTGGCCGGAAACGCCGATGCTGCTTATCTTGCCCGCTTGCAGCAGCAGGCCCGGACGGCCGGTTTGACGGCTCAGGTGAGCTTTCCGGGCTTTGTCGAAGATGTGCCGGCCCTGCTTTTCGCCTGCGATGTCGTGGCCATTCCCTCCCGGAATGAGGCGTTTTCGCTGGGCGTCCTTGAAGCCTGGGCCGCCGGTGTGCCGGTGGTCGTCTCCGACGTGGGTGGGTTGGCTGAGTTGGTCGCCCACGAAGAAAATGGCTTGCGGGTGGGCGTGCGGGATGTGAAGGGATGGGCGGCTGCCCTGTGTCGGCTGGCCTGTGATACAGTGCTGTGTCAGCGGTTGGTCAGGGCAGGGCAGCAGTCCGTTGGGCGCTACACGCTCAGCCACGCTGTGGTGGCGCTGGAACAGCTCTATCTGGCCCGGGCCACAAAATTCTGATTCAACAAATCGCGGTTTCTGCAACGGGATGAGCATTTCGCTCGTCTGAGGTGTCAGTTGTCCAGGTTCAGGTCAGGAACACACCCATGAGAGCCAAGGGATACGTCAGAAACCAGGTCATCCGGCGCGGATTGGCACTGCTTGTCCTGCTGGGGATGGTGGCCGGGCCCTTCCCGGCTGCGTTGGCCCAGTCCGGCCGACAGGTTACACGTCCACGGGTGGTCGCTCCGCGCCCACCGGCAGAGCCTTCACCAGCTCCCGAAGGAGAAGACACCGCGCCTTCGACTTCCCGCCCGCGCCCCAGCCTGGGGCGGCGTGGGGAGGACGCCCCACGCCCGTCCGTGCCGTCCCCGTCCGCGCGGCCGCCGGCTGCTGACGTTGACGATGACATCATCACCATTCAGGCGACGCTGGTCACGATTCCGGTTATCGTCAGTGACGACTACAACCGCTACCTGCCGTTTCTGCGGAAAAACCAATTCTCCCTGCTGGAAGACAACGTACCCCAGGAAATCACCTTTTTTGCGTCCGAACAGGTGCCTTTTCACGTCGCCCTGGTGCTCGATGTCAGCCGCAGCGCCTACCTGAGCATTAACGACATGTGCAGTGCGGCCAATGCCTTCATTGACTACATCCGCCCGGATGACAAGGTCAGCGTCTTCACCTTCTCGGACAAGATTCGGCAGCTCTGTCCCTTCACCAGCAACCAGATGACGCTCCGGCAGGCCGTGGCGAGTGCTAGGATTGAAGGCGGTACCCGGCTCTATGACGCGGCCCAGCAAATTCTGGAGGGCTATCTGGCGCCCATCGAAGGCCGCAAGGCCATGATTCTGCTGACTGATGGTGAGGATACGACGAGCCGGCACTACAAGCCGCGGGATGTTCTCGACCGTGTGGCTGAATCCGATGTGCTGGTCTATACGGTGCAGTATCCCGCGGCGGACCCAAATCTGGTCCAGCCTTCGATTCAGTTTCCGTTCCCATTCCCATTTCCTCTGCCGGGGCGCCGTCCACGTCGCGGCCCGTTCTTCCCGCTGGACGATCCACCACAGGGAGGCGGCAGCAGCCGGCAGGAACCGTCGGTGATGGGGATTGAGGAGACCTTCCTGCGGGATGTCGCCACGATTTCCGGCGGGATGCACAGTCCGTTCACCGATGTTGGTACGGCGCGGACGATCTTCAGAAACATTGCCGAGGAGTTACGCCACGTCTATGTTCTGGGCTACTACCCGACACGCGGACTCGACCAGGCCGGCTATCGCCGGGTGCGGGTGCGCGTCAATCTCCCTGAAGCCAGGGTACGGGCGCGTCTTGGCTATGTCGTCACCGAGCAGATGGCCCAGCGCAACCGGACGCCTGTTCCCACCAATGCCCGTGACTGATGCGTAACCACCGGCTCGTCATTCTCGATTACGGCGTCGGCAACCTGCGCAACCTGGAGCGCGCCTTTGCCCACCTGGGCCTTACGGCCCGGATTTCATCTGACCCGGAGGTGGTTCACCGGGCAACGCACCTGGTGCTGCCCGGTGTGGGGGCTTTCGGCGCGGCCATGGATGAACTCCGGTCGCGGGGACTCGAACCGGTCGTCCGGTCAGTGGCGCAGTCCGGTGTGCCGCTGCTCGGCGTTTGCGTGGGTTTTCAGATGCTCTTTGAGACCGGTCACGAGTTTGGCCGCCACGCCGGACTGGGATTGCTTGAAGGCGAGGTGCTGCGCTTTCCAGCCGAAGTCCGGCCCGTGCCCCACGTCGGATGGAATCAGGTCATCCAGACTCAGGCGCATCCCCTGTGGAAAGATATTCCCGACGGTGCCTTTTTCTACTTCGTGCATTCGTACTACGCCGCGCCACAGGTTTCCGGGCAGGTTCTGGGTGCAACGGATTATGGTCTGCGCTATGCCAGTGCTGTCGCGGGTGACAACGTTATGGGCGTACAGTTTCATCCCGAAAAAAGCCACCAGGTCGGCTTACGTCTGCTCCATAACTTCGCCAGCCTGTAGTGGCACCGCGTGGCCTGCCACACCTGCCTTGCGGCTTGTCTTGCGCGCACCGGCGAAATGGAAAGCCGGACAGGGAAGGGCTGGAAGGTGGCGTGGGCTACGTTGGTTCGCGTGCGAGGCGCTGCCAGAGAAAATCAGCCAGCGGCAGATCGTCCGGGTGCGTGATTTTCAGGTTCCAGCGCGGCCCGGGCACGATCCGTACCGGCACGCCCAACCGTTCAACCAGCATGGCGTCATCGGTTGCCGTCACCTGTTCGGCTGCGGCGCGCGCGTGGGCGTCCCGGAGCAGTCCGGTCTCGAAGGCCTGTGGCGTCTGCACCGCATAGAGGGTTGAACGGGGAGGGGTTTCGTAGGCCAACCCGTCCTGTACCAGCTTGATGGTGTCCGTGGCCGGGTGCCCGACCACAGCCGCGCGGTCGGCCCGGGCAGCAGCTATTGTGGCGGTGATGAGTTCTGTCGTGGCAAAGGGCCGTACAGCATCGTGGACGACGACCACCGATGCCGCATCCGGCACGGCCGCCAGCGCCAGCCGTACCGATTCCTGCCGCTCCGCTCCACCGGCAACGGCCGTGATGGGTTTTTCGACGGGGAAGGTTTCCAGCAGGGCGTCAAACACCGGCCGCGCCGTCGGCGGCAACGCCACGACGATGTGGCTTACGTCCGGGCAGGCGGCCAGCCGGCGCAGCGTGTGAATGATGATGGGACAGCCGGCAAGTTCGAGAAACTGTTTCGGGCGGTCAGCGCCAAACCGGGCACCAAGCCCACCGGCCGGAACAATGGCAACAGCCGTCATGCCCGGGCTTCAAGGATCATCGGCATGCCGTACTTCGGGCGCAGGGTGATGAGCGGCTCCGGCACGACGCGCGCTTCAGGGGCCAGGCGCAGGCGCCACTTCTGCGCCAGGGTCGCCAGAATGAGCACGCCTTCCATCCAGGCGAACCCTTCGCCAATGCAGGCGCGCGGCCCGCCGCCAAAGGGAAAGTAGCTGAACTTCGGACGTTTTTCCTTTTCCTCCGGCGTCCAGCGTTCAGGGATGAAACGCTCCGGCGCCGGGTAGAAATCCGAGCGGCGCTGGACAACATACGGACTCATGAGAATCAGCGCGCGCGCCGGCAGGCGGTAGTTGCCCAGCGAAAAGGCTTCGAGGGCGCGCCGTCCGAAGACCCAGGCAGGCGGATACAGCCGCATGCTTTCGGCAAAGACCATTTCCGTGTACTTGAGCTTGCCATAATCGGCGGCCGTGGGCAGGCGTCCACCTAAGACGGCATCCACTTCGGTGTGCAGGCGGGCTTCGACTTCGGGATGCTGCGACAGCAGATACCACGTCCAGGTGAGGGCATTGGCCGTGGTTTCGTGGCCGGCAAGGAAGATGGTCATGGCTTCGTCGCGGAGCTGTTCATCGGTCATCCCCGTGCCGTCGCCTTCTTCGTCCTGGGCGATGAGCAGCATCGAAAGCAGGTCTCCCCGGTCTTCGCTGGTGCGGCGGCGTTCTTCGATGATGCGATAGACGGTTTCATCCAGCCGCGCCCGCGCCGCACGGAAGCGGTAGTTGAACGGCAGCGGGAGTTTTTCGATCAGCTCGAAGAAGGGCAGCGTCATGACAGCGGAAAACAGTTCGATGGTCGTCGTCAGCGCCGCGCCAATTTCGTCCATTTCGCTTTTGACTTCAGCATCGAACAACGTCTTGGCGACGACCCGCAGCGTCAGCCGCATCATTTCTTTGGCCATGTCATGTTGTTCGCCGGGCTGCCATTCGTCGCGCATTTCAGCCGCATACTGCGCCATGATGCGCGCATAGAGCGCAATGCGCTCCCGGTGAAAGGCCGGCTGCGACAGCCGGCGCTGCCGTTTGTGAAACTCACCTTCGCTCGTGAGCAGGCCGTTGCCCAGAAACTTGCGCGCCCGTTGCAGGCCGCGCCCCTTGATGAAGTTCTTGTGGTTGGTGATGAGAATTTCCCGGATGTAGTCGGGATTGCTCACCATAAAGACCCGCTCACTTCCGAGGCGAAACTGCACGATGTCACCGTACCGGCGGTACATGCCCTGCAGGAGCCGGAGGGCATCCGTCCGAAAGCGGTAGATGTTGGCGCCTGGCAGGGTCCGCGCGGCGCGTGGCGCTTCGAGTTGGGCAATCATGGCAACGTTGTTTCCGGCGGATGAAGTATCGGCGCAAGCGGCCGACCTCTGGACAACAGGCGACCGTCGGGCGCTCGGCAGCGGCGAAATTGTATGTCCGGTCAAGCCATGACGCAATCGGGAAATTTGAGTTTGGCTTCAGTTTTTGCCGGCCCGGTTTTCACTGGGAGGCTTTGGTCTCCCACTGCCTGCCCGTCCGGCGCACGACGAGTTGTGCCAGTTCGATACCGCTGGTGTCATCCGGTGGCCGGAAGTGGATGCGCTGGTTCTGCCCGATGATGATGTAGGTGGGGTGTCCGCAGCGACGCAGGTTGACGCGCAGTGCTGTCACTTCCGGCCAAGGGAGCGTCACCTGCTGCCAGACGCCCTGATATTCAACGTGGAAGGGGGTGATGGTGAGGTTGACCCGCGCCATGCTCCACGCCAGAAGCAGGGCCAGGATGCCAGGCGGCATCAGCAGCACGGCGGCCACCAGACTGCCAAGCCACAGCGGGAGCAGGAGCAACAACAGTCCAAGCCCATACACCGGAAAGCGCCAGGGGGAACGCAACGGGAATTCGCACGTGCCAAGGAAATAGGTCTCGCTCCGGGCGTTGCCGATCCACTGGGCCGTCGGCCAGTCGAAGGTGATGCGGAGTTGCGGGCCGCCGTAGCCAAGTTCGATTTCGTCTCCGCTGGTCAGGCTGGCCCGGCTGACATAGTTGCCGTTGAGGCGCGTGCCGTTGGTGCTTTCCAGGTCTTCAATCCAGATGGCAGTGCCGTCGGAGGACAGCCGGGCGTGGTGGCCGGAAGCTGCCGTGTCGTCGGGGGCCAGGCGCACCTCACAGTGGTGCGAACGGCCGATGACGGCCGGGAGGTGCCGGATGACCTGCTGCTTGCCTGCCAGACCGCCGCGCAGGTGGAGTACCGTCACGGTGACGGCGGCATTTTCCGGGAAATGGACGGCGGCTTCATTCGTCGTCGGCATCATCGCCTGTGGGCGCAAGGGGAGCGGTGGTGACGCTGCCATCGGCGGACTTGAGAATGATTTCAATCCGCTGCTCAGCGGCCAGAAGCCGCTCACGGCAGCGGCGCGCCAGCGTCATCCCCCGCTCAAAAAGATCGAGCGCCTCTTCCAGCGGAAGCTGCCCGTCCTCCATCTGCTGGACAATCTGCTCCAGTTCGGCAAGGGCTGCTTCGTAGGTGAGTGATTCAGGCGCTTTGGGAGCCGGCATAGGTTCAGAGTGTGCGCAGGTACGCGATGAGATCGTCGAGTTGCTGGGCCGTGTACTTGCTGCCAAAGGCCGGCATTCCGCCGCCGCCTTTCTGAATCTGGGCTTTGACGACGGCAACCGAAACCGGGCGATTGGTGGCCGGCATTTTCCTGCCTTTGAACAATCCCTGCAAGCCGGGCCCGATATTGGTCGTTTTGCTCGTTGCACTGTGGCAGGGGGCACAGGTTTCAGCAAACAACTGCCTGCCGGTGGCGGCGTTTCCGGTTGCTTTGCCTTTTTGCGCAACGGCCGCGGTCAGACTGGTCGCCAGAGCGCCAAGCAGCGCGAGTGCCAGCAGGAGTGATTTGAGAGTGGTCATAATGTCTCCGGGGAGTAAAAAGCCCCTGCCGACACACACGTGGGCAGGGGCGGGAGTTGTGGCACAGGGTTAGCCCAAGTTGGACTGGTTGGACAGCCTATTTAACGACCGGCCCCTGAAGCAGCGGGTCCTTCTGGAGAACGAAACGCAGGAGTGCGGCATGCTGCGCCTCGGCCGCGCCGATACCGGCCAGCACCGGAATCAGGTCTTTTTCCGAGAAGGACGTCAGCACGCCGATGTAGGCCCCAGCCGCCTGCTCTTCAAGCGTCAGGGCAAATTCGAGAATGTCCGTGGCTGACTTGATGTTCGGCACGGCTTCCGCAATGGCTTCATATTCCTCGGGGTTTTTCTTCGGCTCGACGGGCGTCCCGCCAAACTTCTTGATGACGCCCATGAGCGCATCCCGGTGCGCCTCGTGGTGGCTCATAAACAGCTTGGCCGCCGCCAGCGCCGGGCCTTCGAGCAGTCCCGTGCCGGCACCGACGCCATAAGCGGCAATCGCCTGGTGTTCAAGGTTGAGCGCCACGTTGGCAATCTTCACGTCGCCGGCCTTGTCCGCGCCCAAGGCCACGGATGGCGTCAGAAGTGAGCTGCCGAGCATGGTGAAGGCGCTGGCCCCGAGGCCCACCACGCCCGCCTTGAGCGCCGCCCGGCGGCCGCGTTGAATGAGTTCACCGACTTCCAGGTACTTGTTGGTCAGGTCGCGTTCTTTCATTGGAATCACATCCTCCGAAAATGTGAAAAAAACCGCGTTACAACGATGTCGAACGGTGTGACGAAACCGCACGACGGCATCTTGAGTGCGCGTATGCCGCACATGGCAGACATACAACCAGTGGTTTGGCCCGGATGAATGTTTTTTGGAAACACTCCCCGCGGCCACAGAGTTGCGGGAGGTTTATTGCATCGAACATCAGGATGCAAAGTTTTTGGGGCTTTCAAGCCAGGGAAGCCCCACGGGCGAACCCTCTGATGCCTGCCGGGGGTGCAGGATTGTGTTGTGAGGGACTACCATGGCGGCGCATGTCGGCTCTGGCTGCTGCCGTACGGACACGCCGCGCTGGATTGGCCATGGGGGGCTTTCCATGGGCGGCTACGGCCCATGGGCGGCTACGGCGCGGCGTCCCGGCGGAGGAAAGCCTCGGCGCGTGCCACAATTCCGGGGCCGGCTGTTTCCGGTGTCCCGGCCGTGAAGGGTGGCTGGGGCGCATATTCAATGAAAAGCTGCATGAGTTCGGCTGTTTCCTGCCCGCAGTCGAGCGCGGCGAGTGTCAGAGCGGCGTCAATTCCGGCTGAAACACCGGCCGCCGTAAGGATGTTGCCCCGGCGGACGACACGCGCCTGGCTGGGCGTGATGCCAAACTGCCGCAACATCCCGCGGGCCGACCAGTGGGTGGCCGCTTCGCCGCCGGTGAGAATCCCGGCGGCAGCCAGAATCAACGAGCCGGTACACACGCTCAGCGTCCAGCGTGTGGTGGGATACAGGCAGCGCAACCACGCCAGGGTGTCCGGGTTGCGCATTTGTGCCGGTGCATTTCCGCCCGGAACCACGAGGATGTCCGCCCGTGTGACTTCGTCACAGCTTAGGTCCGCCTGGAGACGCAGAAAGGTTGAGTCAACGGTGACGGGTCCCCGTTGCCGGGCGACAAACTGCACGACCGCACCCGGCAGCCCACGCAAAATCTCGTAGGGGCCAATGGCATCGAGAGCCGTCATGCCGGGATAGAGATACACGACAATGGTACGGGTGGATTCCATGGAGTGAAGGGCGGTGTGCCAACCGGAGGTTTGACAGAGAATAAAGGCAGACCATAGCATCGGACGGCTTTCCCGAACATCATCACACGCCCTTCCGTTGGAACATGTCCCTTTTTGTCCGTCTGTTCCGTACGAAATCCGTGGCGCGCATCCAGGCGGATGCGGCGTCCGGCCTGAGTGATCACGAAACCGGCAGCACCCTGGCCAAGGAACTCACCACCTTTGATTTGACGGCCCTGGGCATTGCCGCCGTCATTGGCGCCGGGATTTTTTCAACCGTCGGTAATGCGGCCTACAGCGGCGGCCCGGCCGTATCGCTGCTGTTCATCTTCACGGCCGTTGCCTGTGGTTTTGCGGCCCTGTGCTATGCCGAGTTTGCCTCGATGATCCCGGTGGCCGGGTCGGCCTACACCTATGCCTACGCCAGTTTTGGGGAACTCGTCGCCTGGATCATCGGCTGGGACCTCATTCTGGAATACGCCATCGGCAACATTGCCGTAGCCATTTCGTGGAGTGAGTATTTTTCCAATCTGCTGTCCGGGTGGGGCTATCCCATCCCGCCCTACTTCCGCATGGATTTTCTCACGGCCAGACGTGGCTTTGCGGCCGTCAACGAACTGCTCGGACAGGGACAAAACCTCGAAGCCATCCGCGCGTTGGAGGGGATGGCGTCCCAGGTCACGGCCTATGAAGCCTGGCTCAATGCGCCGCGCCTGGGGGGGCTGCCCCTTGTCTGCAATCTCCCGGCCCTCGCCATCGTGACGCTGATTACGGCGCTGGTGTACGTCGGCATCCGCGAGTCCAAGCGGGTGTCCAATGCAATGGTGGTCTTCAAGGTGGCCGTCGTGGTGTTTGTGATCGTCGTGGGGGCCTTTTACATCCAGCCGGAAAACTGGAAGCCCTTTGCGCCCAACGGGGTGGCCGGGGTGCTCAAGGGTGTGGCGGCCGTGTTTTTCGCCTACATCGGCTTTGACGCCATTTCGACGACAGCCGAAGAATGCCGCAATGCCCAGCGTGACCTGCCACGGGGGATCATCTACTCGCTGCTTATCTGTACGCTGCTCTACGTCCTGGTTTCCCTTGTGCTGACCGGCATGGTGCCCTACACCAAGCTCCAGGTGGCCGACCCGATGGCGTTTGTCTTCGGCAGGGAAGGGGCGAATCTGCTCATCGTCGAGCGTATCGTTGCCGTCAGCGCCGTGGTGGCCACAACCACCGTGCTGCTTGTCTTTCAGATTGGCCAGCCGCGTATCTGGATGGCGATGGCGCGGGACGGTCTGCTGCCCAAGGTGTTTGCCCGGGTTCACCCACGGTTCAAAACGCCGGGATTTGCCACCATCGTGACCGGCTTTCTGGTGGCGATTCCCTCGTTGTTTATGAACCTGACCGAAGTGACCGACCTCACCAGCATCGGGACGCTCTTTGCCTTCGTGCTCGTGTGCGGCGGGGTGCTCATCCTGGAGCAGACCGCGCCTTCCGCAGAACGGAAGTTTCGTGTGCCCTACATCAACGCCAAGTACATTGTGCCGGCCGGAGTCGTGATAGCCGGGCTGGTCTTTGCCATGTATCCGCCGGCAAGGGCCGTGGCGCGCGATTTTCTGACCGTCACACCGGCCGCCGGGGAAAGCTGGCTGGGAGCCGTTTCGCACAAGCTGCCGTTCCTGGTCTTTGCCGTGGGAACGGTGGCGCTGGCGGGGCTGTGCTTTCTCAAGGACCTTTCCCTGATTCCTGTCCTGGGTTTGCTGTTGTGCAGTTATCTGATGACAGAGTTGGGAATCGTCAACTGGCTGCGGTTTCTGGGGTGGCTGGCGGTTGGTCTCGTCATTTACTTCGGCTATGGCTTCCGGCACAGCCGTCTTGAAATGGAAGCCAGGAAGCAGGTTTCCGGCTGAGAGACGGATGCGCTAGGGGGGAAGCCGGGCGTCCAGCGCGCGCAGCCGTTGCGCCAGGCGGAGCAGCTCTGCGTCGCCCATCGCTGCCCGGCCCTCGATGACGGCCTGGCACCGCTCGGTGACGGCTTGCCACTCACTCATCGGATGCCCGGAACGTTCACTCGCCGCCAGGCACAGCTCTTTGAGCGGCGCTGTCGTGGGGAGTCCCGTGTAGTGACACAGCCGCCGGTGAAAGCGCCGGTACAGGTTTTCAAGCGCCAGATCGCGCGCCGCTGCCGCTTTCTGAATCTGCGCCATGGCTGTGACGAACTCCAGGGCATTCGTGCGGGGTTTGACCGGCAGCCGCACCGGTCGTCCGAAGCGGCGTCCCAGGGTGTAGGCCGCCAGGAGTCCCAGGGCGACGATGTGCCACACCATCCAGGGAATGGGTGTTCCCCGGAAATAGCCCAGCAGACCAAGCAGCCCGCCGTTGGTGGTGCGGTAGCCGTGATGGTAGTCGTCAAAAACCACCTGTCCGGCGTTGTCGCGTGTCGCCAGCCGCACGAGATTGAGCAGAAAGCGTGCATTGTCGCCTTCGGCCAGTCCCTGGTTGGCAATGACGAAAGGATCGCCGACGTGGATGATACGTCCCTCCCCGTAACGGACTTCAGCAACGGCCGGGGTGTCCTGAACGCCGGCCAGCGGCACGCAGGCCGCCATCTGGAACGGAAAGGGGAAATCATCCCCTGTGTCGGAGATCGGCGCTGGCTGCATTATCACGGTTGTGGCTTTGGGAGAGACGCCCAACCAGCTCACGCCCTGAAAGGCACCGCCCGGTTGCCATGGCACTGCGCGTTGCACCGGAACCTGACCGAAAGCCGAACCGGAACCTTCCGGCAGCAGGTGCGAACCCGGAAGAAGCTGCTGGCGGCCGAGCCGGAGCGGCCACCAGCGCTCGAACATGACGAACGTTCCGCCCCGCCCAATCCATTCCGCCAGCGCCCGGAGTTGCCTGGCTCCGGGCTTGGTACGAGGCTCGACAAAGATGACGACCCGCACATCCTGTCGGTCGGCCAGGGCACGGTAGTCCTGTTCCCAGCGGCTGACCCGCACACCCGATTCCTGCAGGAGCAGGTAAGCGCCCAGTGTGCCGTAGGGCCGGCCGGAATGGGTCGAGCGGTCGGCGGCATAGTCATCCATTTCCGCATCCGGTTCCGGTTTGACGTAAAACAGCAGATTGATGCCCAGCAGCAGGGCCACCACCAGGGCAACGAGCAGGCTGTTGGTCAGAGTTTGGCGGTTCATGCGGCAGGGGTTTCAGGTCGGGCCGGAATGAGGGGGGGGCATCCCACCGGCAATGGCCGGGCAAAACAGGTCAGGCAAAACTAGGCGGTGGTCGGCAGGGCGGCGCGCACTTCCTGGTAACGTGACAGGCAGCGTTCGTAATCTTCCCGGCTGCCCTGGCGTTGTCCATACCAGAGTCGGTCGAAGCGGTCGGTCAGCTCGTGCATTGCCGGGTAGAGACGCGCCTGGGCGCGGACGGCGGAGAGATACTCGCGGTTGGTCCAGGCCGGGTTCAACAAGATCACTTCCCGCCGGTCGAGTTCGTGGAGCAGGGCAATATAGACCTTGCGCACCGCCTGTCTCCAGTCGCCGGCTTCAGCCGCAGCCTGCGCCTGTGCCAGCAGATCGTCGGCATCCAGATCAAGCGCGACGGGTTCGCCCAGAATGATCCGTGTCCCGTCTTCCGCATCGGTTGGCGGTCGGCGCAGGCGACGTGCGAGCCAGACGGCCCCACCGGCAAGCAGGAGCGTCAGGCTGACCCACAGGCCCATTTGCACCCACTGGTTTGACCAGAGCCCACCACTTTCGGCGTCAGATGGTTGGCCCCGGGGCATTCTGCCAAAAATCCTTTCCAGCCACGCCACCAGCCACTCCTGCAGGTGCTCAAGCGGGGTCTTGGTCTTTCTGATGGGTTGAAAGTCCTTGCGGGCAAGAATTTCCTGGACGTTGGCTGTGGGCCCATCCGGTACATCGTTGGCGTGGTGCTCCAGAATGGCGATATGGGCTTTCAGGGACTGTAGCCGTTCGTGGATGTCCATCGCATCCATAGCCTGACAGAGTTCGTCAAGGGCCGCGCGAAGGCTTCGGTTGTCCACGGTCAGCCGGCCGGTCGGGGTCGTAATGCCTGGGTGCTCCGGCAAAAGCCGATACAGTGCTTCCCGGTCACGGGGGGGAAGGCAGCGGTCCAAGGGCGCCACAGCGCCTTCGGATTCGTTGTCGTCCAACGCGGGTGTCCGGGTGGGGGAAGCCTGGTAGGGGTTTTCGAGGATGTCCCGGGCTTTTTCGATGATTTCCCGTGCTTGCGCCAGGCGCGTGCGATACTCATCCAGCGACATTTCCTCCGGCACGGCGGACTGAACAGGGAGTGTGCCGAGCAGCAGGCACAGCCACCACCCTATCCGGCAGAACCGAAGCCGTCCGGTATCGCCTCTGGTACCATTCATGGTCAGTATTCGTAGAAACCGCGTCCCGTTTTCCGCCCAAGCCAGCCGGCGGCGACATACTGCCGCAGCAGCGGGCACGCCCGGTACTTCGGATCGCCAAAACCTTCGTAGAGCACGTCCAGAATGGCCAGGCACACGTCGAGTCCGATGAAATCGGCCAGCGTCAACGGTCCCATCGGATGGTTCATGCCGAGTTTCATGATGCCATCAATGGCCTCGCGGGTGGCGACGCCTTCGTAGAGGGCAAACATGGCTTCGTTGAGCATGGGCATGAGAATCCGGTTGGAGACAAAGCCGGGGAAATCGTTGGCCATCAGGCAGGTTTTGCCCAGTCTGGCGCCCAGTTCGAGGACGTAGCTGGCGGTGGCCTCGCTGGTGGCGCAGCCACGGATGACCTCGACGAGCGGCATGACCGGCACGGGATTCATGAAGTGCATGCCGATGACCTGTGCCGGGCGTTTGGTCGTCGCGGCGATCTTTGTAATCGAAATCGAGGAAGTGTTGGTGGCCAGAACCGTTTCCGGGGGCGTCAGGGCGTCGAGTTCACGGAACAGGGAGGCCTTGGCATCGAAGTTCTCGATGATGGCCTCGACAACGATTTCTGCGCCGGCCACCTCCGCCAGTTCCGTTGTCGGGCGGATACGGGCCAGAATTTCCTCCTGCCGGGCAACGGTCAGGCGTTCCTTTTTGACATCGCGTTCAAGGCTGGAACGGATGGCTGCCAGTCCACGGTCAAGGTACTCCGGGGCAATATCCCGGAGCACGACCTGGAATCCGGCGCGCGCGGCCACCTGGGCAATCCCACTGCCCATCGTTCCCGCGCCAATCACGGCAAATGTACCCATACACTCTTGTAATCCTTGCGCAATAAACAGTTACGACTGGAACTAATGGCGTGGCGTCAATACCGTAGCGCAACGCCCGGTGTGTTGCACAGTCATTTTGTCACCGTAGCCAGCGGGCCAAGTCTGATTTGCACGATGCCCGTCGGGCCATGCACAGGTGCGTCCACGATTCGATGCCAGCCGGCGAAATGCACTAACAGTACACCGAGACGCCGGCCGGAATCGGCGCAAAGTCTTCCCCGCTACACGGCTGGAAGCCGTCCGGCCAGCGAGCGTGCATCCGACACAAGACACGATTCTGTAAGGGGGCATCGTGGTTCACGCGCGCGACACACAGCTTGATGAATTCGGTGTCGCACTGTTTCACAAGCTGCCGAATGTCATGCGCCAGGTAGCGCGGCACGAAGCCAATCTGCATTGGCTCGTTCCCGGTGCGGACAGCCACGGCATGTCGGTCATACTCATTCTGAAGGTCGAGCATGATCTTCAGCGGTTCCTCCGGGGCCAGTCGGGCAATTCGTTCGAGGGCTGCCGGGGGCATCCAGTGAACGCCATGCAGGAAAAACTTGTTCAGGTAACAGCCGTCCGCGTCGGGGACGGGGCAGGGAAACACCTCAACCGCATCCGTCCGGCGAAGTCCCTCCGTCACTCCCAGGATCACGAGGGGGTCAGGTGGGCTGTCCGTGTCGAAGCCGCTCCAGCGCAGGTAGGCTTCATACTCCGGCCGGGCCTTCGACAGCAGCCGGTTGGCAAAAAGCGGAAACAGCTCATCTGATTCGTAAATCTGGTTCAGGTTCGTCATTCCCGCGAACGGTTGAAACCCTGGCTTCCGTGCGCCTTGCAGGTAACAGAAGCGGTAGAGTCCGCCATCGTGTTCCAGCCGGCCGACGGGCCGCCAGCCGGTTTGATCGGGCATAGGCGGACGCCAGGCGACAAAAAGGGAGTTCATTGCCGTTTGTCCTGTTCCAGCAGCCGACGTTGGTTCGTCAGCAACAATTCCAGCGTGAAATTCCTGCACGTTTCGGACATGCGCGCCGGCGGCACGCTTTCCAGAATACCCCGGATTCCCTCCCGGTTCACCGTCCGCAGCCGCTCCTGCCACGCACGCGCCGCATCTGGAGCATAGGCAGCGAAGGCCCGGAATGCCTCACGCAACTCCAACGGCTTGTTGCTGGCGGGTGAACTGTAGAAGGCACTCCGCCCCCGGGCCGCAAATGTCGCAATCGTCCGGTTCCGATCCTTGCTCGTCAGCCGTTCTTCCCGCTCTTCGTCAAGGAGATTCCTTGCCAGTGCTGCGCCGTGATCAAAGGTCGGGGCCAGCCGCAACGTGCTGCCATCCCGGAGCGCTCCCCAGTTTTCGTGATGCCGATCCTGGTTTGCAATCCAGGCATCCAGCAGGACATATCCGACGAAAACATCCAGGGCCGATTCAATACCGGGGGGAACATGCGTCATCCAATCCTCAGATGGAGGGCTTAGCTGTGCAACGATGTCGCATACTGCTTCGACTGTGTGTTGCCGGACCTTGAACCGCTGTGCTTGGGGATACTGCGGATCGGCCGCCAGCAACAGTTCGTTGCCCAGCACCAGCACGAAGGGCTTGTGGGTCATGTTCTCGCAGACCACGCCGGGACGAATGTACTGCTCGCCGTCGTACTCGGCCGCCAGTTCGTATTTGACGTGGGGCAGGCCCAGCAAACCACACAGGTGACAGGCGACAACTTCGGCCCAGTCCTCGCCGGTTCCCCGGTCTTCCGCCTTGAACAGCAGCCGCCGGTTGCCGTCGCTAAACCAGAACTTCGGCTTGCTGCCCAGTGGTTCGACGGATTGCGAAAGCGAGCGGTCAACCCGGCGTATGGAAAACTCGCCCATGCGTTCATTCTACCGGCTGCGTACCCACGAGCATCACTTCCACATCCGTCTTGGCTGTCCTGGCGCGGGACTGGACTGGGCCTCAGCCCTGAGTCACGCAATTTCACTCATCTAAATTGCGCGGGAGACTCCGCCCTGAAGGGCGGAGAGGGATAGCGCGGCTCCTGTTCCCGCTTCTTCTTTCACCAAAGCTGTCCTGCTCCACGCATACCCATAACCGTCGGCACGTTGCATCAAGGCACAGAACCGGTGATGAATCCCTTGCACCAGACCGTTTTTGGTCTGGAGATTGAAACTGCCGCTGGCGCGAATGGCAACCCGACCAACATACGTGCCCACCTTCCTGCCAGTCGTCACCACCGCCCGCACCATGTCGCCCGTCTGAAATCCGAAGTGGCGTTTGCTGCGGGTCAGGTATCCGCGTGGGAAGCCATGCCGGTTGAGCCGTGTGCGCTGGTAGCTGCCGCGTCCGGCGCACTGGATGCCAAGGGTCGGCACGCTCCAGCCACGCACGGCGGCGACATCCCCCACGCAAACGGCATCGAGAGCGTGCGTTTTCGGAATACCGAACCGCAAGCGATTGAATTTCGTCCGGCCGCCAGTACCCACCTCAACCGGAAGACCCGTTTCCTTCAGCGCCGCGTAAAGCGCCCAGCGGGTGCTGTTGACCGCTGACGCATCACGCAGCGGGGATAGGGCCTGCGCTTCAATGCGCGCCAATCGCTGCGGGTCACGGGCCAGGAACTCCGCCACATCGCGGTTGCCCTTCTTCTGGTTGCAGGTTCGGCAAGCGATCACAAGATTGCTCACCCGATGACTGCCGCCTTTTGAGCGCGGATGGATATGGTCAATCTCCAACGGCACATCCTGCGTGTCACAGTAGGCGCACTTACGCTTCCACTTCTCCAGCAGGTATTCGCGTACCTCGTATGTACGGGCGGCTTCGGAAGCCGCCCCTACCGATACCGTCCGCACCCGAATTTCGGGATGTTGCATCGCCTGCATATCAAAGCGCGCCAGTTCCTGCGAGATTGCGGTCACAGGTGTCCAGCGGCAAAGCCGATTGACCCAGGAAAGCGTTGTTTCCACCCGATGGCGCAGCGATGGGGCAAGCCATCCTTCAGGCTTCCGACGATTGGCGAACCGACAGGCGCGATGGCGCAGGTTGGCGCTTCGGCGTCTTCGCCGAAACGCCCGGCGGGCCGTCATCGCATCCCGGATCGCGTGGCCCCGGTGGGACAACTCCGCAAGAAACACCACATGCGCGGCTTGGCGCACTTCGCCCGTTTCGGCGTCAACCTCTTCGCTTTCCCGAACCAGCGCCAGGCCCGTGGTCCTGCTTCCCGGGTCGATCTTGATCCGCACAGGTTGCACGACGGACGCTTCCACCGTCCGATCAACCAGACGGATCGTGAATGGCACGAGCCGATGTACCCGCGCGCGTCCGCGCTCAAGCAACAGCCGGGCCCGTTTTTCGGAACACGGCATCAGCGGCCGCTTCCGCTTGTCCAGGACAAACACTGCCAAGTCTGACGCCTCCTGTAACGGTCCCTTACGGGACTTGTGACGTGAGCCTTGCGGCCCATCTCCCCTCGGAAATGTCTGCAACCGGCTCCTTCCTTGCGGAAGCGATGAGAACCTTCGGCGCTTTACCTTTCACCAGCATGATCCCCACCTTCCAGTGTCCGGGACTGAGGAAGCATCCCGGAGTGGGTCTTGACGACCTGTTGCCAACGTAGCGGGTTGGATACCGCTTTTCCTGGTCAACCCGGCTTGCTCCCAAAACTCCGGCCTTTGGGCCGGGGTAGTGAACAAGCTCCGCCCTTCAGGGCGGGGTAGTTGACCGGCGTTTGTGATGACACCGACCGGCGTCGGCACTTTGAACCACTCAGACAGCTTCACAAAGGGCGAAGCATCCTTCGGCGGGGCGTGCCGTGTTCGCTGACCCGCCGCTGGCAAGGAAGTTCAGACAGAAAAAAGAAAGGTGGTTTTCTTGCGGCTGTTCCCTGTGGCTTACGGGCGCGGCAGCGCCGGAAGGGAAGCATGAACGACACCCCCAGGTCTGTTCCAAAGACCCGCCCCCTGTGGACGGCCATCAGTAGTACCGGTCGCGGTCGTCGTCATCGTCGTCGTCATAATCGTCATCGTAGTCCTCGTCCTCGTCGTCGTAGTCCGATTCGAGGTCGAGTTCAATCGGGTCGAGTCCGACCAGGCGGAGTATGGCACCACATTCATCACACTCGATGATGTCGCCTTTATCCGCATCCTCATCTACGTGAATCGCTGCTTTGCACTCGGGACAAGTTCCCTGTGGCATGACCATCCATCTCCTTGGCTGTGCATGGCGGGTTGCGTGGCACGAACGTAATCCAGTCAGTAACCGGCTGCAAGTCAGTCCCTGCCCCGAAACGGAAAGCGCGCAACCCGCACGCGCCGGGCCAGGTGAAACGTGGATGTCTCTTGTCGGTCTGCGCGCTGATGGTTAGAGTCAACGCCTTCGTTCCCAAACCCATCGTTTTTTGGTTGTCCACGGATGTCATCAACGGAAAAAGCGGCACAGATCAAGCTTCTGGAATCCCAGTTGGCGCAGCTTTCCGCCGCGCCCCACACTCCGGCACAGGATGCTGAAATTCTGAGACTCCAGGCGCGTGTCCGTGAACTACAGGCGGAAATTCTAGGCGAGGCGAATGAAAGGCATGAGATGACGCCCATGGACCGGGTTCGGCTGGCCCGGCACCCCGACCGTCCGTATTCCCTGGATTTCATCCACCTGCTGTTTACCGACTTTCACGAACTGCATGGCGACCGACGCTTTGCCGATGATCCGGCCATTGTCTGCGGCTTTGCCCGGTTTGAAGGGGAGCCGGTGTTCATCGTCGGGCAGCAGAAAGCCAACTACAAGCAGCGCAAGATGGAAGACCGCAAATACCGCAACTTCGGCATGCCCAAGCCGGAAGGCTACCGCAAAGCCATCCGGTTGATGCAGATAGCCGCCAAGTTCCGGCGTCCGATCCTGTCGTTCATTGACACACCGGGGGCCTATCCCGGCATCGAAGCCGAAGAGCGGGGGCAGGGAGAGGCGATTGCCCGGAACATCATCGAAATGATGCGGCTGCCGACGCCCACGATAGGCATCATCATCGGCGAGGGGGGGTCGGGCGGCGCGTTGGCCGTCGGCGCCTGTGACCGCATTGACATGCTGGAAAACACGATTTATTCCGTCATTTCGCCCGAAGGCTGCGCTTCCATTCTCTGGAGGGATGCCAACAAGGCGGACCTGGCCGCCGCCGCCATGAAAATCACGCCGGAACCGCTCAAGGCAGCCGGGATCGTGGATGAGATTGTTCCTGAGCCGGGGGAAGGCGCCCATACCGACCATGCCGCCGCGGCCGAAAATCTGCGGCCGGTGCTGATCAGGCAACTCAAAGAACTGCGCGCGCTGTCGCCGGAAAAACTCATCGAGCAGCGGTATGCGCGCTACTGTCGGCTGGGGGCCTTCGTCGTCGAGAACTGAAGCCGGGTTCAGTAGTGGGTTCAGTAGTCTGCCACCTGCGCCTGGTAGCCGGCCACGTTGCGCTGCATTTCCACCAGCGAGTCGCCGCCGAATTTCTCGCACCAGACCTGCGCCAGCACCAGGGCCGTCATGGCTTCGGCAATGACACCGGCGGCCGGCACGGCCGTTGTGTCTGATCGCTCGAAAGCAGCGGCCTGGGTTTCCTTCGTCAGGACATCCACACTTTGCAGCGCACGGCGGAGCGTCGAAATGGGTTTGAGGTGTCCCCGGAGACGCAGCGGCTGGCCGTTGGTCATGCCCCCTTCCAGTCCGCCGGCATGGTTGGTGGGGCGGGTGAAACCCGTTCCGTCGTAGGCAATTTCGTCGTGCAGTTGTGCACCGGAACGTTGCGACACCGCGACGCCAGCGCCAATCTCAACCGCCTTGACGGCCTGAATGGACATCAGTGCCTGGGCCAGGCGTCCGTCAAGCCGCAGGTCCCATTGGGTGTGTGTTCCAAGCCCGACCGGTAGCCCCCGGACGACGACTTCAAACGCGCCGCCCAGCGTGTCACCACGTTCGCGGGCCGCATCCACGGCGGCCACCATCTCGGCTTCAATGGCCGGGTCAATGCACCGGAGCACCGGGCTGTCCTGAACAGCAGCAATACGTTCCCACGGCGCATCGGCCAGCATGTCGTCGGCCGGAATACCCCCGACGCGGATGACGTGACTGGCAATTTCGACGCCGAACACGGCCAGCAACTGCCGGGCGAGCGCCCCGGCCGCCACCCGCGCCGCGGTCTCACGCGCGCTGGCGCGCTCCAGGATGTCGCGCAGGTCATGGGTGGCGTACTTGAGTCCGCCGGCCAGGTCGGCGTGGCCCGGCCGCGGGCGCGTCACGCGGCGCGACTTCTTCGGATCATCGGCAATGGCATCCCACTCCGGCGTCGGCTGGCTGGCCATGACAGCCTGCCAGTTCTCGAAGTCGGCGTTGCGGATGAGCAGCGCCACCGGCGAGCCAAGCGTCCGACCGTGGCGCAGCCCGGAAAGGACCTCAACCCGGTCACGTTCAATCTTCATGCGGCCGCCGCGTCCATAGCCGAGCTGCCGCCGATGAAGCTGGGCATCAATGGCGGCAACGTCAACCGGTAGCCCGGCCGGCAAACCTTCGACAATCGTGACCAGCGCCGGCCCGTGGGATTCGCCGGCCGTGATGAAACGCAACATAACACCCGATCCTTTCACCCTTTATTCAACCGTTCCGATTTCGTCCGGCTAGCGCGCTGCCGGCGGGGAAGGCGGCGCGCCCGGCCGGGAAGCCACGTCGAGCGCAGCCAGGTTGGCCCCCAGCAGAAGCAGCAGGGAAGACACAAACGCCCACATCACAAGCGAGACCGTCACGTAAAACGGGCCGTAGGTTTTGCGGAAGTCAATGAGCGGCAGGCAGGCGACGAAAACATAATGCGCCGCCTCCCACAGCAGTCCCACCCAGACGGCCATCGGCAACACCCGCCGCGCCGCCGGACGTTCACTCGGCAGGATCATGTACAGCCCGAAAAGCATGCCGATGGTGATGGGCAGGGACAGCACCTTGGCCCCGACAAGCGTCATGAAGGATGCTAGGCGCGGCACTCCGGCGTTGCCGAGCAGTTGTGTGGCCAACCATTGCATACCGGCCGTGAGGGCGACGATCAGCAGGAAACAGACGCCACACACCGGTACGAGTCCCATGGCGAGCAACTGGCTTTTCCAGCCGCTCCGGGGCTGTTTGACGCGCCAGGCCCGGTTCAGCGCCAGTTCCAGCGGAGTGAAAATACCGGCGCTCGTAAAAATCAGCGCCACAATCGAGAACACCGCCACACCCCGGTTGGTGTGCTCTTCCAGCACAACCCGCAGGTTGCGCACAATGAAATCCTCGGCAACCGGCAGGTAAGTCGTCTTGAGCAGAAACAGCGTGGTTTCGACCCCCGTGTTCCAGTGCAGGACTTCGCGGCACGTCAACAGTACGAGCAGCAGAAAGGGATAGAGCGCCAGCAGGGCGTTGAAGGCAATGGCCGAGGCCAGCACATAGACTTCGTTGCTGGCCAGGTCGGCAATTGCCGGAAAAATGCGGCGGGCCGTGAGTCCAATGCGGTAGAAAAAGCCCAGTTGCCCCGGAGTTGCCAGCGGCGGAGCCACGTTGGGGGCCTGGTTGGCAGGGAGTGTGGTAGCAGGCATGTCCGAATTCCAAAAAAGCTTTTCGTGCATAGGTTGCCGAAGGCAAGGCGGTGATTTCAAGGCACAGTAACCATCCGCCTGCCAAAAGGTATCGTCAGCCGGCCGTCGCCAAACTACAATGCGTCCCGGTTGTTTCGGGAACAACCGGGTGCCTGCTCCGTTGACTCGACAGCGCCACTGCTTTGACAAGCCGCGTCATGCGGCACGACTTCCTGCGATGACTTCTTCACGAGGTATTCAGACAATGAAAAGTGCATTCAAACGTGCGTCGGTGCTTTGCATGCTGGCCGCCGCGCTATTTGTGGCGGCCTGTACGGCCGCCAATACGGCAACGGCGACGCCGCCAGCCGGAACGCCGGCGCCACCCTTCACGGCCGTGGACAGCAACGGCAAAAAACACTCACTCAGCGATTTCAAGGGCAAATTCGTCGTGCTCGAATGGGTCAACTTCGATTGTCCCTTCGTGGTGCGGCACTACAAGAGCGGCAACATGCAGGCGCTCCAGCGCAAGTACACCGCCAAGGGCGTGGTGTGGCTTTCCATCAACTCATCTGCGGTGGGCAAGCAGGGCCATTTCAGCCCCGCTGAAATCAACGCCAAAATCAAGGAGCGGAATGCCGCGCCAACAGCCTATCTGATTGACACCGATGGCACTATTGGCAAGGCTTACGGGGCCAAAACGACGCCCCACATGTACGTCATTGATCCCGAAGGCAATCTGATTTACCAGGGCGCCATTGACGATTCCGTGTCCACGGACCCCAACGAAAAGGCCAAGGTCAACTACGTTGAAGCCGCCCTCGACGCGGCGATGGCCGGCAAGCCGGTGGCGGTCGCCACGACGAAGCCTTATGGGTGCAGTGTCAAGTATCAGTAACTTGGCAGACCTGATGTAAGGATGGCCGGACGGAGAGCGGATCGGCGCCGGCCGGTGAGACCCGGGCAAAGCGAACCTGGCGATGCAGAGGGAGGCCGATACTCCCCGGTGTGTGTCGCCAGGTCTTTTCCGTGCCGGGTTGACATGGAAGAAACCCCAACCAGACACCCTGACGCCACGGCCCCAGCGTCAGCACCGGAGAGAGAAATCCCCCATGAGCGAAGAAGTACCCTCATCATTCAAAGTCAGTGACCGTCGGTTGTTCAATCCCGATGGAACACTCCGCACGGATGTGGAACAGGACACATCGCGGGTTGAATCCGGGTCCACACGGTCAACCGGTGAACCATCGGTTTCCCCCCAGAGCGCCAGCACGCCTGCGGATCAGCCGACACCGCCCAGGGAAGACCCCCTGTTCAGTGATTTTGTGCTGGAGTTGGCCACCAACGCCATGATGATGCTCGGTCTCATCGAGCATCCACAGTACGGGCGATTGCCGCCGGACATCGAGGGGGGACGGCACTACATTGACGTTTTGGCGATGCTGCTGGAGAAGACCAAAGGCAACCTGGCGCCTGCCGAACAGCGCCAACTCCAGGAAACCGTCGCTTCCCTGCGGATGCAATTCGTGGCCATCACGAAGCGGATGGCGGCACAGGTACGCAAGGACGCCTGATGCCGAAGCCACCTGACAGACGGAGGGAACCGTCCCTGCGCTGCAAAGACGGTTCCCGACAATTAGGACAGCAAGACTGAGATGGGCGCTGGCGTTTCAGGCCAGCACCTGCCGGACCCGCGACACGAGGCTGGCAAAGCCGGTTTCGTCCGTGACGGCCAGATTAGCCAGGATTTTGCGGTCAAGTGTAATGCCAGCCTTCTTGAGACCGTGCATAAACTGGCTGTAGCTCAAACCACTGCGCCGTGCCGCCGCGTTGATGCGCACAATCCACAGTGACCGGTAGTCGCGTTTCTTGATGCGGCGGCCGATATAGGCAAACTTCAGCGCCCGCTCAACGGATTCCTTGGCGGAGCGATACAGCTTGCTCTTGGTCATCTTGTAGCCTTTGGCCAGTTTGAGAATCTTCTTCCGTCGCTGTAATCGTTTGTTCCCACGTTTTACACGAGGCATGGTATTTTTGACTCCTCAATACGCACAAACTTCAGAAAAGCCTGTTCCTTGCAGCTATCCTTCCGCCCGGCCGATACTTCCGGCTGGATTGCACGCTGCCGCCCAATGGGCCGCAGCGGCTGTCTCCTGACACCTCTTACCGATTGCCGTAGGGCAGCATCCGGCGCACGGTTGGCTCATCGGCTGGTGAAACGTAGGTGTCCAAGTCAAGATGACGCCGCCGTTTCGGAGATTTCTTGGTCAGAATGTGGCGGCAGTGTGAGTGTCCGCGCTTGAACCGTCCGTTGGCCGTTGAGCGGAAACGTTTGACCGCGCCCTTGTGTGTTTTCAGCTTGGGCATGTGCTTTCTCCTTCTGTCTCTTCCTGTTGGCGAAGTGCGCCCGCAGGCGCTGCCGGGGTCGCGCACCGGAAGGCGCTTCCAACCGGCACCTCACCCCGGCACGCGAGGTGTGGTCACTTCCTGGGCGTAAAGATGACGAACATCGTCATCCCTTCCATCTTGGGGCGGACTTCAACCGTGGCCACATGCGCCAAGTCTTTTTCGAGCCGCGCCAAAACCCGCTCGCCGAGTTCCCGGTGCGTAATCTCACGTCCAATGAAGCGCACCGACGCCTTCACTTTATCCCCGTCCTCCAGCGCCCGCAGGGCGTTGTTTTTCTTGAACTCGTAGTCGTGCTCCCCAATGCTGGGCCGAAGCTTGATTTCCTTGACCGAGATAACCGTTTGCTTCTTTTTGGCTTCGTGCTGCTTCTTCTTCTGCTCGTACTGCCACTTGCCGTAGTCAATGATGCGACACACCGGGGGGTTGGCCTGAGAGGCCACTTCGACCAGGTCCAACCCCCGCTCCCGGGCAATGGCCAGTGCCTGCTGGGGCGGCATGATACCGAGCTGGTTTCCGTCCTCATCAATGACCCGCACTTCACGATGGCGGATGCGCTCATTCGTGGGCACCTGCGGGCCACGGTCGCGGGTGCTTCGATTGGGTGAGATGGCGATACGACAACTCCTTTGCTGGGGCAACGTCCATGCCGGACCATGCCGATTGTCCTTTGACCGCGCACCGGACGCGGCCGTTGCCAGGGCGTGATGACACGCTAGGGCGTGATGACACGCTGCTGAACTTCCTGCGTGACACGGGCGATGAAATCGCCGACGGAAAATGTCCCGATGTCGCCGTCACTGCGTGTCCGCACCGCCAGGTTTCCGGTCTCTGCCTCACGGTCGCCCAAGATGACCATGTAGGGAACTTTGCGCAACTGCGCCTGCCGAATCTTGGCGCCAATCTTTTCACTGCGTGCGTCCAGCTCAACCCGCAGCCCCGCTTGCCGTAGTGTCTGGGCGATCCCGGCGGCGTGGTCATTCCATCGGTCGGCGATGGGCAGAACCGCCACCTGCACCGGCGCCAGCCAGACGGGAAACCTGCCTCCGAAGTGCTCGATGAGAAGCCCAAAAAACCGTTCGAGCGAACCCAAGATCGCCCGGTGAACCATAATGGGCGGATGCGGGCGGTTGTCCGCGCCGATATATTCCAGCCCAAAACGCTGGGGCAGATTGAAATCCACCTGAATTGTCGCCAGTTGCCAGGTGCGCCGAATGGCGTCAATCACCTTGATGTCAATCTTCGGGCCGTAAAACGCAGCTTCGCCTTCGACACGGGTGTAGGCCAGCCCCAACCGGTCGAGCGCCTGCGTCAGCGCCGCTTCCGCCAGTGCCCAGACTTCGGGTCCGCCCAAGTACTTCGCGTGATTTTCAGGGTCACGTACCGAGAGTTCAATCCGGTACTCGAACCCGAACGTGGCATAGACCTTTTGGGCAAACTCCAGGCAGCCGATGATTTCTGCTTCCAGGGTTTCCGGCGTGCAGAACAGGTGGGCGTCGTCCTGGGTAAAGCCGCGCACCCGCAGCAGGCCGTGCTGCACACCCGACCGCTCGTAGCGGTACACCGTGCCCATTTCGGCGTAGCGCAGCGGCAACTCCCGGTAACTGCGTGGCTGGGACTTGTAAATCTGGATGTGAAACGGGCAGTTCATCGGCTTGAGCTGGTATTCCAGCGGCTCATCCTCGAACTGCATCGGGGGGTACATGTCACCCCGGTACTTGGCCGTATGCCCCGACGTTTCCCACAACCGGCTCGATGCCACGTGTGGCGTGCGAACGAGTTGGTAATCGCGGGCAAACAGCTCTTCGTAGAGAAATTCCTGCAACAGGTGCAGGATGAGTGCGCCCTTGGGATGAAACAGAACCAGCCCGCTGCCGACTTCATCCGTAAAGCTGAACAGGTCAAGCTCTTTGCCCAGCCGGCGATGGTCACGGCGGGCGGCTTCTTCGCGCTGCTGAAGCCAGGCGTCGAGTTCTTCCTGGGTGAAAAAGGACGTGCCGTAGATGCGCTGCATCTGCGGATTCCGCTCATCGCCCAGCCAGTAAGCCCCGGCGATGGACAGCAGCTTGAACGCCTTGATCCGTCCGGCGCTCGGCACATGCGGCCCACGACAGAAATCAATGAACTGGTCGCCCAGCGTGTAGAAACTGGGATTTTCGCCGCCCTTCTCACCGATAAAGTAGCATTTGAGTTCGTCAGCACTGAACTTTTGCAGGGCTTCTTCGCGCGGCATCTCGACCCGGCGAAAGGGCGTGTTCTGTTTGACGATCTCGCGCATCCGCTTCTCGATGCGCACCAGGTCATCCGGTGTGAAAGGCTTTTCCTGGAGAAAGTCGTAGTAGAACCCACCCTTGGGATCGTCTTTGAGGGCGGGGCCGGCGCCGAGTTTTGTCCCCGGAAACAGGTCAAGGACGGCGGCCGCCAGCAGGTGTGCCGTCGAGTGACGGTAAATCTCCAGCGCTTCCGGGTCTTCGGGCAGAACCGGCTCGACGGTATCCGTCGCGGAAACTTCACAGCTTGTATCCCGCAGTTCGCCATTGACGCGCACGGCGAGCGCCCGTTTGGCCACGCCCGGATCGCGGGCCTGGAGCACCTGAAAGGCCGTGAGGCGGGAATGAGCGGATGCCGAAGCCGGTGACACTTCCATAACCAGACAACAACGAAGCGGGCGTGCCTGGTACGCGCGGCGTCGCCCGCCCTGAATCTGCCACACCCCAGCCGGCGTCTCCCGCGCCGCGCCCAAGTGTGGCGCAACCAGACCGATGCACCGTAAAGCTTGGTGGGCTGGGGTGAAGGAAGTGGTAGTCGCGCACGGATTTGAACCGTGGACCCCTACCGTGTCAAGGTAGTGCTCTACCCCTGAGCTACGCGACTGCAAGTACCCCGACACCGGCTGGCGGTGCAACAGCAAGTCCCAAAGAATACTGGCCTGGCCAAAGGCTGTCAAAAGAAATCTGCGTTACGTTACAGTTCCCGAACCGGCTGGGGGCGGGGTGCCGGTTTCGTGGGCGGTGTGGTGGTGGGGGAAGCCGGAGGGGAGTGGTCAGGGTCATGTCCGTCAGTATCGGTTCCGGAACCATTTTCTTTGCCGCCGAAAAAGAAACCGTACTCGAAGACAATTCCGCTTTTGCCGTTGCCTGGATGATTCGGAATTTTGTAGGCCACCACGATGATCTGGTTTTTCGTCGGGTGAAAGAGCACGCCGGGGGTGAAAAAGCCAAAGTCATGCCGGCCGTAAAACCACTCGCCCAGCAGGTATAGCCGGTGCTTGATGAGGGGCTGCTCAACTGCGGCGATAGGGTGAACGGTCGTCTTCTTGAAGAGGTTTTCCGTGCCAAAGCTGACGCCAGCCGTCAGACGGGTGTGCGTTTAGGGTAACACCAGGCTGCCGTGGGAGTAGGTAAATCCGCCCAGCCCACGCCCCCGCAGGTTGTACGTCACCATCTGCCCCACCTCCATTTCATTTCCCAGGCGGGATGCCGTTTCTGAAACATGGGCAGCGCCGTTTTGAACCCGACACCGATGTTTTCATTCAGCGCCTGTGGCGTCCCGCTGTTGTAGGTCGTCACCGCCAGTTCGGTGTTTTTGCCAATGCCGTAGCAATAGAAGTTGGTTGCATACCAGTAGCGCCCCGGATTCCACGGGCGCCACTGGGTTTCGTGCATGATGAAGTGTCG
The DNA here is from genome assembly GCF_018304765.1 of Chloracidobacterium sp. N. Classification (NCBI taxonomy): domain Bacteria; kingdom Pseudomonadati; phylum Acidobacteriota; class Blastocatellia; order Chloracidobacteriales; family Chloracidobacteriaceae; genus Chloracidobacterium; species Candidatus Chloracidobacterium aggregatum. The sequence continues at coordinate 342,118 of NZ_CP072642.1, forward strand.
TCCCTTGGGGGTGATGTCGGCTGAAGGCAGGTTCGGCTGAAGGCAGGTTGACGATGGCCTGTTGGGCTGGAACGGTCAAAATGAAAAACAGTCCCAGCCACTGGGCAAGAAACAGCCAGCGGGAAGTGATACGCATGGAGGTGTACCAGGTTTTGGTCAGCGCCGGGAAGGCTTGGCTGCCCAAAAGGTGTGGTGGGGGGGCGCTGAAAGGCGTTGTGGGGAACGTGTGACCACAAGTTTACTCCAGACATTGTATGCTGGCACAAGTAAGTGAAACCAACGCACCAGGGAGCGGCCGACCATGGCGATTCAGAAACGAACGGTAGGCGTGATCGGCACCGGCAATGTTGGCGTTGCCGCTGCTTATGCCCTGTTTATGCAGCAGACGGCGAGCGACCTCATTCTGCTCGACAAGGACCAGTGCCGCGCGGAAGGCGAAGCCCTCGACCTGATGCACGGACAGACCTTTGCCGGCCCCACGCGGGTGCGGGTCGGCACCTATGCCGACCTGTCCGAAGCGCAGGTCATCGTCATGACTGCCGGCGTCGGCCAGCGCCCTGGCGAAACCCGGCTCGACCTGATGGAACGCAATGTTGCCGTCTTTCGCGCCATCCTGACCGAACTTGACCGCCACGCGCCGACAGCCCTGCTGGTCATCGCCACCAATCCGGTGGACGTGCTCACGTATGTTGCCCAGGAGCTTTCCACGCGCCCACCGCAGCGCATCCTCGGAACCGGAACGATGCTGGACACGGCACGTTTCCGAAGCCTGCTTGGTGAACACTACGGCGTGGACCCACGCTCGGTGCACGCTTACATCCTGGGCGAGCACGGCGACACGGAATTTCCGGTCTGGAGCGATGCCCGCATCGGCGGCCTGCGCCTCGTGGGCAACACCATTAACGGCCGGCCCTACGACCGTCCGGCGCTGGATGCCATCTTTGAGCGGACGCGCCGCAGCGCCTACGACATCATCGAGCGGAAAGGTTACACCAACCTCGCCATCGGATTGGTCATCGCGCGGCTGGTGCAGACGATTCTCGATGGACAGCACAGCGTGTTGCCCGTCAGTGTGCGGCTTCAGGGTGAGTACGGTATCTCCGGCGTCTGCCTGAGTCTGCCGGCTATCGTCAGCGAGAATGGACTCGAAACGAGTATTCTACCGGAACTGGATGACGCCGAACTGGCGGCGATGCACCATTCGGCCAACGTCCTGCGCGAACGCATCGGCGAAGCCCTGCCCGGTCACGCCGGACAGGAACCGAAAACCCAGGGAGCCGGGTGACACCCCGGCCTGATCAGCCAACGATGTCGAATCCCTACCTCAACCGGGTTGCGATTCGTGACCCAGCCCAGTTTTACGGACGGCGGCGGGAAGTGGCCCGCATTTTTTCCCGCCTTGGCGCCGACCGTCCGCAGTCCATCGCCGTCGTGGGTGATCGGCGCATCGGCAAGTCGTCGCTGTTGAACTATTTGTGCGTCCCCGAGGTGCGGCGCCAGCACCTTGCCCGCCCTGACGAATACGTGTTCGTCTTCATGGACCTTCAGCAGCGCCGGCGGGTGGTGCTCGACGATTTCCTGCAGACCTGGCTGGTGGAAATTCAGCGCAGCGCCGCCATGCCCGTGACGGAAAAACCGGGTTTCGACGGTATCCATGCCGTCCTCAACCAGTTGCGGGCCGAGCGGCGCAAACTCATCGCCATTTTCGATGAGTTTGACGTACTGACCTCGAACCGGTCGTTTTCGGCGGACTTCTTTGCCTTTCTGCGCTCCCTGGCCAACAACTACGAAGTTGCCTACGTGACTTCTTCCGGGCGTGAACTCCAGGAGTTGTGCCACGCCGACCAGATTGCCGACTCGCCCTTTTTCAACATCTTCACGAACATCTACCTGCGGGCCTTTCCCGACGCAGACGCCTATGAACTCATCACCCGTCCGTCCGAACAGGGCGGTCTCCCACTGGCCCCCTATGCCGAGGACATCCGGTGCCTGAGCGGAAACTTCCCGTTTTACCTGCAAATCGCCTGCTCGATTTATTTCGAGCAGCTCCAGGATGCGGGTCGCCTCGACATCCCGGCCATCGAGGAGGCCTTCGACGACGAAGTGCGGGGTCACTTTCGCTACCTCTGGGAGCACTTTTCCGCCGATGAACGTGCTGTCTGTCAGGCAATGGCCAACGGTCAGCCGGTGCTGCGCGAGCACACCTACGTGTTTGAGGATTTCAAGCGCGCCGGGTACATCCTCACCGGGTCCGACGGCAAGCCCCGCTGGTTCTCCCGGCGCTTTCTGCCCGTGGTGCTGCATCCCGGACGCGGCGGCAGCGGTGAGTATGTGGCCGTCCCGCCGACCCTTGAAATGCCGGCCGCGCGGCGCGCCACGTCACGGGACACAGCGCGTCGCCTCGGGGTGGAGGGGCCGCCGCCTGTGCCTTCCCACCTGGGACGTTTCGAGGTCATCGAGCGGCTCGGCGGCGGCGGCATGGGGGAGGTGTTTCTGGCCCGCGATGCGGAGCTTGGGCGCAAGGTCGCCATCAAGGTGCTCAAAGCCTGCTATGCCCATCAGGCGGAAACCCGTCAGCGTTTTCTGCGGGAAGCGCGGATGGTGTCGAGCCTCAACCATCCCCACATCGCCACCCTGTACGAAATCGGGGAAGCCGACGGGCTGCCCTATCTCGTGATGGAATACGTCCGGGGCAAAACCATTGCCCAGCACCTCCGTGAACAGGGGCCGTTTCCCTGCGCTGAAGTGTGTCGGATTGGCGCCCAGGCCGCCGAGGGCCTGGCTGCCGCCCATGCCATTGGTGTCATTCACCGCGACATCAAACCTTCCAACCTGCAACTCGATGCCCAGGGCAACGTGCGCATCATTGACTTCGGCCTGGCCAAGCTCGATGCCACGGCGGGCTGGACCCAGCTCTCCAGTTCGGATGATCACCTGCGCGCCGTGTCGGACATCACCGAAGCCGGGGTTCTGGTTGGAACCGTCACCTACATGTCGCCCGAACAGGCAACCAATGACACCCAGGTATCCCTGGCCGGAGATGTGTTTTCGTTGGGCATCGTGCTGTACGAAATGACGACCGGCCGGCTGCCGTTCGATGGGAAGTCCTACTACGACGTGATGGATGCCATTTTGCATGCCACCCCCGCGCCCATTCGGGACTGGCGGCCCGACGCGCCAGTGGCACTGGTGCGCGCGATTGACGCCGCCCTCGCCAAAAAACCGGAAGCGCGTCCCACGGCGGCCGCTCTGGCCGGGATGCTGCGGCAGGCGGCTCAGTCCCCAGCCGTTTCTTCCGTCACCTGAGTCAGCTGCAGCGTCCGCCCCTGGGTGATGTCGGCTTCGGTGGCCACGGCGGCAAAGACACCTTCCGGGGTCACGATGCGGTAGGGAGCCACGGCGGCCAGCGTGGTGAGCGGCGACTTCTGCTGGGCATACGGAACCCGCCGGGCAAAGCGCCCTTCAGCATCGGCCACGACTTCATCCAGGTAATCGAACTCGCGTTGGAAATACGTCCGAATGCGCGTGCTGATCTGCACCCGCGCGCCGGGGGTGGTCTGTCCGGTGATGAGCGCGCCCGGCACGCGCTCGAAGACCTTGGCGGCCGCATGCGGCTGCTTGAACAGAGGATAGTCCGTTTCAAAGTCGCTTTCACACACCAGACGGAGTTGGGTCAGTGCTGCGTCACCCCGGGGAATACCTTCATCGGCCACCAGCCGGGCATAGAGCGAAGCTTTCATCCGTTCGTTCCAGTCTTCCCATGGGGTTGATGTTCCGGTGGCCGGGTCCCAGGCGGCATTGTGCGCCGTCGCTTTGGGTGAGAGCGGCGTGATGAGGACGTAGCGCACCCGCCGCGCTTCCATAAGCTGAAAAGACGCTTCCGGCGGCAATACCAGCATGGCCGCGCCGTCGCGGATGCCCATGCGCAGTGGTTGCGTGTGACCGAGCGGGGACGCCACGGTTGGTCGGCCGGCAACCCCGATGACCCAGTGGCCGGGCGTCCAGTCACACAGAACGGCGTAATCATGGGGGGCATCACCCCGTGGACTCGTCGCCGGCGTATGCGTTGCCAGCCAGCGCAGGGTGGGTTCGGCATCCACGAACGCTCCGGTCGGTGAGACGAGATAGGTTGGCGCGCCAATGGTGAAGTTGACCGTCGGGGCCAGCATTCCGGCAAACAGCACGGCCGGGAGGATGGCCCAGCGGCGCGTCTGATGTTGTGACCAGCGGGCCAGCCAGTCCGGCAGCCGAACCAGCGCCAAGGCGATGACCACGGCAAAGGGGACGGCAAACAGGCCGCTGAACTTGAGCTGAAGCAGCGCCAATCCTGTCGTGAGCAGGGAAACACCCCAGATCATCCAGTGCGGAACGGCGTCCGGCCGGGACTTCGGCCACGCCTCCCGTGCCACGGCCACCCACGCCAACGGCAGCAGCCAGAGAAAGCCGGTGTAGTTGTTCGTGGTGTCGGCAAAGGACGACTGAAGCAACGGCTGGCTCTCGAAAATCGTCGCCAGCCACGGATCGGCCGCGCCGATGTGCTGCACGCCGTACTGCACGAAATGCCAGACCTCGCCTGGCCACAGGCGGGGCAGGACGCCGACACCCAGCCCGGCCCAGGCCAGAAACCACCCGCTCTGCCGGTGCCAGCTTTGGCTGTTGTCCTTACCTGCCGTCGTCCAGCCCAAAGCGATCAGTGTGGCCCCGGCTGCCAGCCAGCCAGCCAGCCAGGCCGTCATGAGCGCCGGGTTGACACCGTGGGGTTCGGCCATCCGGGTTGCGACAAAGGGCGCCAGCCAGATGAGAAGCGTCAGCCACGCCCAGAGACTGACGCGCAGGTGCGCCTGCCGGGCTGCCGGCTCGGAACGGTACAGAAGCGATCCCCCCAGGGTGACCAGGGCGTGCAGCCCGACGAGCAGGGGCAGGATGGTGGCACAGAGCAGCCCAATGGCGAGGGCGCTGCCAGCCACGACTCCGTGCCGGTTTGCCGGATGCTCCCGCACGACGGCCCACAGGTAGAGTCCCGTGCAGAGCGACTCAAAAACGTGGTGATCCACATAGCCCACGGCGCACACCACCCAGAGCGAGGGCAGCCAGGCGAGGATAAGTCCGGCCGTCACTCCGGCCCAGACGCCGCCCAGGCGGGTGGCAATGGCATAGCCCAGGCAAGGCGTGAACGCTCCGAGGAGCGGCGTCAGCCAGCAGGCGACAGCCGTTGTCCAGCCCTCATCCGGCCGGCCGCTCCCCTGGAAAAGGGTGTAGGTCGCCTGCGCCACAAAGGCATAGAGCCAGTCGAACCCAAAGGGCCAGTTGACGCGCGCGCCATCGGGAAAGTTGACGTAGTGATCCACGTCGGGCACCTGCAGGCCGTGCGCGACCGCGAAATGAATGCGGCGCAGGTGGTAGAACGAGTCCGTCGAAATCGGAAAGATGCCGAAATCCGTGAAGACGCCGTCGAGATTGGAAAGCCGGATGGCAAGCCCCAGCAGATAGATGAGCGCCAGCATCACGGCCGAACGGTACAGCAGACGGCGCACGCCGGTCGGCGGCGGAGCCAGCGTGGTTGCCATCTCAGCCCACCTCCGTTCCGGGGAGTGGAGCTGCACGCCATGGCGGCCCGGAGACCAGGCTCCGTTTCCCAGCGTCACGCTTTGAAATCATCGGTGATGCGCCGCCATTCCTCCACGACGGCGGCAATGTCGCTGCGCTCGCGGGAGAGTCGTTTCTGGTCGTGTGGGTTGGCTTCTTCAAGCAGGGTTTCCAGCGCCTGCAGGGTGAGGTTGGCGGCGGCCAGTGCCTCCATCCGATCACCCCGTCCCCAGCGGCAGCGCGCGATGACCCACTGGGCGCGCCATTCGACATCCCGATCCCCCAGTTCCCGGGCCGTTGCGGCGGCCGACACGCTGCGGTCGAGCGCCAGGGTCAGTTCCTTGCGGATGAGATGGACTTCACCGAGCGTCTGAAGCATTTCGGCACGTACCTGGGCGTCATCCGTGGTGCGGTTGAGCAACTGGGCTTCTTCGAGCAGTTGCAGGGCTTCCCGGAGGTTGCCGGTGCGGGTGTACATCTGCGCAGCATTGACGAGCGCCATTTCCAGCACCCGCTGGTTCTTGTTTTCACGCGCGCTCCGAATCGCCAGGCGGTAATAGGCCAGGGCATCGGCGTAGCGCCCTTCCTGCCGGAAGGTATCGCCAATGTTGTTGAGCATGGCCCCTTCACTGGCGCGGTCGTTGATTTCGCGCATGATCTGAACGGCCCGCTGGTAGCAGTCGCGGGCGCGGGACACCTGTCCCTGGCTGTGAAACGCCGATGCCATCAGCATCAGGCCCTTGCGCTCGATGTCGCGGTCACCGGTGGCCCGTGCCGTCTGAAGCATCTCGCGCCAGGTGGATTCCAGGGATACGACACTGTGCAGCACGCTCTGAAGGGAGTGCGGTTGGGTGGGGCGCGCGTCACGGCGCGGCGCGGCGGGTGCCCGGCTCTGGTCCTCGACGATGGTCTCCGCCAGGCGACCGCTGTTGAAAAGCTCACCCATGCCGAGGTTTTCGGCAAAGGCCGCCACGTCGTTGAGCAGTTCTTCGAGTGAAAACTCGCTCGCTTCGCTCCCACGTCCCGTACTGCGTGCCATCGTCAGGCTGTGCAGGGCATCCAGATCGCTTGGCATTTCAGCCCCACCCGGCTCTGCGACGGCCGGCGGCCTGGCGGCCGGTGGCGGTACGGGCGGGGGTGGTGGGGTGGAAGCCAGCCATTTGGTAGGTTCCGGCTCCGGTATCGGGGGGGCGGTTTTCACTTCCCCGGCCTTGGCGCTTTCGGCCTTGGCGCTTTCGGCCTTGGCGCTGACTGGCACTGCCGCAATGGACCCGGTTTCATCCAGCAGTGAGGTGGCTTTGCCGGCAGGCGCCTGGTCCGCTTTCAGGGCCACGGTGGCTTTGGGTTCCAGTGGGCGCGTGGCAAGGGCGCGGTCAAGCCGCACCTTGAGGTCAAAGACCGGCCGTTTGTCTTCCAGGAAGGCGGACGCTACGGTGTCTTCGGGAAGATCGGTCTGAAGCGTGGTAATCACCGAGAGCGCTTCTTCGATGGCCGCCTGCGCGTTGGCAAAGTCCTGCCGCTGCATGAAGCATTCTGCAAGACCGTAGGCGGCCATCCACCGGACATGGGGCGATTCCACTTCCCGCGCCAGTTCGCGCGCGCGGGCATAACAGGTTTCCGCTGCTGCGAAGTCGCCTTCCGCGCGCTGGGTATCGCCAATCTCAGTGAGAATTTCGGCTTCGATGGGGGTGACTTCCGCCGTTTCGGCCAGCAGCAGGGCCGCCTGGAGCGTACTCAGGGCGGACTTGGCATCGCTGCGCCGCCGCCGAATCCGCCCGACATTGAGCAGGTAGCGCGCTTCGGCCGCGCCGTTGCCGATGTCGCGGGCGATGTCCACCGCCTGCTGGACATACTCCATGGCTTCCGTGTCGTTGCCCCGCCGCATGAAGACTTCGCCCAGTCCATTGAGCGCCACGGACTCGCCGTAGCGGTGGCCGAGGGCGTAGGCAATGCGCAGGGAGCCGGCATAGCATTCCTGCGCTTCGTCCAGGTGAACGAGTTGCAGGTGGATGAAACCCAGGAGTGCCAGCGCCCGGCGTTCCTCGAAGATATTGCCGAGATGGCGCGCCATCGTCAGCGCCTGCCGGGCGTCGGAGAGGGCTTCGGCAAACTTGCCCCGCTGGGCATTGACAGCCGCATTGACCAGACGGGCGGCCGCCTGGCCACTGCGATCCCCGGCCCGTTCGGCAACATAAAGGGCTTCGTCAACGGCTTGGAGTGCCGCCGTCAGGCGGCCGCGTTCGACGTGGGCCGTGGCGGTGACAAGCAGGGCCAGGCACAAACCGGAAGCATCCTCACGGGCGCGGAGCGTGGGCAGGGCCGCTGCGGTCAGTTGCAGGGCCCCTTCGGCATCACCCGTCAGATTGCACAGGCGCGCCAGACTGACCTGCGTGCGCCCCAGCCAGGTCAGCTCATGCGCCTGGCACAGTTCAAGCGCGCGCTCCAGCGCCTGCCGCGCATCGTCAGGTTGGGCGCACTCGATGAGCAGGTTGCCATAGGTCAGATGGTAGCGCGCTTCCTCGTCGGGGCTGAGGGGCGGCTTGGCCGCATCACCCTGAAGGCGGTTGAGCGCCTGGGCAACCCACCCGAAGAACTTTCCCGCATCGGCGAAAGCGTAGAGATTCCAGCGGGCATAACCGGCTTCAAGGGCGTATTCAATGGCCTTGCGCCATTCCTCCGCCCGGAAGTAGTGGTAGGCCAGATCGCTGGCCGTGAAATCCTGGCGTCCGAGCGCCGCTGCCGAAGCCCGTGGTGACGTGGCCTGCTGCTCCAGGCGCTCGGCAATCCGGGCATGCAACCGCTTCCGCCGCCGCCGGGTGATGCGCCGGTAGAGCACGCGGTGCACCATGGTGTTGACAAAACTGTACCGGTCTTCCCGCCAGCCGGCCATTTCCCGAATCAGCCCCAGTTTGAGGGCATTTTCGATATGCCGCAGCAGGTCTTCTTCCGTGGACTCCGTCAGGAACTGCAGGAGGTCAAAGGTGAATTCCTCACCAATCACCGCCGCGTGGGCCAGCACGTCAGCCAGGTCGTCATCGAGCCGCACGAGCAGCGGTTTGACCAGCGCGACAATGGATTCCGGCAAATCGAACTCATCCACATCCTGGCAGACCCAGCCCGTTTCCTCGCCATGCGAAATCTGCCCGCTGGCAATCATGGCGTTGACGACTTCACAGACGTAGTACGGATTGCCCTTCGTTTCTTCGGCCAGCATCAGCGCGACACTGACCGGCAGGTGCACCTGGGCGCCGAGCAGCCCTTCGACCATCAGCCGGATTTCACTGTTGGAGAGCGGCGGCAGCTTGATCTGGTCATAGCCGCCCACATCGTCCAGTGACTGCAACCAGTTCCGTAAGGCGGGTGTGCCGTCGGGCAGACTCGTGAACGGACGACAGGCAACGATGGTCAGCAGCCGGTCCTGGCGCGTCTGACGCAGCAGGTGGCTGACAAAATCCAGCAGAAGCGGGTCGGCATGGTGCGCGTCATCGAGAAAGAGCACCGCGCCCCGCTCCCGGGCCAGCAGGCGGCACAGATAGGTCAGGTCGGCAAAAAAACTGTTCCGGTCGGCGGCCAGCCGGGCGGCCAGCTTGGTGGTGTAGGATTCATCGCACAGGTTGGCAAAGAACGTCCCATCCAAAAACTGCTCATCGGCCGGCGACAGTGACCGTACGGCGCGCAGTTCCGGGTTGAAGTAGGCCATCGCGGCCATGCGGATGTCGGACAGGGGAAACTGTCCGGCGGCGGCGCGGGTCGGGTCGCAGCGCAGGCGCAGCAGGATCGGCTGGCCTTCGCCCACATCCTCCAGCCGAATCATGAACTGTTCGATGAGGCGGGTTTTACCAATGCCGGCTTCGCCAAAGATGACCACCGGCCGTCCCCGGCGGGTGGTCACCGACTGCCAGGCTGCAATGAGGACACCAAGTTCCGGCGTGCGACCGACAAACTCCCCGCCGCTCATGCCGGTTGGGAGATGAACTGAACTGGGCGGAAGTGTGCTGGATTTCGGCAGGGCCGGGGCCTCGGCCGGCACCACCCGGGTGAAGGGGCCTGGGGCGGCCGGAGATGGCTCCGGCGGCAGCGCCGGGATGCCCTGTGGCGTCATGATCGAGACACTGCCTGGCGCAAGCTGGCGCTGTACGCTGCGAAAGGCCTCGGCCAGCTCTTCGGCCGTCTGGTAGCGGTTGGCCGGTGATTTCTCCAGCGCCCGCATCACAATGGCTTCGAGCGCCTGGGGAATTTCGGGTCGCAGTTCGCGGAGCGGTTTGGGTTTTTGTTTGACCTGGGCAATGACGGTGGCCAGCGGCGTCGGCTCGTCAAAGGGCAGCTTGCCGGTGAGCATTTCGTAGGCAATGATGCCGATGCTATAGACATCCGACCGCCCATCAATCCGGTGGGCCTGACACTGTTCCGGCGACATGTACTGCGGCGTCCCGATGATCCCTGTGCCGGTAAGGTTCATCAGATTGGGATTGTTCATCGCCAGCTTGGCAATCCCGAAGTCGAGCACCTTGACGGTTTCACCCGTACGCAGTTTTTCCAGCATGATGTTGGCTGGTTTGAGGTCGCGGTGGATGATGCCCTCGGCATGCGCGGCATGCACGGCGTCACACACCGGCGCGAGCACCGACACGACCCGGAGGGGCGAAAGTGTCTTGGCCTGCTGGAGTTCCTGCCCCAGGCTGTGCCCTTCGAGAAACTCCATGACGATGTACGCCTCACCAATGGCGCTCATCCCGTAGTCATAAATGGTGATGGCGTTGGGGTGCTTGAGGCGGCCCGACAGCAGGGCTTCCCGGCGGAAGCGTTCGAGGGCCGCCGGATTGGATACCAGGTCAGCATTGAGAATCTTGAGCGCGACCCGCCGCTGCATCGTGGCATGGATGGCTTCATAGACCGCGCCCATCCCACCGCGTCCGACCATGCGCACAATCTGATATTTCCCGTCCACCACACGCGCCACGGTGGAGGGTTTGTCCGAAGCCAGTGGCGCTCCGTCCTGGGGACAGATGTTGTATTCATCAGGGTAGGTCGCACCACACTTCGGACAGGACTTCATGACGGGAACTTATGGGCAGGAGAGTCCGGGGCGCATCCACCGCACACGGTGCCGGTAGCCAACCGAAAGGGGCGCTGGACAACATACGACCCCGCCGGGCAGCCAGTCTGCCGCCGGAGGCCGCCGGGCTGAAAAAAGCGAAGGAAACCGCAGAGTATAGGGAGAAGTTCCCGCTGGCAACCAACATCTGTCATAGCTGTGGAAACCTCGCCGGTGAACCCCTCATCCGAGTGCCGCGCCGTTTGTCGCAATGACCTGAGCATACCACGCAAAGGAATCCTTCGGAGTGCGAACCTGCGTGTCATAGTCCACATACACCAGCCCGAAACGCTGCTTGTAGCCCTCGGCCCATTCAAAGTTGTCCAGGATGGACCAGTGAAAGTACCCCTGCACCGGCACGCCTTCCCCGACGGCACGGCGTAGTTCGCGCAGGTAGCGCGTTGTGAAATCAATGCGCTGCGGGTCGTGAACTTTTCCATCAAGCGCCACCCAGTCGCGCAGCGCCAGTCCGTTTTCCGTGATGTATATCGGTCTTTTGTAACGTTCGTGGAAAAATTTCGGCCCCCACCGGAGCGCTTCCGGCGTCACGGGCCAGTCAAAGGCCGTCAGGGGGGTGGCCGGCGTCGGAATGACGACCCGCGGCCCGCCGCGTCCGTCGGACTGAATCTTAAACCCGAAGTAGATGTTGACGCCACAGAAGTCCACCGGCGTTGAAATGACGGCCATATCCCCGTCCGCCACCTGCGGCGCGTCGGCCTTGTACAGCGCCAGCCCTTCGGCCGGGTACTCACCGAGAAAGACCGGGTCCATCCACCAGGCGTTGTTGAACGGATTTTTGAGCGGCAGCCCGACCGAGGCGTTGAACAGAAAACCGTAGCCCTGAATCCCGAAGTTGAACGCGCGCGCAGCGGCGATGTCTTCGGGTTGCTCGGTGGCGGGGTAAGCAATGGGCGTTGCCGGCGCAAAGCCAATCCGGGACTGTTTGACGTGGGCGCGCAACGCCTGAACACCTTTCCCATGCGCCAGCAGTGCGTGATGGCCTGCCTGGAGCACGTCCTTGAGGGGCAGCAACAGCCCGGGGGCATGCCGCCCCGCCTGGTAGCCCAGCGTGATGAACACCTGCGGCTCGTTGAGGGTCATCCAGTAAGTGATGCGGTCGCCCAGCCGCCGGGCAGCGACGGTCGTGTATTCAGCAAACCAGTCGGCGCTGTCCCGGTTGGTCCAGCCTCCGCGCTGGTGCAGCGCCAGCGGCAGGTCCCAGTGATACAGCGTGCAGAAGGGCGTTATCCCGGCCGCCAGCAGTTCGTCCACGAGGCGGTCGTAGAAATCCAGCCCCCTGGCGTTGACCGTCCCGGTGCCTTCCGGGAGGATGCGCGCCCAGGCGAGGCTGAAGCGGTACGCCTTGAGACCCAGCTTCTTCATCAGGGCCACGTCTTCCTTGTACCGCCGGTAGTGGTCACAGGCGACATCGCCTGTATGGCCGCGCCAGATGGCATTCGGTTTGCGCACGAACATGTCCCAGATGGACTGCCCTTTGCCGTCGGCATCCAGGGCGCCTTCGATCTGGTAGGCCGCTGTGGCCGCACCCCACTGAAAGCCAGCGGGGAAGGTGTTTCCGGCTGGCTTCTGGCTGGTGCGTGGCTTGCGGGAGGGGGCCTGCGGTGTTGCAGCGGACGTCACACTGCCGGCTGCCAGGGCGGCCGTGGTCGTCAGGGTTGAGGCCAGAAAGCGCCGCCGGGAAGCCCGGCGGCGGGATGGGGCGTCCGTCTCTTGCGTGACCGGTGTTTCAACGGGGAGCTTGTCCATGGACATTGGGCACTTCGGTTTCCTGGTCGGATGAAGGGTGGATGGTGGTTCGATAATGATAGCTTCCATCCCGGAGTTCGAGAATGACCGCCGGTTTGACGGCATTCCGATTGGCATCGAGCGAAATTGTGCCGGTGACGCCAGGAAAATCACGGGTGGCGGCCAGGGCGTCGCGGATTTTTTCGCCGTCGGTGCTGTTGGCCCGTTCAATGGCGGCGTAGAGCACCTGCGCGCCGTCGTAAGCCAGCGCCGCCAGGGCATCGGGGGTGTCGCCGTACCGCTGGCGGTAGGCGGCAATGAACGCCTGCACCCGTGGGTCCGGGTTGTCCACGGAGTAGTGGTTCGTGATGAAACAGCCGTCGAGGGCTTCCTTCCCGCCGCGCCACAGGTCAGGGGAATCCCAGCCGTCGCCGCCGATGAAGGGCACCCGGATGCCGAGTTCCCGCGCCTGTTTGATGATCTGTCCCACGTCGCCGTAGTAGCCCGGCGCATAGACGAAGTCCGCGCCCGCTTCCCGGATGCCCGTCAGTTGCGCGTTGAAGCTGGCATCGCCGGCCTGGTAGTTCTTTTCGATGACAACCGTGCCGCCGAGCCGCGTGAAACTTTCCCGAAACGATTTGGTGAGACCTACGCTGTAATCGTTCTTGACATCCGTGATGATGGCCGCGCGCCGCAGCTTGAGGTCCTGGACGGCGAACTTCGCGGCGGCTTCACCCTGGAAGGGGTCAATGAAGCAGACCCGAAAGATGAAATCGCCCTTGCGTGTGACCTTCTCGTTGGTTGAGGAAGGCGTCAGCATAGGGACGCGCTTTTGCTGACACACGGCCGCCGCCACAATGCTGCGCGCCGAGCCGACTTCGCCCAGAACGGCGATGACGTTGTCGCGCGTCACGAGGCGTGTGACGACGGTTTTGGCTTCTTCCGGCTGACCGCGGTCGTCTTCGAGGATGAGTTCGATACGTGAACCACGAATCCCGCCGGCCGCATTGCGTTGTTCGGTGGCCAGGCGAATGCCCCCCATGGACGACGTGCCGAAGGTCGCCGTGTCGCCGGTCATCGGCATATAGACGCCAATTTTCAGCACCGGGGGCAGCCCGTCGCCGGCCGCCGCCCGGCCTTTGCGCTCACAGGCCGCCACGCCTGCCAGGGCCGCCAGCGCCAGCCAGACCCACACGACCTGCCACCGCCGAAGCCACACCGGGAACGTGGAAGGGCGCAAAGCGGAACCCGTCATGGATGGTCGCATCCCAGGTAAGGGCTTATTCCAGCAGCCCCAGGAGTTGGCGCTGGAGGGTGATGAGTTCACGGATGCCCTGCATGGCCAGATCGAGGAGCGCATTCATGTTCTCCCGCGAGAAGGGACGCTGCTCGGCCGTTCCCTGCACCTCGACAAGGCGGCCATCGCCTGTCCCGACGACATTCATATCCACTTCAGCCCTGGAGTCTTCACGGTAATCGAGGTCCAGCAGGGGCGTGCCGTTGACCGTTCCGACACTGACGGCGGCCAGATAGTCCGTCACCGGCATGTCTTTCAGGACGCCATCCGCCTGAAGCTTGCGGGCCGCCATGACGAGCGCCACAAACGCGCCGGTGATCGCCGCCGTGCGTGTGCCGCCATCGGCCTGAATGACATCACAATCGAGGTAAATCGTCCGCTCGCCCAGCTTGGCAAAGTCCACGACGGCGCGCAGGCTGCGCCCAATCAGGCGTTGAATCTCATGTGTCCGCCCGGAGGGATTCCCACGGGTGACTTCCCGTGGGGTGCGCTGGTCGGTTGCACGCGGCAGCATGGCGTATTCGGCCGTCACCCAGCCGGTGCCCTTGCCCTTGAGAAACGGCGGCACTTTTTCTTCGACACTGGCCAGGCAGATGACCCGCGTATCACCAAATTCGACCTGTACCGACCCTTCCGCGTATTTGTTGACATGTGGCGTCAACTGTACCGTTCGCAGGGCATTGGGGGCGCGCCCACCACTTCGCATGGCTGGTGTCTTCCGGTTGTTCTGGATGTTGTCCGCGTTGTTTCACAACTCCGGCAACGTGACAAGCCCCTTGTACAAGCGAGGGCAGGTTCGGGAGCGGGAAAGGCGCTTCAGCCGGCGACGGCGCGTTCCACGGCCGCAATGACGCGCTCCCATGTGGCGTCAGTCATTTCCGGCCAGATCGGCAGACTCAGGACTTCAGCCGCAGCCATCTCACTCACCGGCTGGGCCGGAAACCGGCCGGCATAGACCGGAAGCTGGTGAATGGGCGTCGGGTAGTACACCATGGTTCCGATGCCCTGCGCCTGGAGCGCCTGCCGGATGGCGTCCCGCCGCTCCCGTGGGAGGCGTACGGTGTACTGGTGAAAGACATGCCCCGGAGTAACGGCCGGCGGCGTCACCCCAGGCAGTGAGGCGAGCCGGGCCGTATATCGTTCGGCCAGGCGTCGCCGGGCGGCATTCCAGCCGGTCACATGGGGCAGTTTCACCCGCAGGATGGCCGCCTGAAGGCCATCGAGCCGCGAGTTGTAGCCGAGCATTTCGTTCTGGTAAGGCACGAGGGAGCCATGCGAGCGCAGCTTGCGGGCGCGTTCGGCAAGGCGGGCGTCGTTGGTGACGATGAGCCCGCCATCGCCATACGCGCCCAGATTTTTCGACGGGTAGAACGAAAACGCGCCCACCGTGCCCAGCGTCCCGACATAGCGCCCGTGCAGCCGTGTCCGGGTGGTCGGCTGACAGCCCTGGCCGTCACAGCCGGCACATGGCGGCAGGTACTGCGCCCCAAACGCCTGGGCGGCATCCTCAATCACGGCCAGTCCATAACGTTCGGCCAGTTCCAGCACCGCGCCCATAGCTGCCGGACGCCCAAAAAGATGCACGGGCAGCAGAGCCCGGGTGCGGCTGGTGATCCGGGATGCCACGGCGTGTGGATCAAGGTTGAAGCTTTCGGCTTCGATGTCGGCAAAAACCGGCGTGGCCCCGACCAGACTGATGGCCTCGGCCGTGGCAAAGAAGGAAAACGGCGTGGTGATGACCTCGTCGCCCGGACCGATGTCGAGCGCTCGCAGGGCGATGACAAGCGCATCTGTGCCGGAGTTGACGCCCACGGCATGCGCCACGCCCAGATGGTTGGTCACTTCATCCTCGAAGGCGGCCACTTCCTCGCCCAGAACAAACTGGCGCGACCGGCACACCCGCTCAAAGGCGGCCTGAAGTGCCGGACGCAGCGCCTGGTACTGGGGTTCGAGGTCGAGAATCGGCACGAAGCCGTCGGGCATGGGCGTCGTTTCAGAACACGTCTTCGGCAAGCGGTTTGGCCAGCTCGGCCCGGGCGGCGACTTCGTTGAACTCCAGTCCAAAAGCGGCGCAGGCCGACTGCACCTCGCGGAGGGTAATGTCCGGCCGACCATACCACTCCCGCGCCCGTCCGACGACATGCGCTGCCTTGCGCGCCACTTCCTGTTCCGGCGTGAGCGTGCCGCTGCGCTTGAGACGTGACTTGATGGGCGGTGATACGAGATGCAGTTCCGGCGCACTGTGCTCGTCCGTGGCTGGTTCGGGCGTACTGTGGCTGCTCTCGGCCGGATCGCTGGGGTGGTCGTTGCGGTCGGCGGATTTGAGGATTTCAGCCAGTCGCCGCGACAGCCGCGAGGTGTCCAGTTGCGTGCCGGGGGCGTGCACGGGCGTATGACCGGGCGTGTGGTCAGAGGCTTCCGAAGTGACTTTGCTGTTCCCGTTCGTGGGTGATTCAGGTCCAGACAGCGGCGCTTCGCCGTGGCGGGTACCCGGTGGGTTCGAGGCGAGTGTTTCCCGCGCCCGGGCGGCCGCTTCGACCTGCTCGAACAGTTTTGCCAGCCGGGACTTTTCGGAAACCTGGGAAGGCGTCTCACGGTAGGCCACCGGGACAGCAGCCTGACCGTTCAGTGGTGCATTCGGGGTAAAGCGGTTCAATGGCTCGGCTGCCGGTGGCGACAGCGCCGCTTCCGACGGGCCGGATGACCTGGCGTGGAGACCCTCATAGACCGGCAACAGGGCTGCTGCCAGCAGTTCATAGCGATCATCGAGGTTGCGCGTGTCGAGAATGTCACGAATGGCGTCCAGCGCCTGACGAAAAACCGTCTGGGTTTCGGACGACATCGTGGCCGCCAGTGCCATGCCTTCGAGCTGGAGGCGGCCGTACCAGGACAGAAGCGCCTCATGGTCAGACACCGGCGGCAGGCGGAGACAGCGCAGCAGCGCCACGGCCCGGGTGTCGAGGGGCGCTGTCGGTTCAGAGGCAGTGTCACTGATGATGGAGCGTGTAAATGACGTGGATTTGCCCGCAGGAAGCTCCGGGGGAAGCGCCCGGTGACGATCCGCGCCGGTGCGTGCGCCAAGACGGAAAGCCAGCAGCGCACCACCCACGGCCACGACCTGTCCTGCCAGCCCCAGCACTACGAAAAACAGCAGTTGCACTTCGTGGTTCATTGTGCTGCTCACCTGGAAAATAGGGTCGGACGCAACGTGGAGACCAGCTTGTATGTATGGCCGTGCTGTTGCACGCTTTCTCTTTCACCGTACATTGCCGGATGCGGCAAGCCAAGTTTCGTTTTGTTAGGTCTCATACGTTTCATCATGGCGGCGTCCCACGTGGCAGACGGGCTGGATGCCTGCCCGTGCATACCTTGTCGTTCCGGTCATCGTCATCTACCGTCGCGGGGACACGCCTTTCCCGGCGCATTCACTTCATGTTCCCAAGGAGACCTCCTGAACTGTGGCGGCTCAAATTCTGGATGGGGCTTTGGTGGCCTCAAAACTCAATGCTGAAACGGCGGCGCGGTGTGCTGACCTGACGGCGCGGGGCATCCGGCCGGGGCTGGCCGCCGTGCTGGTGGGCGACAACCCGGCGTCGCGTACCTATGTGAACAGCAAGGTCAAAACCTGTACGCGGCTTGGGCTGTATTCGGAAGTCGTGACGTTGCCGGCGGAGACGACGACGGCCGAACTGCTGGCGCTGGTTGCCACGCTCAACGCCCGGACGGACATTCACGGCATCCTCGTCCAGATGCCGTTGCCGGCGCAGATTGATGCGCCGGCCGTCATCCGGGCGATTGACCCGGAAAAAGACGTGGACGGTTTTCATCCGGTCAACGTCGGGCGTCTGGCACTCAAACAGGAAGGCTTCGTGCCCTGTACGCCGGCCGGCGTCGTGGCCCTGCTGGACCATTACGACCTGCCACTGCGCGGGCAGCGCGCCGTGGTGCTGGGGCGAAGCACGATTGTCGGACTGCCGCTTTCGCTGCTGCTGCTCCACCGGGACGCCACCGTGACGCTATGCCACTCACGGACAACCGACCTGGCGGCCATGGCCCGGTCGGCAGACATTCTCATCGCGGCCATCGGGCGGACAGCCTTCGTCACGGAAACCTTCATCCGTCCCGGCGCGGTGGTCATTGACGTGGGCATCAACCAGGTGACGACCCGGGCGGACATCCAATCCTGTTTTGGCGATGATCCGGCGCGCCTGGCCGACCTCGAAAAGAAAGGCTACACGCTGATTGGGGATGTACATCCACGCCAGGCGGCAGAGCTGGCTGGTTACGTGACGCCGGTGCCGGGCGGCGTCGGTCCGCTGACCATTGCCATGCTGATGCGCAACACCGTCCTGGCTGCCGAACGCGCTTGCCGCCGGTAGGGAATGGTTCATAATCGCCCGTGGTTCTTCCCCCACAAAGTATCAGAGCCATGTTTTCGCTTGCCTGTGGCGCATTGTCATGAAGGAGCCTTTGGACGCGCGTTTCTACATTGCGCCAATGCTGGAAAGCGACTTGCCGGCCGTGGTCGAACTGGAGCGCCTGGCGCGCCTGAGCCGGTGGGGATATGACGGCTACCGCACCGAACTGCGCCACAACCCGTTGGCCGTCATGCTCGTCGTGCGGGGACAGTCGCCGTTCCTGCGCCGTGCCATCTATGGGTTTCTGGCCGGACGGGTGCAGCTTTCGGCCCGGCATGACGGCCGCGAGCTGCACATTGCCAACATCGCCGTCTATCCCGAAGTCCAGCGGCAGGGGTTGGGGCGGCGGCTTCTGAAAGAGGCGCTCTACACGGGCCGCCTGTATGGCGCGACGACGGCCTTTCTCGAAGTGCGCCAGTCAAACCATGGCGCCCAGGCCCTGTATGCGTCGCTGGGGTTCGTCACCACGGCGCACAAGCGCAACTTCTATACGGACCCGCCCGAAGATGGCCTGCTGATGGAACTGACGCTGTGAGTTGCAGGGCCGGAACGGGCGCTGACTTGGCCGGACGGCGGGGAAGCTTTTACGATGGGCGCACAATTGCCGCGCCCTAAACGGCCTGACACCTCCCGGAAAGCGAGTCACCATGAACTATCGTGAAATACCGGAAGCCCTGACCTTCGATGACGTTCTGCTCGTGCCGGCCAAAAGTGACGTTCTTCCGGCCGAGACCGACACCACCACCCGTTTTTCCCGGCGCATTCAGGTCAATATCCCCATCGTCAGCGCGGCCATGGATACGGTCACGGAAGCGGCCATGGCAATTGCCCTGGCCCAGCAGGGCGGGCTGGGGGTGATTCACAAAAACATGTCCATCGAGGCGCAGCGCAGCGAGGTGGACAAGGTCAAACGCTCCGAAAGCGGCATGATCGTCGATCCGGTCACGATGACGCCCGACCGTCCCATTTCAGAAGCCCTGGCCATCATGGCGAAGTTTCACATTTCGGGCGTTCCGGTGGTACGGCCGGAGGATGGGCGGCTCGTCGGCATTCTCACCAACCGCGACCTGCGCTTTGAGACACGGCTGGAGCTGCCCATTGGCGAGGTGATGACCAAGGACAACCTCATTACCGTGCCGGTCGGGACAACCCTCCAGGAAGCGCGTGGCATTTTGCAGAAACACCGGGTCGAAAAGCTGCTCGTTGTGGATGAGGAGTTTCGTCTCAGGGGGCTGATTACGGTCAAGGACATCCAGAAGGCGATTCGCTACCCGAACGCGACGAAAGATGACCTGGGGCGGCTGCGGACGGCAGCGGCCATTGGCGCAACGGGCGACTATCTGGAGCGGGCGGCCGAACTCGTGGCGGTGCGGGTGGATGCCCTGGTCATTGACACGGCGCACGGCCATTCGACCCGTGTGCTGGAAGCCGTCCGCCAGATCAAGCGGCGGTTTCCCGAGGTTGACCTTGTGGCTGGAAACGTGGCCACCGGGGAAGCCACCCGCGAACTCGTCGCGGCCGGGGTGGATGGCGTCAAGGTGGGGATCGGCCCCGGCTCAATCTGCACCACGCGCATAGTTGCCGGGATTGGCGTTCCACAGGTGACGGCCATTCTCGACTGCGCCGCGGCCGCCCGCGAAGCCGACCTGCCGGTGATTGGCGACGGCGGCATCAAGTTTTCCGGCGACATCACCAAGGCGCTGGCCGCCGGCGCAGATGCCGTCATGATCGGCTCGCTCTTTGCCGGAACGGACGAAAGCCCCGGCGAGCTGATTCTTTACCAGGGGCGCAGTTTCAAGGCGTACCGGGGCATGGGGTCGCTGGCGGCCATGAAGGAAGGCAGCCGCGACCGCTATGCCCAGGACATGGAAACCGTCGAATCGAAACTCGTCCCGGAAGGCATCGAAGGGAAAGTGCCCTACAAGGGGGCACTGTCTGCCCTGGTGACACAGTTGGTCGGTGGCGTACGCGCCGGCATGGGGTATGTCGGCTGCCGGACCATTGCCGAACTCAAAACCAATGCCCGGTTCGTCAAGATTACGGCGGCGGGCCTGCGCGAAAGCCACGTTCACGATGTCATCATCACCAAGGAAGCGCCCAACTACCGGCTTGAAAGCCTGCCGTAGGACAGCCTTGGCCATAGCGCCCGGCTGTCCTGGCTGTCCTGTCCTACAGCAGCGTGCTGGTGGCAAAGAAAAAGGCCACTTCGGTCGTGGCGTTTTCGGGTGAGTCCGAACCATGGACGGCATTTTCGCCGACATCCGTTCCGAAGTCGCCCCGGATGGTGCCCTTGGGGGCGTCTTTCGAGTTGGTTGGCCCCATGAGGTCGCGCCAGGCGCGGACGGCGTCTTCTTTCTCCAGGGCCATGACGACCACGGGCCCCGAACACATGAAGTCAACCAGTTCCCCGAAAAACGGCCGCTCGCGGTGAACGGCGTAAAAGCCTTCGGCCTGGGGCCGGGTCAGGTGCATCAGCCGCATCCCGCGCAGACGAAAACCGGCATCGGTGATGCGCTGGATGATGTGACCGGTGTTGCTGGCGCGCACGGCGTCGGGTTTGATGATGGCAAGCGTCGTTTCAAGCGACATGGTTTTGGTGTACTCCATCCGACAACATGAAATGTGCCGCAGGTTAGCGATGTCGGGCGGCAGACGGCAACCGGAACGAGCTGAACCCGGGCCCCTAAGCCGTATGTCCGATGACGGCGGCGACTTTGGCCCCGATGTCGGCCGGGCTTTCGACCACGTGCATGCCGGCGGCGCGCATGGCTTCCATTTTTTCGGCCGCGGTCCCCTTGCCGCCGGCAATGATCGCGCCAGCATGGCCCATGCGGCGGCCGGGCGGGGCCGTGCGGCCGGCAACAAACCCGATGACCGGCTTGGTCATTTCCTGCCGGACGAAGGCGGCCGCCGTTTCTTCGTCCGTGCCGCCAATTTCGCCAATCATGACGACGGCATCGGTGTCCGGGTCGGCCTGGAACAGGCGCAGGACATCCACGAAGCGCAGGCCAATGATGGGGTCGCCACCGATGCCGACACAGGTGGACTGTCCCAGTCCAAGCTGGGTGAGCTGGTGAACGGCCTCGTAGGTCAGCGTCCCACTGCGCGAGACAACGCCAATCCGGCCGGGGCGGTGGATGTGCGCCGGCATGATGCCCACCTTGCACTCACCCGGCGTGATGACGCCCGGACAGTTGGGGCCAATCAGCCGTGTGCCGCGCTTTTTGACGAAGTCGAACGCCCGCATCATGTCCACCGTCGGGATGCCTTCGGTAATGCAGACGACGAGGGCAATGCCAGCTTCGGCGGCTTCCATGATGGCATCCGCGCCAAAGGCCGGCGGCACATAAATGACACTGACGTTGGCTCCGGTGGCGGCAACGGCCTGGGCCACGGTGTCAAACACCGGGGTGTCTTCGTGAATCGTGCCGCCCTTGTTGGGCGTCACCCCGGCAACGACGTTCGTGCCGTAATCCTTCATCTGGCGGGTGTGAAAGGTGCCTTCACGCCCGGTAATGCCCTGTACCACAAGACGGGTCTCTTTATTGACCAGAACACTCATAAGCAATATGGCGGGCCGCTGCCGCGTGAACCTGCCATTCACGCACAGGGCGGAAAAGGGACTCAGAACCTGAGTCGGATGTATTTGAACGGCGACTGGCGCACGTCATAAACGGTTTTGGTGAGTTCGGCGGTAAATTCAGCAAGTTCGCGCCGCAGGCGCCCATCGTGGAGAAACCGGCCGGCGCTGCCTTCCTGCTGTTCGAGTTGTTTCTGGATACGGGTGACGTGGGCGCGCGTCGTCTGGAGCCGCTGACGGAAGGCGTCTTCCCGGGCGAGGCGTCCCAGCGTGCCCTGTTCGGCCGTCTGTTGCAGGGTGGTCAGGCGGGTCGCCAGACGGTCGTACCGGCTCTGAAGGGCCGTGACCCGCTCGCGCCAGGTTGGATCGGCAAAGAACTGACCGGCTGTGCCACGGCCGCCCTCGATGTCGGCCCGCAGCCGGTTGGCCGCGGTCTGAAGCGCCGTCACCCGTGGTTGCAATCGCCGGCGCGCGACGGAACCAAACCCGCGGCCGGTCTGAAGCGCCTGCTGAAGTCCGGTCAACTCGGTCTGAAACTGGGCCATCTGGTCGGCGAGTTCACGCCGTTTGAGGACGGCCCCCAGAGTTCCCTCGCCGCGTTCGAGACGTTGCTGAACGGCGAGGAGCCGTTCACGCATGGCCTCGAAGTTGGCGTTGACCTGGGCGCTGCGCAGCGCAATGGTCCGGGAGTCACCTTCAATCTGTCCGGCAATGAAATCCCCTTCGACCACGAGCGGCGCGGCGGCACTACCGGGGATGATGTCCACGATCCGGTCGGCCAGGGTTCCGTCGCGTTTAAGGACGGCAATGGCGTCCCGGTGAATGAGTTGCGTCGCATTCAGCCCCGTCAGACGCCGGTCAATGCCAAGTGTGACCTGCACCTGTGGCGTATCCCACCGCACGACCTTCTGCACACTGGTGAACTCGATACGCTGCACGGCCCCCACCTTGACCCCGGCCAGCCGGACTTCAGCCCCCGGCCGCAGACCGTCCACGTCGTGGAACGTCACGTAGAGCAGAAAGCGATGGCGGTCCTGGTAGGACTGCCAGGCTGCGGCCGCCGCCACGATGGAGAGCGCCCCAACCACCAGCCAGAACGTGCGCCGTTTGGCTGGCTCATGGCGTTCGGCGCTGCGGGTCGGAGCGATTTCTTCGGTTGGTGGGGGAGAAGCCATGACGGCAGGCACCAGGTGAGGTCAACCAAGCGCCCAGAGCATAGTGCGCCGAACAGCGCAGAGGCAATCCCCGTCCAATGACAAAACTTTTCTGGAACATCTTTCACCGGAAACAGTATAGCTTGCGTGCCAATACCCTGAAGCTGTCCTGCCCGAGACGCCCCCCCTTGCGCTGGCTACGCCAACACCCTGCCAGTTCTCACCCGACACACAATCATGCAACGTCGCTTTTCCTGCTTTCGCCTGTGTTCGTTCCTGGCGTTGACCTTCACCTGGACTACTTTTGGTGCCGCCCAGGAAATGTCACCTCCTCTGCTGGCGCGCACGCCAACCGCCAACCGGACACACATTGTGTTTTCCTTTGCCGGTGATCTGTGGCGCGTACCACGCACCGGCGGCGAGGCTGTCCGCCTGACGAACCACCCCGGCATCGAGTCAGACCCGATTTTTTCGCCTGATGGCAGTCTCATTGCCTTCACGGGGCAGTATGACGGCAACACGGATGTCTATGTCATGCCGGCAACCGGTGGCATTCCGCAGCGCCTGACCTATCACCCGGACACCGACCGGGCCGTGGGGTGGACGCCCGACGGCCAGCGGGTGCTCTTTGCCAGCCCGCGCCTGAGTGAATCCGGGCGGACCCAACGCCTGTTTACCGTGGACAAAAACGGCGGCCCGGCTGAACCGCTCCCCCTGCCGATGGCCACCCACGGCAGCTTCTCACCGGACGGTTCCCGGCTGGTGTATGAACCCGTACCCCGCGCCTTTGCCGCCTGGAAACGCTATCGCGGCGGACGGGCGTCGTATCTCTGGGTAGCCAATCTGGCCGATTCGAGCGTTACGAAAATCCCGCGTACCGACACCAATGACTTCAACCCGATGTGGATTGGAAAGACAATTTACTTTCTTTCCGACCGCAACGGCCCGGTGACACTCTTTGCTTATGACCCGGCTTCCGGCAAGGTGACGCCGGTGCTCAAAAACGACGGACTCGACATCAAATCCGCCTCGGTGGCGGTGGGCGGTGAAGAAGCCATTGTCTATGAACAGTTTGGCGGCCTGCACCTCCTGGATGTGAAAAGCGGCCGGCACACGCCGGTCAACATCACGCTCGCAGGCGACATCAGCACGGTACGTCCGCGCTTCGAGAAAGTCGGCTCACAGATTACGAACGCGGCTGTCTCACCAAACGGCCTGCGGGTGGCCTTTGAAGCCCGGGGCGACATTCTGACCGTCCCGGCCGAAAAGGGTTCGATCCGCAACCTCACGGCGACGCCCGGCGTGGCCGAGCGCGACCCGGCCTGGTCGCCCGATGGCAAGTGGGTGGCGTACTTTTCCGACGCCTCCGGTGAGTATGAGCTGCACCTGCGCGAACAAACCGGCCTTGGCGAACTCAAGGTCATCAAGCTGGAGCCGTCGTTTTACTATGCGCCCACCTGGTCGCCGGATAGCAGGAAGATCGCCTTCACCGACAAGCGGCTGAACTTCTGGCTTGTGGACCTTGAAAACGGCGTCCCGGTGAAGTTCGACACCGCGCGCCGCACCGGCGGGGCCGGGTTCCGTCTGCGCGGCGGTCTGTCCTGGTCGCCCGACAGTCGCTGGATTGCCTACACCAAGCCGATGCCCTCGGCCTACAGCGCGGCTTTCGTCTATAGCCTCGAAAGCAAGCAGGTGACGCAACTCACGGATGCCGCCAGCGATGTCACCAATGCGGTCTTTGACCGCAACGGCAAGTATCTCTACCTGCTGTCGAGCACCAACATCGGCCCGGCGATCAACGGTTTCGACATGTCGAGCTACGCCCACCGGAACGACACCGTGCGGTCGGTGCACGCCGTCGTACTGCGCAAAACCGATCCTTCTCCCGTGGCCCCGGAAAGTGACGACGAAAAAACCGCCGAAGACCGCAAGCCCGGTGACGGCAACCCGTCCGAAGCCACATCCGCACCCGCTGGTGGCCCGCCCGGCGTGTGGGCATCGGGACGCCCAGGGGAAAAAGCGAAAGAGCCGCCCAGGGTCACGATTGATTTCGAGGGACTCAGCCAGCGCATCGTGGCGCTGCCCATCCCGGCCCGCGCCTTCGTCGGTTTTGATGCCGGCAAACCCAACATCCTGTACCTGTATGAGTCCGCCATGGGCATGCCGGAGATGACGGGCCTCATTGTCCACAGGTTCGATGTCGAAAAGCGCAAGCTGGAAAAGCTGCTGGAAGGCGTCACCAGTTTTCAGCCGACGGCCAACGGCGAGAAGTGCCTGTACCGGCAGAGTCAGCGGCCGGGTCCGGGGCAGGCGCCAAACCAGGCACAAAGCTGGTTCATTGCCTCGCTGACGGCGCCCATCAAACCCGGCGAGGGCCGGCTGCGCACTGACGATATGGAAGTACGGGTCGAGCCGCGCCAGGAGTGGGAGCAGATGTACCGCGAGGTGTGGCGGCTGGAACGCGATTTCTTCTACGACCCAAACCACCACGGACTGAACCTGCCGGCCACGGCGCGGAAATACGAGCCGTATCTCAAAGGCGTGATGCACCGCGCCGATCTGAACTACCTGTTTGACGAAATGCTCGGCGAGCTGAGCGTCGGACACCTCTACGTCCGGGGTGGCGACATCCCGGAAGTCAGGCGCGTGCCCGGCGGTCTGCTGGGTGCTGACTATGTGGTTGAAAACGGCCGCTACCGCATTGCCCGGATTTACGAAGGCGAAAACTGGAATCCGCAGCTTCGCGCACCGTTGACCCAACCCGGCGTCAACGTCAACGTCGGGGACTACCTGCTGGCGGTCAACGGCGTTGACGTTGTGGCCACGGAAGACATCTGCCGCTACTTCGAGGGCACCGCCGACAAACAGGTGGTGCTCAAGGTCGGCCCCAACCCGGACGGAAGCCAGTCCCGCACGGTGACGGTCGTCCCGGTGGCCAGCGAAGCGAGCCTGCGCAATCTCGCCTGGATTGAAGCCAACCGGCGGCGTGTTGCCGAACTGAGCAACGGCCGGCTGGCATACCTCTGGCTGCCAGACACCGCCGCTGGCGGCTACACGAACTTCAACCGCTACTTTTTTTCGCAACTCGACAAACAGGGCGCCGTCGTGGACGAACGCTTCAACGGCGGCGGACAGGCTGCCGACTACATCATTGACTACCTGCGCAAACCGCTGCTGAGCTACTGGGCCGTCCGGGATGGCGAAGACTTCCGTACGCCGTTCGGAACGCTGCCCGGCCCGAAGGTCATGATCATCAACGAGTATGCCGGCTCCGGGGGCGACCTGATGCCGTGGATGTTCCGGCAACTGGGCATTGGCCCGCTGGTTGGCAAGCGCACCTGGGGCGGCCTCGTCGGGATTGGCGGCTACCCGGCGCTGATGGACGGCGGCACCGTGACCGCACCGCACTTTGCCTTTTATTCGCCGGAAGGGAAGTGGGAAATCGAAAACCGGGGGGTTGCGCCTGACATCGAAGTGGAGCTTGACCCACAGGCGTGGCGTGCCGGACGCGATACGCAACTCGAACGGGCCGTAGCCGTCGCGCTGGAGGCGCTGACCAAAAATCCGCCGCCAGCCAGGCCAAAGCGGCCGGACTATCCGAACTATCACCGCAAAAAGTAACTCACCCAAGCCGTTGGTAACGGGTGCAAAGGCGGACAGCACCTTTGGCGGCGAAGCCACCTCCGCCGCCAAAGTGTTTTCCGGCTGGATGTGAGACCGGCTAGCTGGCCGGCGGCGTGGCCCCCGGCTGCCGGAGACGCACGAGCCGCCAGCCGCCATACACGAGTAGAAGGACACCAACGCCAGCGCGAAACGTCAGACCGGTCGGGGACGCCAGCCCCCATTCGAGCAGATACCACGTTCCGACAAGCACGAAAAAGACCGGCACCAGCCACTCCAGCGGGGAACGACGTGGTTTCTTTTCAGGCATCAACGGCGTAGTCTCTTTCCACAGACGGGTTTGGGGCTAAAACCATGCCATGGTCTGACCAGCCGGCCAAAAGCCGGCACCGTTAGACGCAGATTTTTTGAGGAAGTGCCGTGGAACTGGCCGGAAGGATTGCCCTGGTGACAGGTGGGGCGCGCCGTTTGGGGGCGGCCATGGTGCGCGCCCTTGTGGCGCAGGGCGTTCACGTGGCACTCCACTGCCACAGCTCACATCCGACGGCGGAGACGCTTGCGGCCGAACTCCGCGCTGGCGGAGGCACGGTCGAAGTCTTTCCTGCCGATCTGCGTCAGCGGAAGGACGTGGATGCCCTCTTTGAAGGCATCCTGCGCCGTTTCGGGACGCTGCACATTCTGGTCAACAATGCGGCGGTTTTTGAGCGCCGTCCCTGGCCCGAACTCACCGATGCTGACTGGGAACAGACACTGGCCGTCAACCTGACAGCGCCTTTCTGGTGTGCGCGCCGGGCGGCGCGGCTGATGCTGGCGCAGGGACGGGGGAAAATCATCAACCTCGCCTGTGTCGGGGGTGTCCGCCCGTGGGCGGCGTATCTTCATTACAACGTCTCCAAAGCCGGCCTCATCATGCTGACCGAAGGGCTGGCCAAGGTGCTGGCGCCGGTTGTGCAGGTCAATGCCATTGCACCCGGCATCGTCAACCTGACCGGAACGCCGGAAGGGGTGACGCCGGAGGACATCACACAGGCGCTGCTGTACCTGCTCAGCGCCGATGCCGTGACCGGTGAGACCCTGTTCGTGGATGCCGGCTACCGGTTGGGCCTCAAACCGCCCGCAAACCTTCGGCCGGCATAGCCCTGTGAAGGTGAACATGCTATGGTTGCGCAACTTCGCGTAAAAGTTTCGATATTTGCATGTAAGAGAGAGAAAACGATGAAGTTAGTCGCTTTGAGGGCGCTTCTCGCCGTGTTTTTCGCCGGTTGTTTTGCCACGGGCCAGGTTGTTTCTGCGGCGCTGGAAACGCCAGCGCCGGTGCTGACGCCAGCGCTGCTTGAGCAAACCGAGTGGAAAGTCACCGGCCCCTTTGGCGGTACGGTGCGCGCCCTGGCGCAGGACCCGACTGATCCCAAACGGATGTTCATCGGAACGGCCGATGGACAAATCTACACGACGGTGGACGGCGCGCAGACCTGGCGCTGGCTGCCGACCTTCAACCGCCCGCAGTACATCATCGAAAGTATCGTGATTGACCCGACGGCAACCGACACACTGTATGCGGCCGTGTGGGTGCTTGAAAATGACCGCGAGGGCGGGGTGTACAAGTCCACGGACGGCGGGCAGACCTGGCGGGCGGTGTTGAACGGAGAGTCCGTCCGCGCCTTTGCCATGGCTCCGGGCAATGCCAGTGTGCTGGTGGCCGGGACCCTGAATGGCGCGTTTCGTTCGACGGATGGTGGGGAGACCTGGGCGCGGTTGTCACCGGCCGGACACACCGGCATTCGGAACATCGAATCCGTTGCCATTGACCCGCGCAGCGCCGATACGGTTTATGTCGGCACCTGGTATCTGCCGTGGAAGACGACCGATGGCGGCCGGAACTGGACCTTTATCCACGGCGAGACCACAAAGCTCATCGAAGACTCTGACATTTTCAGCATCGCCATTGACACCTTTGACCCCGACCGCGTGTATTGCAGCGCCTGTAGCGGCATCTACCGCAGTCTTGACGGGGGGCGCAACTGGACGAAGTTCAAGGGCATTCCCTCCAGCGCCCGCCGGACGCACATCATTTTTCCGCATCCCACCCGCGAAAAAGAAATCTTCGCCGGTACGACCGAGGGCCTGTGGCACACCTTGGATGGCGGTGAGACGTGGCGGCAGATTCTGCCCACGACGACGACCATCAACGAAATCCGCATTCATCCGTCTGCGCCCCAGCGGGTCATCGTCGGCACGGAAAACCGGGGCGTCCTCATCAGTGAAGACGGGGGGAACACCTTTCAGGCGTACAATCACGGCTTTGTGACGCGCCGCGTGTCGGGGCTGCTGGCCGACAGCATGCAGCGCGGACGGTTGTTTGCGTCCGTGATGTTCAACGGCGCGGAAGGCGGCGTCTATGTCTCCAATGATTTCGGTCAGACCTGGTATCCCTCCTCGCAGGGGCTTGGCGCGCGGGATGTCTATGGCCTGCACGCGCCGGTGGGGGATTCGCGCCGTCTGTATGCCGCAACGAGCGATGGGGTGTTTGTGACGGAAAATGGCGGAAAGCTCTGGCAGCCGGCCAACCCGCCGGCCACCTGGCGCCCGACGCCGGTTGCACCGGGCGGACGGCAACCGGCGAACACGCCAACTGCCCGGCCGTCTGCCAAGGGCCGCCGCGCCGCCGCCCGCCCGTCCGCGTCCCGAACCATTCTGCGGCAACGGTTGAAGGGTCACGTCGTCGAACTGGTGTCAACCACTGACGGCTGGCTCTACGCCGCGGCCTGGGAAGGACTGTTCCGAACGGACAACCCGGCCAGGGGCTGGGAAAAAGTCAGCCTGGGCGCGTACCGTGGACGTGTCTTTTCGGTGGCCGTGTCGCCGCAGTCGTCAGAGGTCATTCTGGCCGGCATCTCGGATGGGATGCTCATGAGCCAGGATGGGGGCGCGACGTGGCAGCGGGCCGACCTGCCAATGAAAGCCTTCAAGGATGCCACCTGCGTGCAGGAAATAGCCTTTCACCCACGCCGCCCGGAAACCATGTTCGTCGGGACGCGGCGGACGGCCTATGTCAGCTTTGATGGCGGCAAGTCCTGGGAGCGGCTGGCACGCGGCATCGGCTTTGGTGACATTGCCGTGATCCGGTTCAACCCGCGCCAGGCGGATGAGGTCCTGATTGGCGATGCCCAGGGCGGGGGGCTGTATCTTTCGGTCAATGGCGGGCAGCTTTTCCACCGCCTCGACCAGCGGGCCGTGTTGCCGGGACATCGGATGTGGGCGGCGGCTTTCGATGTGTTCGCGCCGGGGCGCATCTATGCCGGCTCGGTCACTTCGGGGGTGATGGTTGTGACCCTTCCCGGACTCTCTCCGACCGCCTCAGTGCGTTAGCCCCGCTGGACCGGTATGCCGGAGCTTCCTGAAGTCGAAGGCGTCGCGCGTGAGTTGCAGCAGCGCCTTCAACAGCGGCGGGTCATTGGCGTCCGCATTCACCGTCCGCGCCTTGTTGCGCCACAGTCTGTCGCCACGGTTGTCGCAGGGATGCAGGGGGCGGTTTTTGCCGAAGTCGGGCGGCGCGGCAAGCACCTGCTGCTACACCTGGACAATGCCCATACCCTGCTCGTTCACCTGCGGATGGCCGGGCGGTTTCTGTATCTGGCGCCTGACGCCCCGCTGCCAAAGTTCACCCACGCCGTCTTTGACCTCGACAACGACCGTCGCCTGGTGTTTCAGGACCAGCGGCACTTCGCCATCATGCGGCTGGCGCCCACGGCCGCGTTGTTCCAGCTTGAGGAACTCCGTCATCTGGCGCCCGAACCGCTGGGGCCGGATTTCACGCCGGACTACCTGCAACGCACGCTGGCCGGCACGCGGCGTCCCATCAAGGAAGTCCTGCTCGACCAGACGCGCGTAGCCGGGTTGGGAAATATCTACGCAGCGGAAGTCCTCTTTGCCGTCGGCCTCCATCCGCTCACCCCGGCCAACCTGGTGTCCAAATCCAAGGTCAAAGACCTGTGGAAGACCATCCGCATCCTGCTGGAAGCCGCCATCGAAGCCGGCACGACCCTTGACGTGAACCCGGAAAACATCACCGGGCAGTATTTTGGCGCGGCTTTTGCCGAGGCTCTGCTCGTGTACGACCGGGAAGGTGAACCATGCCTCCGCTGTGAAACCCCCATTGCCCGAATTCGCCAGGGGCAACGCTCGACCTACTTCTGCCCCAGGTGTCAGCGCCCACGTGCCAGAACGGGACGACAACCGGCGCCGTGATGTGCTAGGGTGCGGCCCTAACAGTTTTTCAGCCCCCTCGGATGGTTTTTTTGGTGTGTCAGCCGAGGCACTTCTGCCCGGCAGGCAAGGTTTCGGGAACAAGGTGGCCTTGAGGCTGAACCGCTTTCGGGAAGGGATGACTTCTTATGGAGCAGCACGTCGGTAAGGCTTGGGGAACGCTGAAGTATCGGGACGCAGCAGGAAAAGAAGCGACGGCCATGCTGAACAAACCGGTTTTCCGCATTGGTCGTCTTGCAGACAACGACTTGCAGATTGATGACCCTTACGTATCCCGCCTGCATGTCGAGCTGCGCTTCGATGGTGTGCATGCGACGTTGGTGGACCGAAGCAGCACCGGCGCAACGTACGTCAACGACCAGCGCGTTTCGGAAGCGCAACTGCGCAGTGGCGACCGGCTCGCACTGGGGCGCAAGCTCGCCGGGACGGAAATCGTCTTCGAGTATGCCAACCAGGGGGCAAAGCCGTCTGAAGCCGTCGAGCCACACCAGGTGATGTCGGTCATTGACCACTCCCAGACGCGCTACCTCAATACGTCTCTCATCCGGGCAACCCAACTGACCAATGCCGCGACCGTCAATCGCCTGAAGGCGCTGTATGAGATTACGAGCGCGATTCTGGCGCTGACCAACCGCGAGGAACTGGCCGAGAAGCTCCTGACGCTGCTGTTTGACGTGTTGCCGGCCGAGCGGGGCGTCATCCTGCTGGCCGACCCGAAAGACAACACCCTGCGCCAGCAGGCGGCCCGGCTGCGCAGTGGGGATGCCGCCCAGGTTTCGCCGAGCCAGACGATTGTGCGCCGGGTCTATGAGGGCAACGTTGCGGAACTATGCCTCGATGCCCGCAACGACGCCCGCTTTGCCGGTCAGCAAAGCATCATTTTCCAGTCCATCCGCTCGGTGATGTGCGCCCCGATCAGCTCGGCGAGCCGTATCTGGGGCGTGTGCTATCTCGACAACCTGACGACCAGGAAAACCTTTGAAGATGAGGAACTTGAGTTTCTGATGGCGGTTTCCCGGCAGGCCGGGCTGGCGCTGGAAAACATCTACCTGCTGGAAGAACAGAAAATCACCTTCCAGAGCTTCGTGACGACGTTGGCGGCATCCATTGACGCCCGCGATGACCTGACGGCCGGACACTCGGCGCGGGTGGCGCGGTACTCACGCTCGATTGCGAAGTACATGAACCTGCCGGAAGCCGAGCGCCGCCGGATTTACTACGCCGGATTGCTCCACGACTACGGCAAGATCGGGACGCGCGAGGCCATCCTCTGCAAACCGGGCAAGCTGACGCCGGAAGAGTACGCCCACATGCGCGACCACGCCAAGAACACGTACGACATCCTGTCGAAGATTCACTTCACGCGGGATATGCAGGACCTGCCGCTGGTGGCCGCCGGACATCACGAAAACCTCGACGGCAGCGGTTATCCCTTCGGTCTGAAAGGCGATGAGATTCCGCTGGGCGCGCGTATCATTGCCGTGGCGGACTTCTTCGATGCCCTGACCCACAAGCGTCACTACCGGGAACCCATGCCGATTGAAGAAGTGCTGGAGCTGATTGACGAAAGCACCGGCACGAAGTTTGACCCGCAGGTGGTGGCGGCGCTTAAGCAGTTTGTCCAGCAGGAATTCATCCCCAATCAGCGCAAGCGCGCCGAAGCCGAAGCGCGCCGGGCGCAAGCCCAAGTGCCGCAGGCCGCGCTCATTGACGGCGATACGACGATGCCGGTCATGCCACCGGAAACGGTGATGTCACCGGAAACGGTTTCCATGGACCCGGTGCCGCTGTAAGCCGGGCGTTCTGTCCGCCGCACTACGGGCAGCGTTCTTCCAGGTCGCGGGCGACGCTCGAAGTGGCATCCAATCCGACGCAGCCCCGCACCGGATCGTAGCGGTAGGGGATGCCGGCCGGGTCAAGCGGTGCCCGGTCATAGCGCCCGAAGCGCCTTTCAAAATCCTGGTGAAACAGCGCCAGCGGCCGCCCCATCGTGTCGTAGGCTTCGTCCCGGTGCGCGGCCAGAAGCGGATACAGCTCGGCAAAGCTGGCCGGGTTGCGCTGGTAGGTTTCGCGGAAACGCCCGATCATCCGCTCCATGAAGTCGCGTTCATCGAGTGAGGTGAGTTGTTGCAGCCGCCATTCGGCGCTCAGTCGTGCGCCTTCATGTTCAGCTTCGTCGCGCAGCTTCTGAAACAGCAGATAGGAGGTCCGGCGATCGCCCCCACGGGTTTTGGCCGCGCCGACCATGACGGCTGTCCAGTCCCGGTCGTTGGGGCTGATGGCCAAGGCTGAAGCCCGCTCGTAGGCTTCGGCGCATTCGTCGTACCGTTTGGCCCGCCAGCAGATGGCCCCATAGTCCGACCACAGCCGGAACAGGGTTTTCTGATCGGTTTGCACGGCAATGCCCTTGCGCAGAAGCGCCAGCGCCGCATCGTAGTCAAACTCGGCAAGGAAAATCGCTCCCGTCCGGTAGGCGGCCGTGAAGTTCGGGTCAACCGTCGTGGTGATGTTGAGCAGCGGTTCCAGCAGGGGCATGTCGTCCCGGGAAAGCTTTGAAAAATCCACCGCCCCTTCGCCGGTCAAGCCCCCGCCGAGCTTGCGTCCGAAATACTGAACGGTACGAATCCAGTAGAGGTCAGAAACGACGCCGTCGAAGCCAAACGACAGACGGCGTACGGTCTCGCCCGACTGCACATAGAGCGTTTCCTCGATGGCGCGGTTCCGGCTGAAGGTGGCGTCGAGCCGCACCTGCAGGGGATAGAGGCTGGCGAGACCAATGAACACAACGCCCCAGTACAGATAGGCCCGCCACTGCCCGGGGGAGGTCGTGGATGCGGCTGCCGATGCGGCTGTCGTTGCCATGGCGTCCTTGCCGAAGGGCTTTTGCCCCGAAGGGATCACTTGAAGTTGCGGCGCTCAAAAATGTAGAGCGTCAGGGACAGCAGAATACTCAGGTACACGACGCCATACAGGCAACTGAGGGCCATCTGGGTGCCCGTAATGGGAATGCCGTGGGCCGTGCGCGTGATGAAGTTGAAGTTGTGCAGGTTGGGCAGCAGGTAGTACAGCCCCCAGAGCACAATCTGCGTAATGCGCAGTGAGGGGTAGGTCTCGACGTTCAGCACATCGGCAAAGAGCTTGATGTCCGGGGTGAAGTTGCAAATCAGGTAACTGACGATGCTGAACAGGGTGGCCAGCGCCGGTGTTGTGAACGACGAAAAGAGCAGCGCCAGGGCCGTTGCCAGCAGGAGTTCGATGTAAAGCAGAAAAGCCGCCGGAATGATGCCGAATGGAGAGGGATCGGTCGGTCGGCGGACGTAGAACAACGCCACGAGCAGGGCGATGAGCATGACGGTGCAGTTGACCAGCAGCGTCAGCGACAGGCCGAAAAACTTGCCCAGAATGAACTCATACCGGTGCAGTGGCTTGGAAAGCACCGTGTAAATCGTACGCCGCTCGATTTCCTTGTACACCAGCCCGGTGCCAATAAAGACGGCAATCAGGTATCCAAACAGCAGCAACGTGCTCAGTCCGAGGTCCACCATGGCCTTGCGTTCCTGATTGATGGACAACTCCCCAATGAGCAACGACGCCGCGATGAGAATCAGGACGGCCACAACCAGGTTGTAGAGCACCTTGTCGCGCACGGACTCCCGAAAGGTGTTGAGCGCCACCGTGGAAATCTGCTTCATTGCTTCAAACCCGTATGACAGAAACGGGCCGTTCTCCCCAAACGTTGTGGATGCCGGCAATTATCCCCCTACCGGCGGGAGCAAGGCAAGCGGATGACATCCCCTGATATGGCCAATGGTCTGGCGGTCGTGGCCCGCCGCCCTTACGCCTGGCGGCTTCGCCGGGGCGTCCTGACGCTGGGTGACAAAACCCGCCTGATGGGCATCATCAACGTCACACCGGATTCGTTTTCCGACGGCGGACGCTACACCACCGTCGAAGCCGCCGTGGCTGAGGCGCAACGGCTTGTCACCGAGGGGGCTGACATTCTGGACATTGGCGGGGAATCCACCCGCCCCGGCGCGCAAACGGTGGATGAGTCCGAGGAAATGGCGCGGGTCATTCCTGTGATCGAAGCCGTAGCCCAGGCTGTGGACGTGCCGCTTTCGATAGACACCTACAAGGCTTCCGTCGCCGAAGCCGCACTAGCGGCCGGGGCGGTAGTGGTTAATGACATTTCGGGTTTTCGTTTTGATGCCCGCATGCCGGAGGTCATCGCGCGGCATGGCGCCGGCGTTGTGGTGATGCACAGTCGCGGCACGCCCGGCGCCCTGCACGGCTTGTCTCCGGTGCTGGACATTCTGGCGGATGTCACGGCCAGCTTTGAGCGCAGCCTGGAGGTCGCCCGCACGGCCGGTATCGGCCTGGACAGCATCGTGTTCGATCCCGGACTGGGTTTCGGCAAGACTCTGGAAGACAACCTGTGGCTGCTGGCCAGCTTACCGCGCCTTGCCACGCTGGGGCGGCCGCTGCTCGTCGGTCCGTCGCGCAAGTCCTTCATCGGCAAGGTGACAGGGAAAGCCGACCCCTCCGACCGGCTTCTGGGAACCGCCGCCAGTGTGGCTTTGGCGATTGCCGGCGGCGCGCATATCGTCCGTGTCCACGACGTGGCCGCCATGCGCGAATGTGCGGCGCTGGTGGATGCCGTCCGCACCACTGTTTTTCCAACCGGCGAGCCGGGGTAACGACACCACAACCGGCCGGCGTCACATCACCGGCAGGGATTCACCTTCTGAAATGGCCAGTTTTCCGGCGTCGCTCCACAGGCGTTCAAGGCCGTAAAAGTCGCGCTGCTCCGGCGTGAAGACGTGGACGATGAAATCGCCGTAGTCCATCAGCACCCACTGCCCGTCGGCATAGCCTTCGATGTGGCGGGGATAGGTTTTGAGCAGCCCCAGTTGGCGTTCCACCTCATCGGCCAGCGCCTGCGCGTGGCGCGAAGACGTGCCCGTGGCAATGATGAAGTAATCGGCAATCGAGGTCAGCCGACCGATGTCCAGAACCACCGGCGCGACGGCCTTCTTTTCCTGCAGGGCATGAATCGCCTGCCACACCCGCCGGTCTTCGACCTTGGGCGGCGTGGTTTCGGCGGGGACGGCCGGTTTACGTACGGGGAGACGTGGAGCAATGTCGTTCGTCATCAAGCGTGGTATCCGTTCGAGTAAAGTCCATAGACATGAATATACCGCTCCACGAGCGGCGGTACGAAGCGGGCAATGGAACGACCTTCGCTGACGGCCTGCCGGATGTCCGTCGCTGAGACATCAAGGGCAAACAAATCGGTCAGGAAAACGTGCATGCCGGTTTCGCCCAGGTTGCTCGTGACGGCCCGCTGGCTGGCCCGTCCGCCCCGCAGGTCAATGACCCGTCCTGCGCCGTACTGCCCGGCCAGCGTGGCGAGGTCGCCGACTTCATACTTCGGGCGCGTCATGACGATGAGGTGGCAACTGTCGAGCAGGGTTTGGTAACGCTCCCACTTGGGCAGGCTGGCAAAGGAATCCGCGCCCATCATAAAGAACAGGTGCGTCTCGTCGCCATAGGTCCGGCGCAGGGTCGCAACCGTGTCAGCGGTGTAGGGGCGCTCCGGCGCAAAGATTTCCACCATGGAGACGCGGGCAATGTCCATCTGGAGCGTGGCCAGCACGGTCATCGCATAGCGGTGGTAGGCCGAGGTTACACGGTCGAAGTCCTTGTGAGGTGGGCTGTAGGTCGGGATGAACAGCAGTTCGTCGAAGTTGAAGATGGCCGCCAGACTTTCTGCCAGCCGCAGGTGGCCGTAGTGGATGGGGTCAAACGTGCCGCCCAGCAGCCCCACCCGCCGCCGGCGGGTGGCCGTGGGAGGTTGCGGCTGAGCCGCCGGTACGGTGCTTTCCGGTGCAGCGCCGGCCGGTGATGTGCTGGGACGACTAGGCTTTCGGGTGCGTCCGGTCATAGACCTCCATCAGGCGGTCGGTCGAAACGTGCAGGTACTGTTGCGTGGTCGTCAGCCGCGCGTGCCCCAGCAGTTCCTGAATGGCGCGCAGGTCGGCCCCGGCATCGAGCAGATGCGTGGCAAACGAATGCCGCAGGCTGTGGGGGCTGATGTGGTGCAGATCACTGCACTGCCGGATGTATTTGTCAATCAGACGCCCGACGGAACGGGTTGTCAGCCGCGTGCCCTGGTAGTTGAAAAACACGCCGTTGGGTTCGCGCTTGTCCTCCGGGGCATGGGCAAGCAGTTGTCCCCGTACGCCCAGGTACAGCTCCAGTGCCTTGCGGGCATGCTCGCCAAACGGGACGATGCGTTCCTTGCGTCCCTTGCCGCGCACCCGGACGCACTGGTTTCTGAAGTCAATGTCTTCGAGATTCATGCCGACCAGCTCCGACACGCGCACGCCGGTGGCATAGAGCATTTCCAGAATGGCCCGGTCGCGTTTGCCCAGTACGGTTTCGAGGTCAGGCATTTCCACGAACCGCATGGCTTCTTCGACGGTCAGGTGGTTGGGCAGCTTGCGCTCCAGACGCGGCGAGGCCACGAGTTGCGCCGGGTTGAGTTCCAGAACGCCCTCCCGGCAGAGATGGCGGAAAAAGGCGCGCAGCGTGGCCAGTTTGCGGGCAATGGAGGTTTTTTTCTTCTTCTTTTCGTACAGCGTGGCGAGGTATTCCCGGATGGTGATGTTGTCAATGTCGTGGATGCTGACCTGACGCCGGACGCCCTGGGCATTTGGCGGACAGAGAAAGTCGTAAAACTGCTCCAAATCCCCCATGTAGCACCGCAGGGTGTGCGCAGAAGCATTGCGTTCATACATCAGAAACTTTTTGAAATCCTCGATGTAATCGGCCAGCGTCGGCGCTTCCGTCATGCCCGTTGCAACGCCTCCCCATCCGGTTTGCAAGATAGCTCTGCTATTGTGCGTCACGCGCGATCCCCTCGCAACGGGCGCTGCCCTGCCACGATGAACAGCACAACGGTTTTGGGCACAACCACGATGACCCTGAGCCAGCTTCAGACCGAACTCACCGCCGAGCTGGATGCCATCCGGGCCGCCGGCCGGTGGCGTGAACTGCGCCCGGCGCAGGCTCCGCCAGCCGTGACCTTCGTCTGCGAAGGGCAACGGTGGATCAACTTTTCCAGCAACGATTATCTGGGGTTGTCCACGCATCCGCGCCTGATCGCGGCCGCCCAGGCGGCCACGGCCGAGTGGGGCACCGGGGCGACAGCAAGCCGCCTGATTTGCGGCACGCTCGACCTGCACCGCTCCCTGGAAGAAGCCCTTGTCGCCTTCAAGGTTGGCGGACATCCCGGCTACCGCGCCCTGCTGTTCAACAGCGGCTACCACGCCAACCTGTCCCTGCTGACGGCGCTGACCGACGCGCAGGACGTGATCTTTTCCGATGCCCTCAACCATGCCAGCCTGATTGACGGCTGCCGTCTGAGCCGGGCGACGACCGTCGTGTATCGGCACAACGACCTGGACGACCTGCGCGCCAAACTCACCCGGTACGGGCAGGCGCGGCGCAGGCTCATCGTCACGGAAGCGGTGTTTTCAATGGATGGGGATGTCGCACCACTGGCTGACATACTGACCTTGGCGGAAACCTTTGGGGCGTGGGTCGTACTCGATGAAGCCCATGCCACGGGCGTGTTGGGTCCACAGGGAAGAGGTCTGGCGGCGCAGCTTGACCACACCGGCCGCCCGATCATCGTGATGGGCACGCTTGGCAAAGCTCTGGGCAGCTTCGGGGCGTTTGTCGTCGCGCCGGCCGTGGTCATCGAACTGCTCATCAACCGGGCGCGGCCGTTCATCTTCACCACGGCCCTGCCGCCAGCGCCCGTTGCGGCGGCGCTGGAAGCCGTGCGCCTGCTTATGGAAAGCGATGCCCTGGTGGAAGGGCTGCATTGCAACATCAAGCACATGGCAACGGCGCTGGGGTTTTCACCGGACTGGACTACACCGGTTTTTCCGGTGGTGCTGGGCGCGGAAGCGGCGACCATGCGTGCCATGCAGGACTTGCAGGCGGCCGGGTTCCATGTGGTGGGGATTCGCCCGCCCACCGTCCCGCCTGGCGCGTGCCGTCTGCGCCTGACGGTGACGGCGGCCCACACGCCGGCGCAGATCGCAGACGTGGCGGCTGCTGTCCGGTCAGTGATGCCGGCTTCCAGTCTCGTTCGGGCGACTCATTCGTAGCGCAGGGCTTCGGCCGGGTCGAGATAGGCTGCCTTGATGGCTGGAATGAGGCCGGCAATGAGGCCAATGCCGACCGAAATCCCGAATCCGATGCTGACCCACAGCATGGAGACGCTGGAGGGCAAATCCGGGATGGTCAGGTTGATGATTTGACTGAGCCCCAGCCCGGCGAGAATCCCGATGCACCCGCCTAGGCCGGTCAGCGACATGGCTTCAATCAGGAACTGCATGATGATGTCCCGCCGCCGCGCCCCAAGCGCGCGCCGGGTGCCGATTTCCTTGGTGCGCTCGGTGACGGACACCAGCATGATGTTCAAAACGCCAATCCCGCCGATGAGCAGCGCCATGCCGGAAATCGGGACGACAATCGCCGCCAAAACCAGGGTGATTTTCCCAAAGCCTTCTTTCTCGGCCGTCGGGGTCGAAAGATGAAAGTCGTCCGGTTTGTAAAACGGTACGTTGCGCCGCTTGCGCAGCAGCCGCGTCACGTCGTCCACCATGCGGTCGAGCTGCCCGTCCTTGGCCTTGGCCACAATCATGTAGTTTTTGTCCCGTGGGTAGAGCCGGCGGTACGTGGCGTGGGGAATGATGGCGCAGTTGTCCTCCCAGTTGGCGCCGGGAAACATGCCGCGCGCCGCGCTCTTTTCCAGCACGCCGACAACCCGGAAGATTTGCCCGTTGATGGTGAATTCGTTGCCGACGGCTTCCGTCGTGCCGAAAAGCGTTTCGGCCGTGTCATAGCCGATGACGGCCACCGACACCCCATGCCGGCTTTCGACTTCGGTATAGTAACGCCCGGTCAACATCTGCATGTTGCGCGCTTCGAGAAAGGCCGGATCGCCGCCGCGCAAGACCGGATTGTTGGCCTGACGGTCACGGTATTTCAGGATGGGCGCATCGCGACTACCCGGCCAGCGGCCCAGACAGGCCGTGGCGGCCGCCACGCTCGGCAGCTCGGCGACGGCCAGCCCGTCTTCGTAGGTCAGGTCCTTGCGTTGCCGCTCTTCAAACGTCGGTTCGCGTGGGCCGCCGAAGTCCAGCTTGGAGATGAAGATGGTGTTCGTGCCGAAGCGTTCGACCATGGCGGCAAAGCTTTTTTCCAGGCCCGTAATGACCGAAGACACGAGGATGACGGAGGTCGTTCCGATGATGACCCCCAGAACCGTCAGCAATGACCGGAACTTGTGCGCGCCAATGGTGGCGATGGCCTGCCCGAAGCTTTCCCGAACACTGTACAGCAGCAAGAACGTTGACCTGCCCTTTCTGGATGGATTACTCGGCGCGGAGGGCCACGATGGGGTCGAGGTTGGCGGCGCGGTAGGCCGGGTAAATGCCGAAAATCAGCCCGACGCTTGTCGAAACCAGCAGGGCGAGGACGACCGCCCAGACTGGCATTGAAAATGGCAATCCGAACTGCGCCGCGATCAGGAGACCAAACCATGCGGCTGCCAGTCCCAAGACACCGCCGATGCTGGAGAGCAGGGAAGACTCCACCAGAAACTGCCACAGGATGTCGCGCCGCCGTGCGCCCAGGCTTTTGCGGATGCCGATTTCACGGGTACGCTCGGTGACGGCAACCATCATGATGTTCATGATGACGATACCGCCCACGACCAGCGAAATGGAGACCACACCCAGTGCCACGGCGGCAATGAGACCGGTCAGATTGCGCCACAGGTCTTTGACCGCGTCGGCGCCGAGGAAGGCAAAGTCGTCTTTCTGGTCGGGGCGCAGGTGGTGACGCGCCCGCATGATACCGCGAACCTGGTCTTCCATGGCTTCGAGGGTAACGCCGGGCTGGGGCTGGAGCACAATCGCCAGGGATTGCCGCGGCCCGAACATCCGCAGGTGCACGGAAGGCGGAATGACCACAAAGTTGTCGCGTTCATTGCCGAGAAACGAGCCAAGCTCTTTGGAAACGCCGATGATGCGGAAAGGCTCGCCCTGGATGCGCAGTTCGCGTCCCACGGGGTTGGCTCCGCCAAAGAGCTTCTCGCGCACCTTGTAGCCCACGAACACCACGTTGGCGCGGTTTTCGTCGTCGCTTTCGATGATGAACCGCCCTTCCTCGACGTTGATGTTCCCGGCACCCATCGCCGGAATGCTGGGTGAATAACCAATGACCGAAACATTCGTCAGTTCGTTGCCGCCCTGCCGCAGGTAGGGAATGGAGGTGTCCAGCCGGATGCCCATTTCCCGCGCCAGACTGGCGCGGGCGCGCAGGTCACGGTAATCCTCCATGGTGATGATTTTGTTTTTCTGAACCCGCAGCCACTCGTCGAGACTCATCACGATGCCATAGCGGTCGAGAATGATCGTGTTCGCCCCGAATTCCTCCTCCATCGTCTTTCCGACATAGACATTCAGTCCCTCGATGACCGCCGCCACGGCAACCACGGTCATCACGCCGAAGATGACCCCCAGCAGGGTCAGAAAGCTGCGCAGTTTGTGGGCGCGCAGGGCGTCAATGGCCAGCCGAATGGCCTCACGAAAGGGCATAGCGCCAGTGGACATGGAAAACCTCAGCCGAAAGTTGCCGTCCGGTGGAATCGTCCATGCGAAACGTCAGGAACCACCCACGGGTTTCAAGAATACCTGGCCGTCCCCAACGCCGGCAGTGACTCCGCCGCGGTACACATTGCGCCGCGGCACAATTCGGCGTACAACCATTTGCCTGTGAACCCAACATTGCTGTTTCCCTGCCTATGATCAAACGGGTGACTCTGGCCGGTCGGCGGCTGGCATGGTGGTTGTTGGCGGTGGGGCTGACCGGCATCCTGGCCGGGCTTCCCGCCGGCTGCCGTACGCTTCAATCCCCACCGACACCGGAGTTTTTTGACCTCATCGAGCGTTTCCTGCCGCAGTTTGACGGCTCGCGGGAGCGGGCCGGCCAGCCCCCCCTGACCCGGCAGGATGCCGAACGGCTGCTGGCCGGAGCGCACACCGAGCGACGCTGGCAGGGACAGGGTGGGCAGGAAGTCTTCACGGTCGTCCAGCCGGTACGCCTGGGCAAGGGCATCGCCCAGTGCCGGGTGACGATCATGGCACTGCCGGGGCAGGCGACCATTCACGGCGTCCTGTTTCAGTTGTCCGGGCTGACCGATCCGGCGCTGGCCGATGATGAAAACCGTATCATTGACGCCTTCGTGCAGCGGTATGGCGATCCGGCGGATGTGGATGCCCCGGACATTGATCTCGTCTGGCCCCTGCCCCAGGGCGGGCTGGTGCTGCTGGCCGCCGAGGCGGATGATCCGACAACCACCTTTGCCCTGCGTCCGCTCTCCGAAGTTCCCGCCGACGAGGCGCTGGGTCACGGCGGTGAACTCCGCGACCACGATTGAAGCGTTGCCACGACTGGTTAAAGCGCAAAGCGGGTGGGCTGGAAACCACCCGCCTGCTTGGGAGATGAGCCGTGCAGGACTCGAACCTGCGACCCACTGGTTAAAAGCCAGTTGCTCTACCGACTGAGCTAACGGCCCGTGTGTCAAAGCACAAGACTGCAAAAGTAGGGGAATCCCCGCCGGGCTGTCAACGTGTGTTTGCCTGCCCGGATTGCCCCTGACAGAGCCGTTCCGCATAATGGGCAACACGCAAACGCTACTGCCAACCGACGACATGGCTGGCCCAAAATGGCTGTCCCAAACCCACACCGATGAATTTTGACCTCAAGAAAACTGTCAACCTGCCTTCCAAAGACCTGCCCATGAAGGGCAACCTGGCGCAAGCCGAGCCGCAGCGCCTCCAACGCTGGCTGTCCGCCGATGTCTATGGCGCGCTGCGCAAAGCGCGTGCCTGCCGTCCGAAGTTTCGCCTGCACGACGGCCCGCCCTATGCCAACGGACGGATTCACATGGGAACGGCCTTCAACAAGATTCTCAAGGACTTCATCGTGAAGTCGCGCAGCATGCTGGGCTTCGATGTGGCGTACATTCCCGGCTACGACTGCCACGGGCTGCCGATTGAAACCAAGGTCGTCAAGGACCTCGAAAGCAAGCTGGCTGCCAGGCAGGTGCCCATGACGCCCCTCATCATCCGTCGGGAGGCGCGGGCCTTTGCCGAACGCCACATCGTGCAGATGAACCGCGACTTTCAACGCCTGGGCGTGCTTGGCGACTGGGAACACGCCTACCGCACGATGAGCTACGACTACGAAGCGGACATTTTGCGGACGCTGGCGGCCTTTGTGCGGCAGGGCAGTGTCTATCGTGGGTTGCGCCCGGTGCACTGGTCTATCGGCGCACAGTCGGCGCTGGCCGAAGCCGAGCTGGAATACCGGGAAGTGATTGATCCCTCGGTGTATGTTGCGTTTCCGCTGGTGACGGACCCGGCGACCCTGTCGCCGGCGCTGGCCGGCCGGCAGGTGGCCATCATCATCTGGACGACCACGCCCTGGACACTGCCGGCCAATCTGGGCATCAGCTTCGGGCCCGACTTCGACTACGTTGCCGTCGCGGCTTCGCCGGTCAATGGACAGGGGGCAGTCGGCCCGGTGTACATCGTCGCAGAAAAGCTCCTGCCTGAACTGGCGCAGAAGTTCGGATGGGCAACGTGGCAGACGCTGGCCACCTTCAAGGGAACGGCGCTGGATGGCAAAGTGGCCCGGCATCCGTGGCTCGACCGTGAATCCAGGCTCATGGTTGGCGAACACGTCACGCTCGATGCCGGCACGGGTGCTGTTCACACTGCGCCCGGACACGGGATGGAAGATTTTCTCATTGGCAAGCGGTATGGACTGGAGCCGTACTGTCCGGTGGACCAGCGTGGGGTGTACACCGACGACGTGGCCTACTTTGCCGGCCAGCAGGTCTTTGCCGCCAATCCGTCTATCATCGAGCTGCTGCGGGCACGCGGCATGCTCGTCTTTGCCGAGGATTATCCCCACAGCTATCCGCACTGCTGGCGCACGAAGACTCCGACCATTTTTCGCGCCACGCCGCAGTGGTTCATCTCCATGGACGCCGCCGACCTGCGCCAACGCGCCATTGCCGAAATCGGGCGCGTCGGG
Organism: Chloracidobacterium sp. N; assembly: GCF_018304765.1. Classification (NCBI taxonomy): domain Bacteria; kingdom Pseudomonadati; phylum Acidobacteriota; class Blastocatellia; order Chloracidobacteriales; family Chloracidobacteriaceae; genus Chloracidobacterium; species Candidatus Chloracidobacterium aggregatum. The sequence continues at coordinate 386,066 of NZ_CP072642.1, forward strand.
TGGCTGCCGGCCTGGGGCGAAGAGCGCATGCGCAATATGTTCATCAACCGGGGCGACTGGTGCATTTCCCGCCAACGCGCCTGGGGCGTGCCCATTGCGGCCCTGCGCTGTACGGCCTGTGGAACGGTTCACGCCAGCGCCGACTTCATGGAACAGGTCGCAGAAGTCTTTGACCGCGAAGGGGCAGATGCCTGGTACGTCCGTCCGGTGAGCGATTTCCTCCCGCCTGACTTTGCCTGTGAAAGCTGTGGTGCAAAGGATTTCGAGAAGGAAATGGACATTCTGGATGTGTGGCTCGATTCGGGCGTGAGCTGGCAGACGATGGAGCGCGCCGGACTGGCAACGCCGGATGAACCGGCCTCGGATGTCTATATCGAAGGCTCCGACCAGTATCGCGGGTGGTTCAACTCGTCCCTCGTCGTCAGCCTGGGAATGCGCGGCCATGCGCCCTACCGGACGGTCATCACCCACGGCTATGTCCTCGACAAAGACCGCGAGAAAATGTCGAAAAGCCTGGGGAATGTCATCGAGCCCCAGGCGTTGATTGAAACCGGCGGGGCTGACCTGCTGCGCCTCTGGACGGCGAGCGTGGACTACACCGACGACGTGCCAATTTCCGAAGAAATCCTGGCGCGCATCGGGGATGCCTACCGCAAGCTGCGCAATACGCTGTGCTATCTCGTCAACAACCTCCCGGACTTTGACCCGGCGCAGGATGCCGTGCCGTTCGACGAGCTGTTCGAGATTGACCGGTGGGCGCTGGTGGAAACCAATGAACTCGTCCGCCGCGTACGGACGGCCTACGAGCAGTATGCCTTTCAGGCGGCCTACACGGCGTTGCTCAACTTCAGTACGACGCAGCTTTCGAGCATCTATTTCGATGTCCTCAAGGACCGGCTCTACACCTATGCGCCAAAGTCGTACGAACGGCGGGCCGCCCAGACGGCGCTGTACGACATCGCCAGCGCCCTGATTCGCCTGCTGGCGCCCATTCTGGCATTTACGGCCGACGAAGCCTGGGAAAAGCTGACGCGCCAGCCGTCCGGTTCGGTGCATCTGGCCGAGTTTCCGGCCTACGAGCCGGCGCGGGCTGATGCGGCGTTACAGGCGCGCTGGGAGACGTTGCTGGAGGTGCGTTCGGCCGTGCTCAAGGAACTCGAAAAGCAGCGGGTGGCCGGGCACATCGGCTCGTCGCTCGAAGCCCAGGTGTCGCTCAGGGCCGGAGGGCCGCTTGCGGCAACGCTGGCCGACTACGGCGCGGAGGCGCTGTCCTTTCTGTTCATCGTTTCGCAGGTGACGCTCGAAACCGCCGGAAATGAGGACCTGGTGGTACAGGTGGAGCGGGCGCGGGGCCGCAAATGCGAACGGTGCTGGCACTACGAAACGACCGTCGGCGAGGACCCAACCTTTCCCACCATTTGTCACCGGTGCGTCCGCAACGTGCGGGCCGGCTGGTATCCGGCGGCATAAACGCCGGATGTTTTTGGCCGGCCCGGCAGCCGGGCCGGCCGGGTATTCCCGAACGGGTATTCCCGAAAAAGTGGTCACGATTGCCGGATCCCGCCTTCGGTCAGGGCGCGGGGATCAAGCAGGCGGTCGAGTTCTTCGGCCGAAAGACTGGTCATCTCCAGAGCGACTTCCTTGACCGTACGGTCTTCGGCGTAGGCGCGTTTGGCAATCTTGGCACCGAGTTCGTAGCCAATCACCGGGTTGAGGGCTGTGACCAGAATCGGGTTGCGGCCGACTTGGGCGCTGAGGCGCTCTTCGTTGACGGTGAAGTTGGCAATGGCCCTGTCCGCCAGCAGCCGCACCGCATTGGCCATCGTGGTCAGGCTTTGCAGCATGTTGTAGGCAATGACCGGCAGCATGACGTTGAGCTGGAAGTTGCCGGATTGCCCGGCAATGGTGATGGTCGTGTCGTTACCGATGACCTGGGCGCAGACCATAGCCATGGCTTCCGGGATGACCGGGTTGACCTTGCCGGGCATGATGCTGGAGCCGGGTTGAAGGTCCTGAAGCCGGATTTCGGCCAGTCCGGCCTGCGGGCCGCTGTTCATCCAGCGCAGATCGTTGGCGATTTTCATCAGGCTCACAGCCACGGTTTTGATCTGCCCGCTGAGTTCGACGATGGCATCCTGGGCGCTGAGTGATTCAAAGAAGCTGTCGTTGGGCCGGAAGGGCAGTCCGGTCTGCGCGGCCAGCCGGGCCGCAAAGCGGCCAGCAAATTCGGGATGGGCATTGATGCCGGTGCCGACGGCCGTGCCGCCCTGGGCGAGTTTGGCGAGGCGTGGCAGGGCGCTTTCAATCCGCTCGATGCCGTGGGCGATTTGCCAGGCCCAGCCGGTGAGTTCCTGGGCGAGGGTGATCGGCATGGCATCCATCAGGTGGGTACGCCCGGTTTTGACCACATGGGCAACACTGGCGGCCTTGGTCTGGATGGTGCTGTGCAGATGGCGCAGGGCGGGCAGCAGGTCGTGCGTCGTGGACAGACAGGCGCTGACGTGGATGGCCGTTGGGATGGCGTCGTTGCTGCTTTGCCCCATGTTGACGTGGTCGTTGGGGTGGACGCGCATGCCGAGACGTTCGCTGGCCAGCGAGGCAATGACCTCATTGGCGTTCATGTTCGTACTCGTTCCCGAACCGGTCTGGAAGATGTCGAGTGGAAAGTGCGCGTCGTGTTGTCCGGCGGCGACTTCCAGGGCGGACTGGGCAATGGCTTCCGCCAGGTCGGGTGCGAGCAACCCCAGTTCCTGATTGACTGTGGCGGCCGCCCATTTCACAAGGGCGAGGGCTTCAATGAAACGCCGTGGGAAACGCAGGCCGCTGATGGGAAAGTTTTCCACGGCGCGCTGGGTTTGGGCCCCATACCGGGCCGTGGCCGGGACGCGCACCTCCCCCATACTGTCGTGTTCGATACGAAACTGCTCGTCGGTCACAGAAAGACTCCTTGCCATGAAGGTTAGCTGACGCACAGGATGGAGTATGCGCGTTGGCCGTCGTCGCTTTCAATGCACACCGTGCGCCGAACGGTGTCTGACGGGCGTGTGGCGCAACCTGCAACGCCGTTGAACGGGAACAATTTGGCTGGGAAATGAGAAAGCCTACCGTGACGGTAGGCTGGCGGGTCGGCAGGGCTGGTGAAGTGGTAGCGGCGTCCGGGATCGAACCGGAGACCTACGGGTTATGAATCCGTCGCTCTAACCATCTGAGCTACGCCGCCGCAAGACTTTCATAACCTGGCTGGTTGACGATAACCAGGCGCAAGGTGAGCGCGGGGTAAATTGGCCGAAGCCGCGATGAATTGCAAGTCCGGGCGGGCCAGCCAAAGCTGCCGTGAGGTGACTTGACAGCGGGTGCAGTCGGTTCCTAGCCTGTTTCAAATGGCACAGGTCAAAAGCAGTCATCATTATTGACGCCCGCCAGCGTGGATCATTCAGGGATGACACTCGCAACCCTTCCATCGGGGGTGGAAGTCCTTGGGCGCCGGGTGAAGCGCCCCCCTCCAATGCTATGCCCGAACGAATTCTGATTGCATCAGACGACAATCTGCTCGGTGCGATGGCCGGTGCGCTGCTGACCAGTAATGGTTATGAAGTTGACCTGGTGGATACCGGAGAGGCCGTGCAACAGCGGCTGGAGACCCAGCCTTTCGATGCGCTCATCATGGATGTCGCTTTGCACCAACCGGGCTGTCTCGATCTGTCCCGGTGGGTGCGCGGGCAAGTCGCGCTCCGCAACCTGCCCATCATCCTGCTCAGCCCGGCAGCAACACGCGATGACGACGTGCCCTCGGCACTGCATGCTGGCGTGGACGAGGTTTTAGCCGTCCCGTTCCGCCACCAGGAACTCATCCTCAAGTTGCGCCGCATGCTGGAACGACAACGCTGGGCGGTCGAACGTCAGCGGCTGGTTGCCAATCTGGCCGCGGTAGCTGATGGCATTGAATACTGCATCCGTCCGACAGGTGAACAACCTCTGCCCAATTTTTCAGATGCGGCCGACCTTGCCGAACAGGCCAAGTGGCAGGAGTTGATGACCTCGCTCAATGCGGCCATCGAGTCCCTGCAAGACACATCGAACAGTGAAGAAACCGGGATTTTACGGCGTGCCCTGGAACAGCTCTCAGCCGCACTGAAACGGGCCGGGCGCTACGTTCAGGTGCGCACCCAGGCGCAGTCGCTACGGGACGCCAACGAGAAGCTGCGCGAACTGGAACGCCTGCGGGCGGAGTTTACCAATGCCATCGTCCACGACATCCGGTCGCCATTGGGGACAATTATCTCCACGATGGAACTCATCGAGCAGCAGTTGGACGAGCCGCGCCCCAAGAAGTCTGACATCCTGCCTCTCGTCACGGGTGCCCGCACCATTGCCACAAAGCTCATCTCCTTGGTGTCGGAACTCCTGGATTTCTCAAAACTCGAAGCCGGCAAGATGATGCTGGTGCTGGAACGGCTCGAAGTGGCGAAGATCATCGAGCAGGTGGGCGAGGAATTCGAGCCGGCCACCCGGCGTAAGTCCATCAAGTTCAGTTACGGTTGTGAGGATCACCTGCCGACGATTATTGGCGATGCCGGCAAACTGCACCGGGCACTGTCGAACCTGATGTCCAATGCTGTCAAGTTCACTCCCGATGGCGGTCAAATCTGGCTTGAAGCGCGACTGATGGAAGGCACCCAGGTGGATGCCGGTGTTCCTTACGTGGTCTTCAGTGTCGTGGATTCCGGCGAAGGTATCCCGGCTGAGGATTTGCCCTACGTCTTTGACCCTTACTACCAGGCCGCAAGTCGCAACAAGGACCTTGGAACGGGCCTGGGGCTAGCCATTGTCAAACGCATTGCGGCGGCACACGGAGGCAACGTGGCTGTCCGCAGTCAGGTTGGAGTCGGGACGGCTTTCTCCATCACACTTCCTCTCGTACCACCCAGCGCCACACAAGCCGCTCTGCCTCCATCGAACTCGACGGCGACCCCAGAGTCGGTCACCGACCTGTCCGACATACTCGCCACCCCGGCTGAAAACCCGGCACCTACGCCGTCCCCCTCAAACTGACCGACCTGCATTCAGGCGTGACTTGCTCCTGGGATGCCGTCACGTGGCTGATATAAAGAGCAAGACATGGCTTCATTGGAAACCGTCGGCTTGGTGGTCAAGCCGCATCTGAAGGACATCACAGCGTACCTGGCAAATCTGGCGGCGTGGCTTGGCGCGCGTGGGTGCCGGGTCATCGGCGAGCCGTCGGCGGCGCACCTGCTTCCACCGACTGTCACCGTCGTACCTTCAGAAATGTTGGCGGCGCAGTCCCACTTGGTCATTGTCATCGGCGGGGATGGGACGATGATTTACGCCGCACGCTTGCTGGGATCGCGGGATGTTCCGGTACTGGGCGTCAACTACGGCTACCTGGGCTACCTGACCGAATACACCCCGGAGACGGTCTATACGGCCCTGGAACGTGTTTTTGCGGGCACCTTCCGCACGGATGTCCGCATGAAGCTGGAAGCTACAGTTGAACGTCTGGGTGTGCCGCGCCTGACGGCGCAGGCCGTCAATGACTGTGTCATCACAAAGAGCATGCTGGCCCGGCTCGTGCCGATTGAGTGCCGGATCGGGGGGCAGTTCGTCTCCATTTTCCACGCTGATGGTCTCATCATCGCCACCCCAACCGGCTCGACGGCCTATTCCCTGTCGGCCGGGGGGCCGATTGTTCACCCGGCGATGCAGGCTATTGTCCTGACGCCGATCTGTCCGCACACACTGACCAACCGGCCGCTGGTGGTGCCGGATACGAGTGAAATCGAGTTGCGTCTGACGACCGAACGCGGCCCCTTCAACGTCGAAGATGTTTTCCTGACCTTTGATGGGCAGACCGGATGCGCCGTCGAACCGGAAGACCGCGTGGTGATTCGCAAGAGCGCCTCGGTGCTGACGCTCATCGAGCCGGAAGGCAAGGACTACTTCCAGCTCCTGCGCGATAAACTCAAGTGGGGCAACGGGTAACGGTTCATCATTGGAACCCGGCTTGATTTTTCCCGGCGCCCGTGAAAACTAACTGGAAGCAAACGAGCCTGGTTCATCCCTGATTTCGCGTCCCATTGACTCACTGACCCAGAGTTCAGTGGGGCGTCGCCTGCTGCGACGATGTCGCTTCCTGATTGGCTTCCCCGCTCATCGTCGGCAATTGACCCCGCGCCAGACCTCTGTCCGGTCTGCCAGGGGACCGGGTTTGAATATGACCCGGTAAAGCGCCGCTCGCGCCGGTGTGTCCGCTGTCGCGGCGGGTCCGAAAGCCTTGTGGAGCGGGCGCGGATTCCAGCGCGCTACCGCGAAAGCAGCTTTGACAACTTCCGGGTCAATCCCGATGACGAACGCCAGAAGTCACTCGTGACGGCCGTGCTCGCCTGCCGGCGCTATGTCAAGGACTATCCGGTCGAACGTGGGCTGGGGCTGCTCTTTCTCGGTCCCTGTGGGGTTGGCAAAACGCATCTGGCCGTGGCCACGGCCAATGCCCTGATGCGGCTCAAGCGCGTGCCGTGCCTGTTTTACGACTTCCGCGACCTGCTCAAAGCCATCCAGGAGACGTATAACCCGCAGACCCAGATGACGGAATTATCGGTGCTGCGTCCGGTCTATGACGTGGACGTGCTCATTCTGGATGAGCTGGGGGCGGGCAAGGCCACGGAGTGGGTGCGCGACACCATCACGCACATTCTCAATACGCGCTACAACGAGCAGAAAACGACGATTATCACCTCCAACTACCTGGACCAGCCAAGCGACCGCTACGACGAAACGCTTGAAGAGCGCATTGGTGTCCGGCTGCGCTCCCGTCTGTACGAGATGTGCAAAACCATCCAGATGTTTGGGGAAGACTACCGCCAGACCTACCTCAACAAACGTCTGTTGATGCAGTCGTAGCCTGCTGGACAAAAGCCGCCGCACTGCTGCTAGCCGTTGCAGAACCACTCCCGAAGCGCATCCCGATCCTCGGTTTGCGGAAGATGGGGAGGCAGGCTGCGCAACACCGCTGGTCCATAGCGTTTGGTGCGTATCCGTGGGTCGAGCAGGCAGAGAATGCCCCGGTCGGTACGGCTGCGGATCAGGCGTCCAAACCCCTGTTTCAGCGCCAGGATGGCCTGGGGGAGGCTGTAGGACTGAAAGGCGTTCCCGCTGTTTTCCCCGCTCTGGTTCTCGATGTGCTGACACCGGGCGGCCACCAGCGGGTCGGACGGAACGGGGAAAGGCAGGCGATCCACAATCACACATGAAAGCGCCGGCCCCACCACGTCCACGCCCTGCCAAAAACTGGCGGCGCCAAAGAGCACCGCACCGGGTTCGGTCTGAAACGTTTTGATGAGGCTTGATCGGGGTTGATCGCCCTGTATCAGGCAGGGAAATGGCACCTTTTCTCTGACCCGCCCGTAAAGCTGCCGCATGTGCCGCAGGCTCGTGCACAGGACAAACGCGCGTCCCTGGGTGATGTCAAGCAGGGCGATGATTTCGTTCACAGCGGCTTCGGTGAAGTCAGGGTGATTCGGGTCAGGCATGTCAGGTGGCAGATAGAGCCGGGCCTGCTGCTCGTAGTCAAACGGCGAGTCAATGAGCAGTTCGTCGCTTTTGTCGAGTCCAAGCCGTGAGCGGATGAATGCAAAAGAGCCGTCGGCCGTCAGTGTGGCCGACGTCAGCACGACGCTTTCCACCTGGTGAAACAGTTGCTCGCGCAGCAGCGCCGCAATGTCAATCGGTGTGGCTTGCAGGGAAAACCGGCGGGGTGAAGGGCGTTCCCACCAGTACACGTAGTTGGCGTCCTGGGCTTGAACGATACGGAGCAGCCGCTCGCACAACTGACGCGCGCGCGGCTCCAGGCGCAGCAGGGCCGGATCCGTATTGATCCCGAAGTTACCCACCTTCTGGTGAGCCGCCTGCCCGAGGGCTTCGGCGAGCTGATCGAGCGCCGCGGCCAGCGCCGTGTAGCCGGAAGCTTCTGTGGCCAAATCCGAAGCTTGCAGCATTCCGCGTGCATCACTTCCGCTGCCGGCCCTGTTTCTGTTGCCTGCCCGGGATGCCGGGCGGCAGACTTTCTGGGCGAACGTCCAGAAATGGGCGGCGCGCTCTGCAACTGCCTGCGAGGCCTGACGCACCGCATGGGCCCGCTCGGCATCGGGGATGAAGGTTTGCGCAATGTCGCGCAGCAGTTCGGCAAACTGCTCGTTGCTGATCTGAAGGCTGAAGTAGCTGGCGGCGGTATCCTCGATTTCGTGGGCTTCGTCAAAGATGACCCGGGTGTAGTCCGGCAGAAAGGCCCCGTAATTGCTGCGCCGCGCGGCCAGGTCGGCAAAAAACAGATGGTGGTTGACGATGACAATGTCGGCTTCGCGGGCCTGTTGGCGGGCACGGGTGATGAAGCATTCGTCGTAGTGGGGACACCCCTGCCCCAGGCAGCGTTCCGTCCGCGCATCGAGTTCAGCCCAGATGGGCAGGTGTTCCGGCAGGCTGGACAATTCGGCGCGGTCGCCGGTGGTCGTCGTGTGAGACCACTGGCGGATGACCTCCAGATGACGCACCTCATCGAGTCCGGGCAGGCGTCCTTGTTCCTCGAAACGCGCGAGCCGATACAGGCACAGGTAGTTGTTTCTTCCCTTGAGCAGTACGACCCGCAGTTGACGCCCCAGCGCCTGTTCCAGGCGCGGGATGTCGTGATGCAGGATTTGCTCCTGAAGGTTTTTCGTCGCCGTCGAGACGATGACGACCTCATCGCACAGGATGGCCGGGACGAGATAAGCCAGCGTCTTGCCAGTGCCCGTGCCGGCCTCGACACACAGGTGTCCGCCACGCTGCAGGGCATCCAGGACGGCACGCGCCATCTCCAACTGGCCGGGGCGAAAGTCAAAGCCGGGCTGCGTGGTGGCCAACAGTCCGCCGTCCCCCAGCACGGCTTCCAGCAGGGTCAGCGTGTCCGTTGGTTCGGCGCAAACCAGGGCGTCACAGGAACTTTTGTCGAGCAGCATGGCAGTCTATGCTCCGTAAAAATGTGTCGGGTGGAAAGAACGTGGGCAGCCGGCTTGAGCTACTACATCTTGTGACATACTATCAAACCAGTCAAAAAATCCACAACCGGTTGTGGAGGCTTGTATGTCGGCTCACCTGTCGTTGACCACGGCACTGCTGGAACTTCCAGCCTATCTGCGCGGTATTGGTGTCACGACGGCCGGAAAACTGGCGGCCGAGTTGGGAAGCGCCATTGGCAAGGTGTCACCGGCCGAAGTCACAGTGGAAGACCTGCTGCTGTACCTGCCGTTTCGCTACGAAGACCGCTCGCACCTGCCACAAATCTGCGACCTCGCTCCGGGAAAGTCCGCTTCGGTTCTCGTCGAAGTCAGCCTGGCGTCAAGTTACCCGATCCGGACCAGACAGGGTAAGCAACTCACCCTGTTTGAGGTCATTGGGTGGGACAGCACCGGGCGCATTCGCGCCTGCTGGTGGAATCAGCCCTATCTGCGGCAGGTTTTCCAGCCGGGCCGGCGGGTGGTGCTCTACGGCGAATGGGAATTCTCAAGCCGGGCGCGATGCTACCAGGTGGAAAACCCTGACTACGAAGTGCTCAACGACGAAACGGACGACGACGTACCGGAAACAATTCACGTCGGCCGGTGCGTGCCTGTTTACCGAAAGCTGGGAACCTTTCGCACCCGCGCGCTCCGGTCGCTCATCTTTCGCCTGCTTCAGGCTTTGCATGACGTACCGGATGACGGCCTGCCGGATGAATTGCGTCATGACTGTGGGGGATTGCCACCGTTACCAACCAAGCTGGCGGCGCTGCGGGAAGTGCATTTCCCGGAAGCCACAGACCATCTGGAGTCCATCCAGGCGCGTCGTTCGCCGGCGCATGCCCGCCTGGCCCTCGAAGAATTTTTCCTGCTGACCCTGGCGCTGGCCAATCGTCGCCGTCAACGCGAGCAGGCCGGAGAAAAGGCCGGGATGCGTGTGACCTATGCCATCCGGGAACGCGCACGCCAAACCCTGCCCTTTCGTCTGACCAACGCCCAGAAGCGCGTCATTCGGGAAATTGTCAGTGACCTGACCGGAACACGTCCGATGTCGCGGCTGTTGCAGGGGGATGTCGGGTCGGGCAAAACCGTCGTGGCCCTGCAGGCGATGATTGTGGCCGTGGAAAACGGCTGGCAGGTGGCGCTCATGGCGCCGACTGAAATTCTGGTTGAGCAACACTGGCGTTCCATGACGCGCTGGCTTTCAGGCACATCCTACCGCCTTGCCGCCCTGACCGGACGCCTCAAGCCAAGCGAAAAGAAAGCCATCCGACAGGCGTTGGCCAACCATGAAGTGGACATTGTCATTGGCACACAGGCGCTGATCCAGAATGACACTGCATTTGCACGCCTGGGACTGGTCATCATTGACGAACAGCACCGCTTTGGTGTGCTTCAGCGCGAACAGTTGCTGGCCCGGGGCATCTCCCCGGATGTACTGGTGATGACCGCCACGCCCATTCCGCGCAGCCTGGCCATGGCGCTCTATGGCGACCTCGATGTGTCTGTCATTGATGAACTTCCGCCCGGACGGAAACCGGTGGTCACGGCCGTGCGCACCAACGAGCGGCGCAACCGCGTGTATGACTTCATCCGCCAGGAATGCGCCGCCGGACGACAGGCGTACATTGTCTATCCGCTGGTTGAAGAATCGGAAAAACTCGATGTCGCGGCGGCCACTGCCGCCGCTGCCAAGCTCCAACAGGAGGTCTTTCCGACGTTGGTTGTCGGACTGCTTCACGGGCGGATGAAGTCCGAAGAAAAAGATGCCGTGATGCAGAAGTTTGTCGCAGGCGAAATCCACGTTCTCGTCACGACGACGGTCGTCGAAGTCGGCATTGATGTACCGAACGCCTCAGTCATGGTCATCGAACACCCGGAACGGTTTGGACTGGCGCAGCTTCATCAACTGCGGGGGCGGGTCGGGCGTGGTGCGGCCAAATCGTACTGCGTTCTGATGGCGCCGGATGGCATCTCGCCGGAAGCTCTGGAACGGCTGAACTTTTTTGCCCAGACGCCGGATGGTTTCGCCATTGCCGAAAAAGACCTCGCCTGGCGCGGGCCCGGCGAAATGCTGGGTTTGCGTCAATCGGGTTTGCCGGTGTTTCGGGTGGGTGATCTCATCCGCGATGCCGACTGGTTGACACTTGCCCGTGAGGCTGCCTGGCGGGTCTGGCGCGAGCAGCCCAACGCACCCCAGACCCAACACTGGCTGGCCCGGGCGCAACGCATGTTTCCCATGGCGATGGGCGGTGTCCACTGATGCTACCCATTTATTTCTGATGCGCCATAACGCACCCAAATCAAAGGAAGGAAAACCGACTTGCTCATCCTGCACAAACTCCACGGACTGGGAAACGACTTTCTCGTTTTCCCGCTTGGCCAGCCGGCCGCGGATACTTTTTTGAAGCATCTGGAAGTTTTTGTGCCAAAGCTGTGTCACCGACACCAGGGAATCGGCGCAGATGGTGTCATCGGTATTGAAGCCCTGACTTCGGATGATGCTGATTATCGCATGGTGCTCTGGAATGCCGACGGATCGCGGGCGGAAATGTCCGGTAACGGACTGCGTTGCGTTGCAGCTTGCATCCGGCGCGTCACAAACTGGGAGAAGCGCGAGTTGCGCGTCATGACCGATATTGGCGTACGCGTTGTCCGTTTTCTCGCTGCCGAAGGACTTGAAACCCGCTGTGCCATTCAGATGGGAATGCCGGTGTTTGACCCCGGGCGAATTCCTTTCCGGGCAGAGCCGGCACTTCATCCGCCGTTGGTGGATGTCGCTTTGGATGTGGGGGAAGAGACGGTGCGGGCCACGGTTCTGTCCATGGGCAATCCGCACTGCACGTTGTTTGTTTCCAGCCTCGATACCGCGCCGGTTGAGTTGCTGGGTCCACAGCTTGAACGGCATCCGGCCTTTCCAAACCGGACGAATGTCGAGTTCGTGCAGGTGCTTGACCGGCACACGTTGGAAGCCCGTTTCTGGGAACGGGGTGTCGGGCGCACGGCTGCCTCGGGAACCGGGGCCTGTGCAGCGGCGGTTGCGGCAATGCTGAAACACCTGGTCGAGCGGCAGGTGACGGTGGCGACAGAACAGGGCAGCCTCGAAGTCGCCTGGGATGCGTTCAGTGGAGAAGTCACGCTGACCGGAAGCGCACATTACATCGGACAGGTCGCCTGGGCGCTGCCTGATCTCGATGCGTCAGCCGCCGATGCGTAAACGAACCTGGCAGGTCCGGCAGGCTGTTCGGTACACTGGAAGAAAGGTGAGAAAGTGTACGTTTTGAAGCCATGACATGCAACGTTGCCATTGTTGGTGCAGGTCCGGCCGGCTCGATGTTGGCCCATCGGCTGGTGCAGGCGGGTGCGCGGGTGCGGCTGTACGATGCCCACGGCGGCCCGTGGGAAAAACCCTGCGGCGGCGGTCTGACAGCCAAGGCATTGCGCCAGTTTGGTTTCCTGGCCGGGCAGGCAGACCGTTTTCCACGTCAGGACATTCAGGAAATTGAGATCATTTCGGCCGGCGGACGGAGTGTGACCTTTCCCTTGGGCGACGCCCCGTTTCAGATTTTTTCGCGCCGGAATCTGAATGGTCTCCTGTTGGCGCGGGCAACGGAAGCCGGAGCGGATTTCATTCCGCTGCGGGTGACAAACCTGCGTCGGGAAGTGCGTACCTGGCAGGTCGCGGCTGGCCGCGACCGCTGGAAGGCGGATTTCGTCGTGGGAGCGGATGGTTGTACGAGCTTCGTACGGCGTGCACTCGGACGGCGTCTGCCCGACGCCGACCAGGCCATGTGCTGTGGGTATTACGTCCCGGCAACCGGCGTCCCGCGCGCGGTGGTGGCCTTTCCACGCCATTTCACCGGTTACGTCTGGGCTTTTCCGCGCCCTGACCACATTTCCTACGGCATCATCAATCAGTGTGGCGAGTATCCGCTGCCGAAGCTCTGGGAGGAACTCGATGCCTTTGTCCGCTGGCATCGGCAGGGCGAGTTGCCGCGCGAACGGGTCCGGTATGCGGCGCGGGTCCCGATGTTGCGGCGCGCGTCATGGAAGACGAATCGGGTGGTTGGCGATGGCTGGGCACTCGTGGGGGATGCGGCCGGCTTTGTGGACCCGATTACAGGTGAGGGTATTTTCTACGCCCTGCATTCGGCGGAGTTGCTTGGGCAATCCCTCATTGCCGGGGAGGCTATGAGTTATGAGCAGCGGTGGCGGAAGGCGTTTGAAGCTGACCTGACGGAGGCTTCACGTCGGCTGCCGAAGTTTTACCGTGGCTCGATGCTGGGCGCGTCCGTCATTGACCGGGTGCTTCAGCTTTCGACGCTGCACGGCGGTGTCGTCAGCATCATGCAGCAGGCGCTGGCCGGTGACGTGGACTATGTAACCTTGAAGGGGCGTGTATTGCGCAGTTTCGTGGCACCTTCTGCCTGGCGCGCCCCGAAGCTGACCCTGCACACGGTGGATTATCCACGGGCGGCCTGAAGCGCCTTTCCGGCACAACGTGACCAATGCCTGTACGGTATCGCGGCGCTGGGGCTTGTACCGTCCAATATCTTTCCAAAGGTTATCTTCAGATATTCAGGTTTATCGGCTGCCTTTTGTTAGCCACTCTCTGACAGGGATAAGTATGACGACTCGAATGGAAATTACACGTGAAGTGGTAAAAAGATGCAAAAAGGCACTCGAAAGTCACTATGGCCCTCAGCTCAGGGGTTTGATTCTGTATGGGTCCGCAGCCCGCAACCAGGCTGACTCAATGAGTGACATTGATTTGCTTGTCCTGCTGAGCCAACCCTTCGACTATTTTTCAGAACTTCGTCAAGTTATAGACATGCTGTATCCCATTCAGATGGAATCAGAGCAACTCATCTCTGCCCGGACTGTTCCTCTGGATGAATTCGAGTGTGGAAGCATTCAACTCTACCGAAACGCAAAACGGGATGGGGTATTGGTATGACGCCAGCTTTCGGGGCAGAGGTTGCTGCCAATCTTGAGAGGGCGGAACAATCCATCCGGGCAGCCAAAGAGGCTGGTTTCAGGTATGCGCGTCACCGGGAAGCGCCTCAAAAACACAGAAATGCGAGCTTGCAGACCTGCACGAGGCTATGCATGGGGAGTCAACCACGGAATGTTGGGAAGCAGGATAGACGGCTGGTAGGGGTGAGTGGGTGTGGACACACCCAAAACAGCAAGACCCCGTTGGGCGCTCCCAAGGGGGTCTTGTATGGCGTATGAACCGCCAGCGGTCTGAAAAGTGGCTCCTCAGGTAGGACTCGAACCTACAACCCTTCGGTTAACAGCCGAATGCTCTGCCATTGAGCTACTGAGGAATAGAAAGCAGTTTTTGTAGCGACCTCATCGCGGCTTGTCAATGCTTTTGTTCATCCCTCGCCAAAGAGCGGGGTCTGGGCGGTTTCGCCCCGAAAACGGTGCGCTACACCAAGGTGGGCGTAGGCCGCGCCCGTGACGACCCGACCGCGGGGCGTCCGGTTGAGAAAGCCAATCTGGAGCAGATACGGCTCGTAGATTTCCTCGATGGCGTCCTTTTCTTCGTTGATGGCGGCTGAAATCGTCCCCAGACCGACGGGGCCACCCTCGAACTTCTCGATGATGGTCAACAGCAGCTTGCGGTCAACTTCGTCCAGCCCAAACCGGTCCACTTCCAGACGGTCCAGCGCCTCGGCTGCCACGTCCGCCGTGATGTGCCCATCGTAAATGACTTCGGCAATGTCCCGGACCCGCCGCAGCAGGCGGTTGGCGATCCGTGGTGTGCCACGCGCCCGGCGGGCGATTTCCGCCGCGCCGGCTTCGTCAATCGGCGTCTCCAGAATCCGGGCCGAACGCAGCACAATCTGCTGCAACTGCTCCGGCGTGTAAAAATCGAGGTGGAAGTTGATGCCGAAACGTCCCCGCAGCGGGGCCGTAATGAGACCGGCGCGGGTGGTCGCCCCGACGAGCGTAAAGCGCGGCAAATCCAGTTTGATGGAGCGGGCGGATGGCCCCTGTCCAATGACGATGTCGAGCTGAAAGTCCTCCATGGCCGGGTAGAGGATTTCCTCGATGGCCGGCGACAGGCGATGGATTTCGTCAATGAACAGCACATCCCCTTCCTGAAGGTTGGTCAGCAGCGCCGCCAGGTCACCGGACTTTTCAATGACGGGGCCGGCCGTGGATTTGATCTCGACGCCCATCTCCTGGGCCACAATCATTGCCAGAGTCGTTTTGCCCAGCCCCGGCGGGCCGCACAGGAGCAGGTGATCGAGCGGCTCGCCCCGCTGGCGGGCTGCCTGCAGAAAGACCGCCAGGTTGTCCGTGGCGCGGTTCTGCCCGATGTAGTCGCGCAGCAGGCGCGGACGCAGTGAAGACTCGAGGTTCCGTTCTTCACCGTCCGTTTCACCCGCAACGAGGCGCCGCATGGAGGTTCGGTCAGCAGACGACATGACTTGGCGTGTCCATCACTGTCCTCTCATCATCCCTGGCGGCTGGCCTGGCGGCTAGTTCTTGAAGCTGTTTGTGGGGCGCAATGGCGATGGCGTCAACCGGCGCGCATTCTCCGCCAGGCTCCGTGACTGTGGGACTTCGGCAATGGCGCGTTTGACAACCGCTTCCTCACGGATAGTGACTTCCTGCGCCGTGTCGAAGCCGTAGGCCGCAGTCAGAATTTCGCGCCGGAGTTGCTGCCGCAAAAAGGCGTCATTGCCCGCAAGCGCCGTTGGCGCAATGCCGAATTCCTGGAGACGCGGTTGGGCAAAGGTCTTGAAGGCCGCCAGAAGCTGATCGGTGATGGGGTAGTCGCTGTCCTGGAGCGTGTGGTTGTAGTCCACGTCACGCGGCACACGGTACTGGGCAAAACCTTCAACCTGCCCGTTCGCCAGCAGGCGGCCGAACAAAAAGGTCAGGCTCGTGAGCTGTCCCTGGGCGAGCGTGTAGGTTTCGCCTTTGACCTCGACATCCGGCGTGATGCCCAAACCGCCGTAAACAGTACGCTTGCCGTCAGTGAGGTATTTCGTCAGCCCATCCTTGCCCGTGGCTTCCGTGCGTGAGCGGCGGCGCTGATAGTCGTAGAGCGAAACATTGTCGTAGCGCCGCTGGATGAGGCGGCCCGTCGGGGTGTAATACTTGGCCGAAGTCAGGGTAAGGCCGTACCCGTCCGGCAGACGGTAGGGCGTCTGGACCAGGCCCTTGCCGAAGGTGGTCTCGCCAACGAGCAGTGCGCGGTCATGATCCTGAAGCGCACCGGCCAGGATTTCTGCGGCGCTGGCGCTGCCGCCGTTGATGAGCACCACCAGCGGAACGTCCTCCGGGTTGGGGTTGTTGGCCGTCAGGGCATTTTCGTAGGTCATACCGCGTGGCGTCCGCCCCCGGATGCTGACGATTTTCTGTCCCCGCTGGAGAAACAGCTCGGCAATGGCGCGGGCCGCATCCACCAAACCGCCGGGGTTGTCGCGCTGGTCGAAGACGATGGCTTTGGCACCCTGCACCTTGAGCTGGCGGACGGCGGCAGCGACTTCCTCACCACTGGCCTGCGCGAAGCCACGGCGGAAGGCCAGGTAGCCGACCTCCGGGGTCAGCATGAAGACGTTCGATACCGAAGGTTGCCCTACGGAGTCGCGGACGATGCGCACTGTGATCGGTGACGATTCGCCGGGACGGTTGACCGTGACCGTAACGGCCGTGCTGCGCAGGCCCCGGAGCCGCGAGCGCACCTTGGAGACATCCCAGCCTTCGGTGGACTCGCCATCCACAGCAATGATCTCGTCGCCATAGCGCAGCCCGGCCCGGTAGGCCGGTGTGTCGGCAATCGGCGACCAGATATAGACCTTGTTGCCGTGCTGCGTGATGAGCGAGCCGATGCCGGAGTAGTTGGCCTGCTGCTGGCTGCGGAACTCATTGAATTCTTCGCGGGTGAAGAAGTTGGAGTGCGGGTCGAGCGTCCGCAGCATGCCGGTGGCGGCCGCATCGCAGAGCCGCTCGTGGTCAATCGGCCCGGCATAGTGTTCCTCGGCCAGCGTCAGGGCTTCGACGTAGGCCGTGGTCACGTCCTTACCCTTCCACGCATCGCCTGGTTCCGGGCCAAGTCCAAACTCGACTTCCTGGGCCTGGACGAGGCCGCGTCCGCTTCCCCCGACAAGCACCGGGAATCCGGTGAGACACGTGACACAAACCAAACTCATGACACCGGCAGCCAACCGCGATGGGGTGCGAGGAACAAACTTCATAGGCATATCTGGGATGGGTAAAGTTGAGGAGAAACGACCCGCAAGCCAGCGGCAGGTCGTCAGGCAAACCGCTGCCCATTGTTGGACGTTACTCGCCACGGGTCAAGCCCTGGCTGGAAGTTGCTGACCCGAACGGTCATTGAAAAGCCTGCCCTACGCGCTATAGTCAAACCTTATCCGTGCTGCCAAGGGTAGGTCGTTCGTCTTATGCAAGCTTGCGTCATCACGCTTGGGTGTCAGATGAATGAGTATGACACCCATGCCATTCAGTCCCAGTTGGCCGGGGTGGGCTACTCGTTTGTGGACAACATTCACGAGGCCGACCTGGTGCTGCTCAACACCTGCGCCGTACGTGGCAAGCCGGTCGAGAAAGCCCGCTCCCTGCTCGGTGCACTGCGCAAGGAGAAAAAGCGCCGGACGGTGACGGTGGCACTGATGGGATGCCTGGCTCAGTTGCCCGAAGGACAGGCAATGGGGGCCAAGTTCGGCGTGGACATCATGCTCGGACCCGGCGCCCTGACCGATCTCATCCCTGCACTCCGCCAGGGCAGGTTTCAAAGCTTTGCCTTCCGGGATGAACTGCGTGATTACGCGCCGCCGCCGCCAAAAGGCGCCCTTTCCGCCCACGTGGCCATCACGCGCGGCTGCAACCACAAGTGCACCTACTGTATCGTCCCGACCACCCGCGGCCCGGAAGTGTCGCGGCCGGCAGCGGATATTCTGCGGGAAGTCGAAGCCCTGCGGGAGGCCGGCGTGGTGGAAGTCAGCCTGCTGGGGCAGAACGTCAACAGCTACGGGCTGGAGCCGGGGCTGGGCCCGCACCGCAGGCTGCTGCCGGGCTTTCCTTCCTTTGCCGAGTTGCTGCGGATGGTCGGGCAGGTTGGCATTCCACGGGTGCGTTTCATCACCAGCCATCCCATCAACTTCACGGACGACATCATTGCCGCCATTGCGGAGACGCCTGCGGTGTGCCAGTACATTCACCTGCCGGTGCAGGCTGGCTCAAACCGGACCCTGCGCCGGATGGCGCGGGAGTACACGCGCGAGTATTACCTCGAACGCATTGCCGCGATTCGGTCACGGCTGCCGGAAGCCACGCTTTCAACCGACATCATCTGCGGTTTTCCAGGCGAAACGGAAGCCGATTTTGAAGAAACCCTGACCCTCTATGACGCGGTGCAGTTCGATATGGCGTTTATGTTCGTTTACTCCGAACGGGAGGGAACGCCGGCCGCCACGCACTTTGACGACATTCCGCATGGGGTCAAGGTGGCGCGGCTGATGCGGCTCATCGAGCGCCAGAAGCACTGGAGTTGGCTCAACTACCGGCGGTGGGTGGGACGCCAGGCCGAGGTGCTCGTCAAGGGGCCGGCCCACGATGGGGATTTGATGCAGGGCCACACCCGTGGGAACCATACCGTTCTCGTGCCCCGGACCGTTGCACCCAAACCCGGTCTCTACACCGTCAATATCGCACACGCCACGCCGCACCTGCTCTACGCCGAAGGCGCCGCTTTGCCGGAAGACCGCCCGGTCGCCACGGCGGCATAGCCCCACGGGGTGACGAAAAGGGAAGGCGTGTCTTGGCAGTCCCCGCTTGGCAGTCCCCGTAGGATACGACGATGACCGAGGACGCACGCCATCAGTGGCAAGCCGACATCATCCGGGCGCTTGGCGACGGCACGTTGCCAAAGCTCTATGAACAGATGGTGCTCAGCCAACGCACGCGGCGCTTCGATTTGTTTCGTACGCCGTGTCGCCAGCCACCGGTCGTGCAGATTCAGCACACCCTGCTCGGTATTGAGCTGAAGGTCGGGCGGCGGCGGTTGGGCTGCCCGGATTTGGCCACCGCCCGCTACCTGGCTGTGTTTGCCCGGCTGGGCGTGACTGCCGTTGCCGTGCCTTATGATATTTCACAGCTTCCGCGAGTAGCCGACGCTTTTGAAACGGCCTGGCACAGGATGTGTCTGGTCATCGAACAGCATCTGCAAGCCGTACCGGTACGGGCGCGGCGGCGCACCCGGCAGCAGTTTCTGGAAGAGGTCCGGCAAGCCATCGAGGCGTTGGGGGCGGGCGCGGTGCGTCCGACGTTCGTTCAGACCACACGCCAGCGCCCACTGGCCGACCGGTTGGAGTCATGACCGCCGTACCTTTCCAGACTTTCTCCTGGTGGAGTCGTTGGCACCGGTCAGTGGTCTCTCCATCACCACGGCGCACTGTGGTCCTGCTCATCAGTCTGGCGGTGGTGGTGTATCTCAATACCCTGGGCAATGCTTTTGCCTACGACGATGTTCCCATCATCGTCAACAATCCAAATGTGCACCAACCGGACTGGTCGGCGTTGTGGCGGCGCGGTTACTGGAGCCATGTCACTGGCGGCGGCGGCAACTATCGCCCTCTCACCGTCAGCACGTTTGCTGTGGAGTACCAGTTGTGGGGGGAACGTCCGGCCGGGTATCACCTGGTCAACATCCTGCTGCATGCCGCCAATGTCGCCTGGTTGTTTTACCTGTTGAGGCGCTACCGGGTGGCGGTTGGTTTGGCCAGCCTCGCAGCCGCGCTGTTTGCCGTGCACCCCGTCCACACCGAAGCGGTGGCGAATATCGTCGGGCGGGCCGAGTTGCTGGGCATGTTTTTCGGCGGGCTGATGTGGTGGGCCTGGTTGCAGGGGCGTGAGGGGGGCGTCAAAGGATGGGGCTGGCGGGTGGTGTCTGCCACGGCCTATCTGGCGGCCGTGCTTTCCAAGGAAAACATGATCGTGCTTCCGGCGGCACTGTTCGCCGGTGAGTGGCTTGCCGGAAGGTTCCGTCGCCGGGGTGCTCTGGAGGCTTCCGGGCCGTTTGTCGTCTTTTTGGCCGTGCTGGTGCCGTATTTCTGGCTGCGGATGCTGGCCGGTGAAGGGATGGAGCAGCAGGTTGAAACAGGACATGTGCCGCTGGCTGGGCGAAGCCTGTGGGAGCGGTGCATCATCATGGCCGGGGTCGGTGTGACCTGGTATCGCCTTGTGATGTTTGGCTATCCCCTGCAGATGCTGTACGGCATTCGGGAATTTGACCTGACGCCCACCCTTCAATGGCGCGTCCTGGTGGGTTTGGCCATCACCGCCGGGTTGCTTGTGTTGGCGCTGGTCTGCCGTCGCCAGTCCCCGCTCGTGACCTTTGCGGTGGCGTTCTGGTTCGTCACTTTGGCTGTCACGAGCAATGTCGTGCTGCCACTTGGAACATTGCTTGCCGAGCGGTGGCTGTACCTCCCGTCAGTAGCCGCCGTGCTGTTGGTGTCCGTGGCCGTGTTGCGAGGGGTTCATACCGGTGGCGCGCTGCGTTTGGCGGCACTGGTTGGGATGGCCGGGCTGCTTGTGTTCTACAGTGTTGTCACCGTGTGGCGAAACCGCGACTGGCGAAACAACGTCACGCTTTTTGAAAGCCTGGTGGCAACGGCGCCGAACAACCCTTCGGGCTACATGATACTTGGCCACGAACTTATGACGCGCGATCCGGTGCGCGCACGCCAGCTTCTGGAAGCGGCCCTTGAACTGGACCCGGTCTTTCTGTCGCCGCAGGGCAGTCTGGCTGAGCTTGACCTGCGGGAAGGCAAGGCTGCCGCGGCCCGTGACCGTCTGGCGGCGCTGCTGGCGCAGGAGCCGCCCAATCTGCCGACACCGTCCGGAGAATGGGCAGACTGGCACGCCCTGTATGCCAAAGCCCTCGCGCTGACCGGAGACCTTCCCCTGGCGCTTGAGCAGGCCCGGATCGCCCTGCACCAGTCACCGGACTCGTTGAAGGTGCTGTTTGAAACCAGCCAGGTCTTTTTGCAGGCCGGGCAGATTGAGGCGGCGCTGGCGGGTTTTCGTCAGCTCACCATTCATGACCGCGATCACGGGCGGGCTTACAGTAACCTCGCCACGGTGCTGATCGAGCTGGAACGCTACGCCGAAGCCGAAGCCGTCTTGCTGGAAGGCTTGCAGCGGGCACCCGACGCCGAGGCCTTGCAGGCAAGGTTGAATTTCATCCGCCAGCAACGCGCACGGGAAACCCCCGCTCCGGCAACGGGGCCGCCACGACGACTTTCACCCTCGGACACGTCACCGTGAAGACATCGCTGTCACCACGTCAGATGGGGATCGCTGTCGTTGCGCTGGCCCTGCTGGTGTACGCCAACACGCTGGCCAACGGCTTTGTTTATGACGACATCAGCATCGTCCAGACCAATCCCTACATTACCGACTGGCGGCAGATACCGTGGCTGTTCACCAAAGGTTACTGGAGCCATAAATCCGGTGGCGTCGGTAACTATCGCCCCCTCACCATCGTCACCTTCACGGTGGAGTATGCCCTCTGGGGGCTGGCACCCCTGGGGTATCACCTGATCAACGTGCTGCTCCATGCGGCCAATGTCGCGCTGCTGTTTGGCCTGCTCCGCTGTTACCGCGTCGCACCGGGCATTGCCGGCGTGGCGGCGCTTGTGTTTGCCGTACACCCGGTTCACACCGAAGCGGTAGCCAATGTCGTCGGGCGCAGCGAACTGCTGGGCATGTTGTCTGGCGGGCTGATGTGGTGGGCCTGGGTGGCTGCGCGGCGGGCAAAACGTCACCGGGCCAAAGTCTGGGCCTGGCGCGGCGCGGCGGCCGTGGCTTATCTCGCGGCGCTGCTCTCCAAGGAAAACATGGTGACGTTGCCGGCGGCCCTGTGGTTGGCCGAGGTCCTGGTTGCGCGGCGGCGCTGTTTTCTCCACGGTGCGCTGACCGCACGCCTGCGCTGCTTGTGGCAGGTGACGTCCCCGTTCTGGGTGCTGGCTGCGTCTCTTGTCCCGTATTTCTGGTTACGTTCCCTGGCTGGCGAAGGCACTGCCCAGATGGCCGGGGTCGGACTGGTGACGCTGGCCGGGTACACGCTTTGGCAGCGGGCCATCATCATGCTGGAGGTCGGGTTGATCTGGTACCGCCTGCTGTTTGTCGGCTACCCGCTGCGCCCGCAGTATGACGGCACGAATGTCCCGGTCATTCCCAACTGGAACGAATGGAAGTTGGTGGGCTTGTTGCTCCATGCCGGATTGGTGGCCGCCCTGTGGCTCACCTGGCGACGAATCCCACTCGTGGCCTTTGCCATTGGGTTCTGGTTCATCACCCTGTCCGTTGTGAGCAACGTACCAATTCCGCTGGGCATGCTGGTTGGGGAACGCTGGCTGTATGTTCCATCGGCTGGCTATGCCATGGCCCTTGGTTATGCGGTGTGGCTGGTTTGGGAAAAGGCCCACTGGCCGGAAACCTGGCTCAAAGCCAAAATGGGGAAACACCGGCACTGGCCTCTGCGGGCTGAAGTCACGCGGCTATGCCTTCTTCTGGGCGTGGCCAGTTTGGTGGGAAGCTACGTGTATCGCACGGCGCAGCGCAATCTCGACTGGCGTGACAACTACACGCTGTTCAGCCGCTTCATTGAAACCGATCCACAGCACCCGATTGGTTACGTCAACGTTGGAGATGCCCTCGTTCGCTACCAGCCACAGCAGGCACGGGCCTTCTACGAGCAGGCATTGCGGGTGGAACCGCGTTCCATTTCGGCCAACATCATGCTGACGACCCTCGACATCGAGGACAACGCTTTCGAGCCCGCGCGGGCGCGTCTGGAGCGCATGCTTGTCAGGGAACCGCCGTATCTGGTGCTTCCCTCTAACGAATGGGGATTGACCCACGCGCTGTATGCGCGCGTCCTGGCGGCGCTGGGGGAACGGGAGGCAGCCATGTCGGAAGTCCAGACCGCGTTGCGCTATGCCCCGGAAGCGCCCCAGCCGCTCTTCGTCGTTGGGGAAACCCTGGTGACGATTGGTGAGCGGGAGGCCGCCACGGAGGTCTATCGGCGTTTGGTACGGTTGTTGCCCCTGGCAGCCGGTCCGCGCGGGCGGCTGGGCATCCTGCTCCTCGAAGCTGGTGATGCCACGGCCGCCGAACACGAACTGCGCCTTGCCGCTGAGCTTGCGCCTGACGAACCGCTCATCAGGACGTGGCTGGAGAAGGCCCGGCAGCAGGCCGCTGCACAGCCCTGACCCGTCAAACCTGCGCCCACGTTGTCAACAGAGGGAGAAACACGAAAGCCCTGCACAACGGCAGGGCTTGAAATGGATGCGGGGACGGGATTTGAACCCGTGACCTTTGGGTTATGAGCCCAACGAGCTACCGGACTGCTCCACCCCGCGACAGGTCGTTGCCTGGTTGCATCAGAAGACCAACCAAGGCAGTCGCTATTCGTAGCTGTTTCCGGGCTGCGTTGTCAAGCTCTTTGAAGAACCTGCCCTCTGGAAGGCAGACAGAGCCCGGAGGACGTCCTCCGTGACCTGTTCCGGTGGCGCGGTCCCAACCGGTACGCGGATGTCGGCCTGGGCATAGTCCGCCCGGCGCTGTTCATAACGCAACCGGGCTTCATCCACAGAGGTCCACAGAGGGCGGCGGCCATCCGGCACCACGCGCGTGGCCAGGATGTCAAACGGAACGTCGAGCCAGACACTGCATCCGGTCTGGCGAATGTGGTTCCGGTTTTCAGGCCGCGTGAACGTCCCGCCCCCAAGGGCAACGATATTCCAGGGCAGGTCATCCTGACGCAGTTCGGCGCACACCTGGATGAGTGCCGCGTGCTCCCGCTGGCGAAAACCGGTTTCTCCCTCCGTCTGGAACAGTTCCGGGATGGAGCGGCCGGCTGCCCGGGCAATCCGCTCGTCCAGATCAATGAAACGTCCACCGAGGCGGGCGGCCAGGTGCTGCCCGACGGTCGTCTTCCCCGAACCCATGAAACCAACCAGAAAGATGATGCCGGTTACGTCTGACACCCGCCTTGTACGCTCCATGCGGCTGCGATCTCGACCAAATACCGTTGCGGAAAACCTTGTCGTCCAGGTCGGTCAAAAGTAACATGGGGACTTGTCGAACTGGCAGCCAATGCGGCTGCCAGCCTGGGCGAGTTAGCGCAACTGTCTCGGGTTGATGAAAACATCCACCCCACCGTTTGAGGCTTCCTGACTTCTGGTTCCCTGGCGGCCCCTGTCCGTCGCACAGCCATGAAAATTGGTAACACGGCGTCGAATCTGCTGGTGGTTTCCCTGACTGGGGCGGGGAACGGGCGTTCTTTTGTCCTGGACAAGGAAGCCGTCACCATTGGCGTCGGGGATGGATGTGATGTCGTCCTGGATGTTCCGGGTGCGGAGACCGCCGGGGCTGTGGCTGCCATCCGGCGCCAGGCACAGCGGCTGGAACTGTTCGTGCATGACGCTGACCATTATTCGTTCCGCATCAATGACGAACTGCACACCCCGGTGGATGGAACGCCCATTGCCCTGACCGATGGGGATGTCGTTGCCGTTGAGCCACGCCAGGTTGCCGCCGGATGTGAGCCGGAGAAAGTCCTGCTCAAAGTCGTGGCCAGGCCGCAGCCGGACGCGCCGTCGGTGGGCGTTCTCCAGTTTCCTGAAGTTGACGCAGGCGGGCAGCTCCATCCGCGAACGGCGACGCGCTTTCTCAAGGAACTGGTTTTTGCCCTCTACGCTGAGATGCCGGCCTGGGTACGGGCCGTGGCGCTGTTGCTGACCGTGTTGATTCCGCTGTCGGTGATGTCAGCAACGGTGATCGTCTTCGTCTTTCTGTGGAACTACGCCAAGCTGACAGAAGACCTGCGGAGCAAAAACCGCGATTCAGGTATCCAGATTGACGTGCTGATGGAGGAGAACGAGAAGCTCAAAAACCGCCTGAAGGACTACGAGGAAGCCATCAACTTTGCACCCAAGATCGCAGCCAGCTACCGGGGCGGGGTCTGCCTCATCGTCGGAACCTATACCTACCAGGATGCCCAGCAGCGTCCCCTGCGCTACATTGACCACAGCTTCGATGACAGCCGGGCACTTTCTGCCGATGGCAAACTCAACGTGAGCTTTGAAGGCACCGGCAACGAATTTTTCGAGGAGTTCAGCGGCACGGGGTTTGTCGTCGCGGAAGGCGTCATTCTCACCAACCGGCACATTGCCCAGCCGTGGTGGACTGATCCTACTGACAAACTCATCACCCAACTTGGTGGAAAACCTTACATCAAGGAAATTCAAGCCTACTTTCCCGAACACAAGACGCCCTTTGTCCTCAAACCCGTTGGCTTTTCACAGGAAAGCGATGTCGCCCTGTGTACCTTCAATCCGGGTGACGCCAGGATACCCATTCTGCCCATCGAGGGCTTTGAGGAAGATGAAACGAAGCCCCTGCCGGACATCACCGGCCAGGCCATCCTGCTGATGGGGTTTCCCAATGGGGTCGAGGTGCTGGTCGCGCAACTCACGGATGGGCAGCTCAAGCGCGACCTCGAGCGGCGCTTCAAGGTGTCTGAAAAGGCCATCCTGCTGGCACAGCGCGGTGAACTCGTCCCTCTCGTCACCCAGGGACACGTGACCCGGCTGGTTGCGGGACGCATCGTGCACGATGCCGCCACGCAGGAAGGTGGCTCCGGCAGCCCCATCTTCAACAGTGCGGGCAAGGTCATTGGCATCAATGCCCAGGTCACGGTGGATGAAGGCGGTGGGCAGGTTCCCGGCAACAATCTGGCCGTACCGATTCGGGCCGCCTTCAAACTCCTGCGCGAAACCGGGAAGCCCCTTGGTTGAACCGTCACAAGCCCAGCCAGCACACCGCTACCGGGTGCGCGCCCTGCTTTTCGATCTCGATGGCACCCTGGTGGATTCCCGCCGTGACCTGGCCACGGCGCTCGATCTCACGCTGTGCGACCTGGGACTGCCGCCGCTTGGGGTGGAGGTGACGACGCGCCTGGTTGGCGATGGAGCGCGCCGGCTCATCGAGCGCGGGCTGACCGCTGCCGGCGCCGGGCCGGCGCTTTCCGATGCCTTCGTCAGCGAGGCCCTGGAACGCTTCAAAACACACTACGCCCGGCATCTGCTGGCGACGACACGTGCCTATCCGCACGTGGAAGCGGTCCTCGAATACTTTGCGGAGTTGCCCAAAGCCGTGGTCACGAACAAACCGGCCGGCTTTTCGGAAACGATTCTGCAGGGACTGGGGCTGCGGACGCACTTCGTGGCGGTCATCGGCGGCGATACGCTGCCGGAACGCAAGCCACACCCGGCGCCGGTTCAGGCCGGACTCGCCGCCTGTGGGGGCGTCAATCCGGCGGAAGCGGTCATGATCGGTGACAGCCCGAACGACATCCGTGCCGGACGGGCCGCCGGGACGCTCACCTGCGGGGTCACGTACGGTTTTCGCGCCTCGTCCGAACTCACCGCAGCCGATATACTCGTTGACGACCTGACCCGCCTCACCGGGTTGTTGCAGCCGATTGCCGTCGGGAGGACGTTACCATGACCCGTTACCGTCTGCTGGCCGTGGACCTGGACGGCACCCTGCTTGGCCCGGACAGCAAGCTGACTCTGCGGACGCGCCGGGCCATGGAGCGCGCCATTCAGGAATACGCTGTGGATGTGGTCATTGCGACCGGGCGCCGCTTTCACTCGGCCCGCCCCATCGCCCGCGATGCCGGTCTCACCACGCCACTCGTGACACACAATGGCGCGCTCGTCAAAGACATCGAGACGGCAGCCGTTCACCACTACCAGCCGCTTGATGTGACCGTCGCGCGCGAACTCGTGGCGATCGGCAAAGCCTTTGGTGCTGACACCATTGCCCTGGATGACCCGGAAGGCGACGGGCGCATCCTGACCGATGGTGTTTCGGAGCGGAACGCTGCGTTGCGCCACTACCTGGAAATCAACCGCCAGTATGTCCATCAGGTGGATGACCTGCAGGTGTTTGTGAAAGAACCCGTCACCCAGGTGATGTTTTGCGGCCCCTGTGCCGCCATGCAGTCCCTCGCCCAGGTGCTGGAACGCGACATGGCGACGGAAGCCCGGCTGCTGGTGACGACCTATCCGCACAACGACATGACGATTCTCGATCTGATGCATCCGTCCTGCTCAAAAGCCACCGGCATTGCCTATGTCGCTTCACAGCTTGGGGTCGCACGGGAGGAAATTCTCGCCGTTGGAGACAACTACAACGACCTCGACATGCTGCACTATGCCGGGCGGGGGATTCTCATGGGCAATGCCGAACCGGAACTCAAGGCCATGGGATTCGAGCTGACCGCGCCCAACACCGAAGACGGCGTGGCACAGGTCATCGAAACCTACATCTTCGGCCAGCCCACATCGCTGCCCGGCGAATGAACGGCAGGTTTCCCCGGGCAGCCGGCGGGGGCATTGGCCCCACACGGTTTGTACCGTATGCGCATTCACATCCCGCCACAGACACTTATCGCGCTGGCCGGCGCATCGGGTTCGGGAAAGACGACCTTTGCCCGGCGATGGTTTGCGCCAACCGAGGTGCTTTCCTCGGATGTGTTCAGGTCGCTGGTGGCAGACGACGAACGGGATCAATCGGCGACGGAAGATGCTTTCGAGGCGCTGTACCTCATTGCGGCGCGGCGGCTGGCGCGGGGGAAGCTGACCGTTGTGGACGCCACCCATGCGTATCCGTTCGCACGGATGCGGCTGCGGGAATTTGCCACGGCCCAGGGCGTCGAAGTGGTGTTGATCGTCTTTGACCTGCCGCTTGAAATCTGCCTGGCCGGCAACGCGGCGCGTCCGCACCGCCAGGTGCCGCCGGAAGTCGTGGCACAACAGCACGCGGCGTTGCGCCAGGCGCGTCCGGCCCTGGCCGCAGAAGGTTTTTCCTCCGTCGTCACCCTGGAAACCCCGGAGGCGGTGTCGGCTGTGATCGTGGTCCGTCAGCCGTCATCCGCTGGCGAAAACAGCGCCGGGACATGAGGGGGCCAGGTAGTCAGGGCAGGTAGTCGCTGTCGCCAGCCTGTGATAGCGTGCGCTGGAATGACCGACAAGTAGGGGGAAAAGGTATGAAAACCGTGAAGTTTGCGCCAGCGCTGGTGTTTGCGGCCGGACTGCTGACCGCCGCCTGTGGTGATGCGCCGCGCCCGGTGTCATCGAACGCTCCGGCGCCGGCGGCAGGTGGTTATGGGTCCGGCGCCCCGGCGACGCCACCACCGGCCGGGGAGACACCGGCTTCAGCGCCCAATGCGGCGCCCAGGTATGGCGATCCGGTGACGGATGAAAACTTCATCAAGTTACTCAAGCCGGAGACCATGGTCCTGGTTGAAAAGGTTCGCAAGTGCCAGAAGGATTACGAGGCGGCTCCGCAGAATGCCGCCCTCAAGCGCCAGCTCGTGGCCGCCAAGGTCGAATATGGAAATGCCCTGCGGGACCTTGGACAAGCCGGGCCGCGCATCTATTATCCGGCGGCGCTGCGGATGTACCGGCAGGTGCTTGCTCTGGATGCCGACAACAAAGAGGCGCTGGAAAAGAAAAAAGAGATCGAACTCATCTACCAGAGCATGGGGCGGCCTATCCCGGACTAGGGCCTGAGACCGGGGCACCGGAGATTTGGGCGGCACGTTGCCGCCTATCCAGCACTCGGATATAGTTTTCAGGCATGGTGCACACATGGTGGTTTTCGCCCTGCAAGACACTGGGGCAACCAGGAAGCCCGTGACCAGAAAGCCCGTGAAAGGCAAGAGGGGGTGGGGTAATGAGCGCCGCTTCAACAACAATATCCGCTGTCCACACTGAGCCGGACACCCTGCAAGCTGCGCAGGAGCGTTGGGAGTCCACGACGCTGGCCAGAACGCTGGCCAGGATGCCGGAAAGCTGTTCGGACTTCACGACGGTTTCACTGCGTCCGATTCAGCGGCTTTATACGCCCAATGACCTCCCGGATTTTGACTACGTCCGCGATCTTGGTTTTCCCGGAGAGTTCCCCTACACGCGGGGGATTCACGCCACCGGCTACCGGGGCAAGTTGTGGACGATGCGCCAGTTTGCCGGATTTGGCTCGCCGGAGGATACGAATCAACGGTTCCGGTATCTGCTGGAGCAGGGGCAAACCGGATTGTCAGTGGCGTTCGACCTGCCGACGTTGATGGGGTACGACGCCGACAGCCCCTTTTCGCTGGGCGAAGTCGGCAAGTGTGGGGTCTCGGTGTCCAGCCTGGCCGATATGGAAACCCTGTTTGCCGGGATTCCACTCGAAAAGGTGACGACCTCGATGACCATCAATGCGCCCGCCTCGGTCATCTTTGCCATGTTCATCGTCACGGCCGAGAAGCAGGGGGCAGATTTGCGTCAGGTCTCCGGGACGCTCCAAAACGACATCCTCAAGGAATACATTGCCCAGAAAGAATGGATTTATCCGCCCCGCCCGGCGATGCGGCTGGTAACGGACAGCATTGCCTTCTGCGTCGAGCGCATGCCGAAGTTCAATCCCGTGTCCATTTCGGGCTATCACATTCGGGAAGCCGGCGCGACGGCCGCGCAGGAACTGGCCTTTACCCTGCGGGACGGCATTGAGTACGTCCAGGCTTGCATCGAAGCTGGTCTCAACGTGGATGACTTTGCCCCCCGGCTTTCGTTTTTCTTCAACGCCCACAACGATTTCTTTGAGGAAATCGCCAAGTACCGCGCAGCGCGGCGGCTCTGGGCGCGCATCATGCGTGAACGTTTCGGGGCGCAGCAGGAACGTTCCTGGATGCTCCGCTTCCACGCGCAGACGGCCGGCTGCACGCTGACGGCCCAGCAGCCGTACAACAACGTCGTGCGGGTGGCCATTCAGGCCCTGGCGGCCGTTCTGGGCGGCACGCAGTCGCTGCACACCAACTCGCTCGATGAAACCCTGGCGCTTCCCTCGGAGCAGGCGGCGACCATTGCCCTCCGTACGCAGCAGATCATTGCGCATGAAACCGGTGTCACCAATACCATTGACCCCCTCGGAGGGAGCTACTTCGTCGAAAAGCTGACCAACGACCTGGAAGCTGAAGCCCTCGATTACATCCGCCGGATTGACGCCATGGGCGGTATGGTGGCGGCCATTGAGGCCGGTTTTCCCCAGAAGGAAATTCAGGAAGCGTCGTACCAGTACCAGAAAGTTGTGGACAGCCGTGAAAAAATCATTGTCGGGGTCAATGGCTTTACCCAGTCGGAGACCCAGGAAGTGCCGCTGCTGTTGATTGATGAGCGCGCCGAGCAGGCCCAGCGCGAACGGCTGGCAGCGCTCCGGGCGCAACGTGACAACGCCGCGGTCAAACGTGCTCTGCAGGCGTTAGCCGAAGGGGCCCGCACCAATGCCAACACCATGCCGCTCATCATTGAAGCGGTGCGCACCTATGCCACCCTGGGTGAAATCTGCGACTGTCTGCGACCGGTCTTTGGTGAGTATCAGGAACCCGCATTTTAGTCCCATTCGTTGACACCTCAAGAAGGCACTGGCTATGGCACACATTCTTGTAATTGACGATGAGCCGGACGTGCGTTTGGCAACCGTGATGGCACTCAAGCACGGTGGACACACCACGGTTGAAGCCGATGGGGGGCTTCCTGCCATGCGCTTGTTGCAGCAGCAGGGGCCCTTTGACCTCATCGTGTGTGATGTGATGATGCCCGGAATGACCGGCCACGAAGTGTGCCAGCTCGTGCGTCTCAATCAGGCAACGAAGAACATTCCCTTTATTTTCCTGAGCGCCAAGCGGGACACCGACGAGCGTCTGGAAGGTATTGGCCTCGGCGCGGATGATTATCTGGGCAAGCCCTTTGCGCTGGAAGAACTCCTTATTCGCGTCAACAGCGTCCTGGCCCGGCACCAGGCGATGGTCGCTGGACGGGCAACGCCGGACCCACTCCAGCAAGTCACCCTCGCCCAGTGTATCGATCTGGTGGTACGGCACAAACTGAGCGGCAAGTTGAACGTCCTGATCAAAAGTGACTTGGGCGACAAGGCTCCCCTTTCGGGGGCCATCTTCTTCGAGGGGGGGCATGCTGTTCATGCCAAGCTCGAAGACCGGCTGGGTGAAACCGCCGTGCGGGAAATTCTGGCTTCGCCACTTCTGATGTACTCGTTTGAAGCCTATGAAGTGGCCGACCAGATTACGATGGCCATGGATATTACGCGGTTGATCAAGCGACACGGGTAATCCGGGGGCAGCCGGGTAACTCTGCCAGCGTGGGTTGCAGGCGACCCGGCGGGTGTGGTCGTATGACTCTCCCTGCCGGCATGCCTTTCCCTGCACCTTCGTCACCTGCAGGTTGGGTTTCTCTATGGAGCGGACTTCTCCAACCACGGTTCCGCCGGCGGTTGCGTCTCGGCAAGCGCCGTCAGGGGAGTTGCCGTCCACGCCGCCAACCCTCGATGAAATCGAGCGTGAACTCAATGAGCGTCTGAGCCGGCTTGGCCTGCCGACGCTGGTTTCGGGGGATGCGGCGGCGGCTCGCGAAACGGCTCCACTGCGGGGGGAAGCCGGACGCGCCACGCAGGTCCTGAATCTGAGCGAGTTGCGGACGGCGCTGCGCCAGCAGGTGCGGATTGCGGAAATCAAGGATCAGATTGCCGTCGTCATCGCTGATTGGCATCGGGAGCAGTTCCGCACCGGCGAAATTCGCATCGCCGAGTTTGAGGTTCGCGCGGCCGACATCCTGCTCCCCTATTGCCGTGAGTTCATTCCCAACTTTCCGCCTGCCATGCGGCCGGTTGAACTGGCCGTGGACCTCAACCTGGAAACCATCCTTCGTGCGACGCTGCCACGGGGACAAAACCAGGAGCTGACCCACGAGGTCATCGAACGATGCGCGGTGCAGGTGCTTCAGTCCCTGCTCCGGCATCCGCTCATTCCACAGATGGCGGCCGACCGCGCCGAAGTCAGCCTGCAGACGACGGTTCTCAAGGACAAAAACGGCACCGCCGTGTACTCACCTTCGGATGCCGCCTACCTCAAGCGCCTGATCGAGGAGCAAAACCTGCTGGATCGGGAGGGTGAAATTGGCTTGCTGGCCATGCTCATCAGCGCCCGCAAGTGGCAGAAAATCACGGATGACACGCTGTTTTCCGCCGCCGTGGAATACACCCTTGAAGCCCTGGCCAAACGCCGTGGTATCCCTACCATCCAGGTACGCAATCAGGGACCCGATCATCCCGTGGCCTACATCCTGGGTGAGTACATTCAGCATCACCTGTCCGGGTCCCTCGAAGGTCAGATTCACTTCGTCGAAAACTTTCTGACGGTGACGGCCAACGCCCTCGCCGAGGACGGCTCCCGGTTCGTGGACGCCGTTCGACAGGCTTACCTGCCGTTGCTCCGGGAAATTTTCTTCAATCTGTTTCCAGAAGTCCTCCACCGCTTTCTCCACAGCTTCGAGCGGGAGTTTCTGGGATCGTCCATGACATTGCGCAGCAAGCTTTTTCTGCTCAAGCGGGTTGGGGACTTCTGTGAGCTGACTTTTTACTGCCACGACGCGATACGAAAGTTTGCCACCCCGACCGGCGACATCTATGCCGTCGAGCGGCTGACGGAAGGCACAGCCCACTTTGCCCGGCGCAACGGGCTGCCGCTGGCCGACGGCATGGATGTCTTCAATCAGCGCAATACCCTGGCCGAACTGCTCATCAGCGCCATCAAGCACCGGCGCTCCCTGTTCCCGGCTGCGGATGGCACGGCAGAACTCCGGCTTCACTCCGAAAACCTGATGACCGGTGACCTGCTCAACTGTCTCAACCACCTGCGGCGGGCGTTTGACTGTGACTATGCCCGGGCGCGGGAAAACAACTATGAGCACTACCTCCACTGGCGGAGCCTGGTGCTCGAATGGAGCCGCACCTACGTCCGGCTTCTCACCGGACGGACGCCCAACGATGTCGAACAGTATCACCTGGACGGGCTGGCCGCCTGGCACATCGAACAGGAGCTTTCCTTTACCAAGGTCAGTTTTCCCCTGATGCTCTACACCAACCGGGAAGCCGGACTGTCCAGCCTGCCCACCATGCGCCAGCCCCAGGACATTCTGAAAGAAGCATTTTTGCGGTTCTGGCGGGCCTTTCACATCAGCATTCTCACCCGCGCCCAGGAGCACGCTGATCTGGAGGAGCAAATCTTTTCGGGCGAAACCTCGGCCCGGCATGCCGCACGGGTGTCGGTGGATGATCTCGGCAAACGGGCCTTTCTGGCGCGAAGCGACTTGCCCATGGCGACCTACACTTTTGAGCGTCTGGCGCAGCACGTCACGCCCCAGACCCACGATGTGGCGGTGCTCACCCAGTCCATCGAAATGGCGCTCGAACTCGGAAGCCAGGCCTACACCTACGAAGAAATGGTGGCCGCGCGAACCTGCCTGCGGCGCATCCAGCGGCGACTCGATGACCTGCTCGTGCTGGGCGAGACCGAACGCGCCGAGTACCGCTCCCGGCTGCCCGCCCTGATTCGCGATCTCGACCGCCGGGAACCCATCCGTCTGGCCTCGTCTCTGGTGGCGCTGGCCGATCTGGAAAATCCAGACCTGACGGACGAGCGGGTGCTGACCGAGTGGAAAGCCTTGGAGACGACCATTCAGCGTCTCAAGCAGATTTCGGTGGCGCTGCTGATGGTGCGTTCCCGGGCGGAACTCCGGGCGCTGGCCCGGACCTTCGGTGAATGGTACGCTGCCTTGCCGGAAAGCACCGAGCCACCCGAGCGCCGCACCTACACGCAGCGGTGGCAGGACATCCAGGAACTGGCCCGTCTGAGCTGGCCGGCGTGGCTCATCCGCCGCTGGTTTCTGCATCTGGTCTGGACGCTCCAGTGTGTGATCTCCGTACCGGACTGGCAGCCGCCGGACACCTACCTGCTCGAAGACTTTCTGGGACTCGACACCCCGCCGGTACGTCTGCGTGACCAGGAAATGGTGCTCGCTTCCTATCCGCCGCCGAAATTGGCGCAACTGGTGAAACAGCTCCAGGAAACCCTGACCGAACGCCTTGCCTCTGCCGGCGGCGCCTACTACACCCATGAGGAGCGGGCCCTGCTCGAACGGCGGCTGCAACGTCTTGAGCAACTGACCCGCCGTTCCCCATGGAAGGCTGCCCTGACCCGTTGGACCTACATCGTCCTTCGGATGCTGGTGTCTCCCTTTCGCCGCGCGGCATCCCCTGCGAAGGAAAGCCATCCGCAACGCTCATGAGGCTCCTGAAACTGCTCGGCTTTTCTGAAGCAACACCTTCCGAAACGAACCGTCAAAGCCTCGGTCAACAGGGTGAACGCCTGGCCGCGCGCTTTCTGACCCGGTGCGGTATGCAGGTGGTGGCTTACAACGTACGGGTGCCGGTTGGACGGACCCGGACCGGTGCGCGCGTCTATGGCGAACTGGACATCGTGGCCTTCGATGGGCCAACGCTGGTGTTTGTCGAGGTCAAGACCCGGACAACAACCGACTTCACCACGCCGGAAAGCGCCATCACGCCCCGCAAGCAAGCCCGGCTGGCGCGTGCTGCCCGACGTTACCGCACCCTCATTGGCCCGTTTGACGCGCCATACCGCTTCGACGTGGTGAGCATTGTTGCTGCGCCGGGTGCACAACCGACCATCCGACTTTTCAGGGACTTTTTCCGGCCATGAGCGAACGTCCAGGTCTTGTCGTCCTGATTTCCGGGCGTGGGTCGAATTTGCGGGCCTTGGCCGAAGCCATCCGGCAGGGGCGTCTCCGGGCCTCGTTGGCGGCGGTCATCAGCAACCGCGCAGATGCCCCAGGGCTGAATTTTGCCACGGAGCAGGGAATCCCAACGCATGTGGTCTCGCACGTCGGGTTGTCGCGCGCTGAGCACTCAGCCGCTTTGCTTGAGGTCATCCGTCCCTATAACCCCCGGTTCATCTGTCTGGCCGGCTTTATGCGGTTGTTAGCTCCGTCGTTTATCCAGGCTTTCCTACACCGCGTTGTCAACATTCACCCGTCGTTGCTTCCGGCTTTTCCCGGTCTGGACGCCCAACGTCAGGCGCTTGACTATGGTGTGAAAGTCTCCGGCTGTACGGTCCACCTCGTGGACGAGGAACTCGACCACGGCCCCATCGTCATGCAGTCGGCCGTGCCGGTCCTCGATGACGATACGCCGGAAACCCTGGCCACGCGCATCCTGGCCGCCGAGCACAAAACCTACCCGGCGGCTATTGAGCGATTGCTGTACGAACCCTGGACACTGGAAGGACGCCGTGTTGTCTTTCAGTCGGCACAGGGTCAGTCGTCCCAGGGAATATAGGCTTCGTAGTACGGGATTTGACGCGGCGGAATCCGGCGGGCAAACAGCCAGACCAGTGTCAAACCGGTCACAAAGCCGCCGATATGCGCCCACCAGGCTGTGCCGCCGCTCTGCGCCGTTTCAACGCTCAGCGTGGCAATGCCGGAAGCCAGGTTTTGCAGAATCCAGATACCGAGAAACACCCAGGCCGGGACTTCAAAGGTGTAGAGCAGGATGAAAATCGGCACCAGAACCAACACACGCGCATGTGGGTAGAGGCAGATGTAAGCACCCAGTACGCCGGCAATGGCGCCGCTCGCGCCGAGGCTTGGAATGTGGCTGGTTGGATCGGAGACAATGTGCGCCCCGGAGGCCGTAAGACCACACAGCAGGTAAAACACCAGGTACTTGATGTGCCCCATGCGGTCTTCGACGTTGTCGCCGAAAATCCACAGGTACAGCATATTCCCCAGAAAGTGAAACCAGCCCCCGTGCAAAAACATCGAGGTAAACAGGGGAATGATGAGATCAGAAAGCTCGATGCGGCCCTGATTGTAGGGGCTGAAGTAGAGAAAGTATTCGTAGGGCTGGACGGCAAACTGGTAAAAGAACCGCTGAAGTTGCCGTTCGGTCAGCAGCAGCTCAAAGGCAAACGCCCCGGCATTCGCCACAATGATGCCAAGGGTGACAAATGGGAAGCGGCTCGATGGCACGTCATCGTGAATCGGAATCATCGGGCGTGCTTCTCCCTGCGTTCTGTCAGTGTGACACCGTTTGGGAAAACCTTATGGAAAGCCATAACATTCTGCTTCACGGACTGGCCCGTCCGCGGGCGAACTATCCCCATGCGCGGCGGGTCGGGAATTTCATTTTTGTCTCCGGGCTGTCGTCGCGGCAGCCGGACGACTCGATTGCCGGCATGACCCGCACACCCGACGGGCGCATCATACGTGACATTGCCCGGCAAACCGAAGCTGTCATTGAAAACCTGCGGCTTGTCCTGCAGGCGGCCGGAGTTGACCTGGCGCAGGTGGTGGATGTGACCGTGTTTCTGGTGGACATGGCCGACTACGCGGCGTTCAACGCCGTGTATGACCGCTACTTTACGGCTGAAACCGGCCCGACCAGAACGACCGTGGCCGTACGCGAGCTGCCGCATCCGGATTTGCTCATCGAAATAAAAGCCGTGGCCTCTGTGCCTGCGCCCTAGTGCCGGTGCGGTTGGGCTATGAAGTCAGGTCGGAGACGAGGCGTGCCAGCCAGGGTTGCCGGTGATGCTCCCGGACGGCTGCTCCAATCCGCTTCATCCACTGGAGTTCGGCTTCTGACATCGGGCCGCGGTCAAGGGCGGTAAAGGCGGCTTCGAGTTCCTGGGCGTCTTTCGGCCCGGCCAGGCAGACATCGACATTTGGGTTGGTTAGTACAAAACGGTAACAGTCAGCCGCAGTCGGCGTCGGTTCGCCCTTTGGTGTCAGGCGCGCATCGAGCAGCGAGCCCCAGCGCGTGGCTGTGTAAGCCACCACACCTACCCGGCGCTGGCTGAGGTAGGGAAAGACTTCGGTTTCAGCGCCGGGATGCGCGGCGTTGTACCGCACCATGATGGCATCGAACACCGGCTCACCGATGAAGGCTTTGAACATCTGCCGCTCGTGGCAGGAGATCATAATCGAACGTACCCGGCCGGACTCTTTGAGCCGCAGGGCGGCGTCGCGGATGCGGCGCGGCGGCATGTCATTCCACCAGCCCAGCAGCAGAACGTCGGCGTAGTCGGTGTCAAGTTCCCGCAGGGCGGATTCGAGCGCAGGCTTCATCAGAAAACCGACGCGGGTGTACGTCTGCACGACGATGACGAGCCGTTCCCGGTCGCGCGCTGCCAGACGGCGGATGGCCTTGCCAAAGTCAGGGCGCTGGATCGAACCCCAGTAGAGGTAGTTGATGCCGCGTTCGTAGGCGGCTTCGACCTCACGGCCGCCAATACCGTAGCTCGAACCAAGCCCAATCCGGCTGACCTGCAAGCCCGTGCTGCCGAGCGGTACGCTTTCCAAAACCGATGCCATCGTTTGCTGGGTGTCGGATGCGCCAAAACCGGACCCAGGACCGGACCAAGGCGCAGTCTGAAGAAGTGGTGGGACTTGCAGGATTCGAACCTGCAACCAACGGATTATGAGTCCGTCGCTAATGCACTATGCTTGGCAAAATCAAGCACAGGCGAGTGTGAGCTAAAGAACAAAAAGCTAGTTGCCACAGTAGCTTAGTGCCAACAGCACCGAAAGCCTGCTGCTTTGCCGCTTGGCCCTGAGCCTTGACTTTGGCTCCAACGCCTTGATGAAGTGGATGTTAGATCGGACACTCATCCCCAATCAAACACGTTGACGCAAGCATCTTTGCGCTTATCTCACCATGATGAAACCGCGCTGAGATAGAGCTTCGATGTCCGCAGCAAATGTCTTTTGATCAGAAAAGTCATCGCGCAGCTTTCCTGCACTTTGGGTCACTATTGTGAATAGGTCGTCCCTTTCCAGACCAAAGAACGCTCCGTACCCGGGAACCAAGACCTTGTCACCCGATGTCGTAGTAACTGATTGCATATCTTGCCCATGAAGCGATAAGACATCAAGCAGCAGGTATTGTCG